>JACOST010000011.1 GCA_016178705.1 Deltaproteobacteria bacterium | reverse complement strand
GGGAGGTTCACCGGGAGACAACCATCAACGCCAGTGGCCCGGTGCGGCTGCGCGCGGACCACCACCCCGCCGCCCCCGCAGAGAAGAGGTGTGGCTTTCATCCCGCCCCTTGACAAACCGAACCATGGCAGACGCAGAGAATGGCTGAGGAGAATAACGGAAGGTTCGAATTTTCGGATTTCAGGAACATTGCGGTTCCAACTCGATTCTTCCTTCTTCTCGGCGTCTCCGTGTTTCTGTGGTGAACTTCTTCATCCGGCCGCGGAGCGCATGTCCGCGCCGCGATCGTCCGCTCGCTGCGACTGCAGATGCTTGCTGTACACGTACGAGAGAAACCGCTCGACGCCGTGGATGGCGAAGGCGGTGCGCAGCGACGGGAACAATTCGAAGGCGTGCTGTGCGCCGGGAATCTCGGCGTACGCCACCGGCGCGCGCGTGTGGGCGCGCAAGGTCTCGACGAAGTGGCGCGCTTCGGCGACGGGGACCAAGGTGTCGAGATCGCCATGGAGAAGGAAGAACGGCGGCGCGTCGGCGTGGACGCGACTCATCGGCGACGCCTTCTCGTACGCCGCGGGCGCCTCGGAAAGCGACGCCTTCATGACCCGTTGCTCCAACAGCTCCGCCAAGGCGTCGTGGTGTGACACACCATGGCGATCGGTGAAGTCGTAGACGCCGTAGAACGGCACGCAGCCCTGCACCGACGTGTCGATCAACTCGAACCCGGGCTGGTACTCGGGATCGTTGGCGGTCAGCGCGACCAGCGCGGCCAAGTGGCCGCCCGCCGAGCCGCCGGTGACGACGATGAAGTCGGGGTTGGCGCCGTACTCCGCGCCGTGCTCGCGGATCCATTGGATCGCCCGCTTCAAATCGATGAGATGTTCGGGAAACGTCGCATGCGGGCTGAGCCGATAGTCGGCGCTGACGCAGACCCAGCCGCGCGCGGCCATCTGCAGCATCAGCGGCAGGCCTTGCTCGTTCTTGCTGCCGATCACCCAACCGCCGCCGTGGATCTGCAGCAACGTCGGACAATCGGTCCGTCGTGAGCGATGGCGATAGACATCGAGTTTGAGATTGATGCCGGCGGCGCGAGTGAATTGAATGTCACGGATGCGTTCGACTTCCGGGTGGCGCTGCGGAAACGGCAGGAGAATCTGTTTCCAATCGACCGCGGGCGCGAACTGGGCGCTGATGGTGGGCGCAATCTCGGCGCGGTAGCCGGCGCCGAGTCTGTCGCACAGCGCGCGTTCGACGACGCCTTCAGTCTCGCTGGCGCGCCAGTAGCAGCGCCAGAGCCCAGCCCACGAAATCAACGTCACCAGCATTCCCAGTTTTCCGGGCCACGCCGCGAGCGCGCCGACACGGATGAAGATCAGCGTCATCACGAGCTGCCACGCGATGTGGTGCAACGCCAGCTCGGTGGTTAGCCAGCCGGCAAAAAAACTGATCGTCGCGCGCCGCGGCGGCGCGAACGTGGGGCGATATGCGTTGTAAGTAAGCCAGGCGCCGATCAGGCTCACGAACAGAAACAGCCACGTCATAGAAATGATCCTCCAGCGGAAATCTCGCGCTGCACCTTGCCATCTCCGCGCGGCTACGGGAAGAGCGGCAGCGCACACTTGGCCCCTCGATACGCTGTCCTCGATACGACGCCTTGGGCGTCTACTCGGTCTGCTACTCGAGGAAGCGGTTTTCCTTCTGGGTGGTGGGTCGGCGCTAGCGGGCGGGGCCGCCCGCCCTAGCGATATAGGAAGCCACAAGTCTCTTTCCGACAGACGGCGTGCAAACGCCTGACGGTGCTACTCGGCCCTGCTATTCGGAGAAGCGGATATTCTTTCGCGATACCCCAAGATCCGTTTGCCCGAGTAGATCGCGAAGCGATCGTATCGAGGGCCTTCTTGTGCGAAGCCGGGGCACTCAGGCAAACATGATCGCAGTCAGTGAAACTGTTCTTCTCGCCCGGCCGTTGGCCTGATATTGAAAGTGGACGGAACGGGTCAAACGTGAACTTCACCGAACGCCATTTCTCCCTGCGTCTCCGCGCCTCTGCGCCTCTGCGTTGACTTCCGAAACGTGCCGCAATGCGTCTCCCCTTTGTCACCGCCTGCCGCGTGCCCGCCTCGCTCGAGTCGGTGACCGCGATCAATCGCCAAGCGGAGGTGGAGCCGCGCGATGTCGGCGTGAAGCCCGCGGCGGTTGCGGGCATTTGGGGCGCGGTGGAGAAGCTCTACCAGAGCGGTTTGCACCCGGCGATTCAGTTGTGCGTGCGCCACCGTGGCGCGGTGCTGATCGATCGCGCCATCGGTCACGCGTCGGGCAACGGGCCGCACGATCAGCCCGAGGCGCCGAAGATCCTCGCGACGCCGGTGACGCCATTCAACGTGTTCTCAGCGTCGAAGGCGATCACCGCGATGCTGATTCACTTGCTCGATCAGCGCAACCTGATCCGGCTCGACGATCCGGTGTGCGAGTACATCCCGGAGTTCGGCACGCACGGCAAGCAATGGATCACCATCCGCCACGTCCTCGCCCATCGCGCCGGCATTCCCAACCTGCCGCCCGAAGCGATGGATCTCGATCTGCTCGCGGACTGGGACCGCATCGTAGCGCTGCTATGCGCGGCGGAACCGACATCGCGACCGGGGCGACAGCTCGCCTACCACGCCATCACCGGCGGCTTCGCGCTCGGCGAGGTCGTCCGCCGCGTCACCGGCAAGACCGTGCGGACGCTGCTCGACGAAGAGATCCGCCGTCCGCTCGGGTTGCGCTGGCTCAGCTACGGTGTCCGCAAATCCGACGTCGCGCGGGTGGCGCGCAACTACTTCACCGGTCCGCCCGCGTTACCGCCCCTCTCCACCGTGCTCAATCGCGCGCTGGGGGTGCCGTTCACCGCCATCGCCGACTTGGCGAACGATCCGCGCTTCCTGATCGGCATCGTGCCGTCGGGCAACATCATCGCGACCGCCAGCGACCTGAGCAGCTTCTATCAACTGCTGCTCAACGGCGGCGAGCTCAACGGCGTGCGCATCTTCGAGCCGCGCACGATTCGCCGTGCCACCGGTGAGCAGTCGTACCTCGAGATCGATTTCACGCTCGGCCTGCCGTTCCGCTACGGCATGGGCTTCATGCTTGGCGGCGAGTGGTTCAGCCCGTTCGGTTCCGACACCCGCTACGCGTTCGGCCATCTCGGTTTCACCAACATCGTGGCGTGGGCCGATCCCGAGCGACAGGCTGCGGTCGCGTTGATGACCAGCGGCAAACCGCTAGTGTATCCCGAGCTCTACCACATGTGGGATCTTCTGCAGCAGATCGGGCGCGCGTGCCCGAAGACCAAAGGTTCGAGGGTTCAGGGGATCAAGGGTTCGAGGGTTCGGACGACCAAGGGTGAGCGGGATCGAGGGCCAAGGGTTCGAGCGTGAAGACGTCGCGTTACTCAGCGAACTCGACAACCGCAGAATAGACGCCCACCACCACCAGCGCCATGCGGCGGTAGTCGAGCGTCTCCGGTGTGTCGGCCGGAGTATGGTAGCGCTTGTTCCGGTAGAATGAGGTATCGGTCACCATCAACGCGTCGTAGCCCGCTTCCCAGTAGTTCATCTGGTCGGAGAGGTCGATATCACTGAGTACTCGCGGCGCGCTGAGCCATTCGACCGGCAGCACCGTGGCCGCTCGCATCGCGTTCCGCATCCGGCGAACCGTGAAAAACTCGCCTAGTGTGCCGACCACCGCAACGAAGTCGCCTCGCGACGGATAAAACGGGCGCATCAGAGCGAGGGGATACTCTTGGCTGTTCGGCGCGTCGCTGAAGTAACCAATCATCTCGAGCGAGATCATCAGGCGCACACGAACCCCTTCGCTCTTGAGCGCCGAGGCATGCATCGTGCTGCCCATATGTTCGGTGCGAAAGAACGGCGGCTCTTCGAGCGAGTAGGCGACCAACTCGACGCGCCTCGGCAAGTGAACGCGCCCGAGCAGATGCGCCAGTTCAATCAGTCCCGCGACACCACTGGCATTGTCGTCCGCGCCAGGCAGTGGACCTGCGGCATCGTAGTGCGCGCCGATGACGATGCGGTCAGTGGACTCCGGGCCGAAGACGGCGATCACGTTGCGGTAGATCGTATCGTCTACGTCGTAGGCTTGCTCGGAGACAAGGGCCTGCGCCTGCTCAAATTCAGACCGGATGTACACTGCCGTTCGGTCGAGGTTGCCTGGATGTCGCGCATCGCGCGGGAAGTACTCCCGCGCCAGGGTGCGCACATGCTTCTCCAATCGTGCCGGATCTACGGCAGGGAGGTCGGCCACTGCCACAGATTGAGCCGGCGTCGTTAGCGATCCCAGTAGTCCGACTAGCAGCCAACACCGTAACACCGTAACAGCCTATCCCTCCGTAGAAAACACCACCTCATGAATCTCCAGCACGTTGGGGCCGGCGAACATCTCGGCCGGCGGCCGGTTACTGTGCGCCGTGCGGAACGATTCGCTCTTGGTCCAATCCCAGAACGCGTGCTCGCTCTCCCAGTAGGTTTGCACCAGGTAGTAGCCTTGCTCCTTGGATTCCTCCCACTGGCCGCTGGCGTGACTGAAACGACGCTGCACCGGACGCATCACCAGGTTCTTGATGAATCCCGGCGACTGATCGATCAGATGGGCGCGATGACGGAATCGATTTTCGAAATCGGCCTCATGGCCGGCGGAAACGGGAATGCGATTGGTGACGACAAACACTGTGCGGTCCTCCTCTTCAATGCGTGAGCGGATCGTACCTGGGTGCCGTCGGTGCGACAACCATGATCTCGCCGCTCAAATCCGGACATGACGGGTTAGGATGAGAGCGAATCGAGCGCGAGCAACACGTCGGTCGTCGCCGGCAAGTCGCCCGAATGCTTTGAGCGATGGAGATAGCGCAGCACTCCGGCGCGATCGATGATGGCGAGCCCGGGGAGTTGGAACCAGTCGGAGGATCGCAGCAACGAGCCGCGGATGCTGACCTTGTAGCCTTCACGTACGGCTTGATTACCGGCGAAGATGGGATCGATGAGAATTTCCCTCCACCCAGCGCGCGGCAGGCCGAACGATTGGTAGCTCTCCTTCCCGGGATCGCCGAGACACGGATAGCTGACGCCGAGTTGTCCGCAGAAGCGTTCGGCTTGTGCCGTCGTGCCTTGGCCGATGGCGACGACCTCGGCGCCGCGGGCGCGGATCGCGGTGTACTCGCGCTGCATCTCGACGAGATGCTGCTTGCACACGGGTCAACCGAAGTGGCGCAGAAAAATGAAGACTGTGGTCTGCGCGCGCCAGAAATCGGAGAGATACACCGCCTCGCCATCGTGACGGGTGAACGTCGCATCGGGCGCGGGCTGGCCAATCACCGGCAGATCCATGCGGTGCGTGTAGCAGGTTCGCGGTGCCCGACGCCAGCTGATTGCGGCGAGAGTCAGCCTTCGCCAGTCCGGTCCGAATCGTTGAAGCACGGAGGGCGGCGCATGCGTCGCCCCTACGGGTGAAGGAGCATTGCAAGGACGGCGTGCCTAGCGTGGCAATCCGAGCATGCGCTGGGCGATGACGTTGCGTTGAATCTCCGAGGTGCCGCCCATGATGGTTTCGGAGCGCGAGTAGAGATAGTCGCGCTCGATGGCGAGCGCATCGAGATCGCGCGGATCGTCGCCTATGCTGCCGTAGGGGCCGAGCACCGCCATCGCGAGTTCTTGCAACCGCTGATCGGTCTCGCTGCCGAGGATTTTTTCGATCGAGCTCTCCACGCCGGGCTGACCGGTGCGGAGCAGGCGCGTCAGGCTGCGATAGCCGACCAGCCGCAACAACTCGACTTCGATGTGCGCCTGCGCCAATCGTTGCCGCGTGAGCGCGTCGCCGAGTCCGTTGCCCTGGTGGCGCGCGATGCGGACGAGGTGTTCGAGACTGCGACGGATCCTGCGCTGGAAGGTGAAGGTCCACACCGGCCCGCGCTCGTGCGCGAGGATGCCCATCGCGATTTGCCAGCCGGCGCCGGGCGCGCCGATCATCAGATCGGCCGGCACTCGCACGTTGTCGAAGAACACTTCCGAGAACTCCGCGTCGCCGGTGGCTTGCTTGAGTGGACGCACGCTGATGCCGGGCGTCTTCATGTCGACCAGCAACAGGCTGATGCCTTTGTGCTTGGGCTGATCCAATTCGGTGCGGCAGAGCAGGAAGCACCAGTCGGCGATGTCGGCGTGACTGGTCCACACCTTCTGGCCATTGACGACGAACTGATCGCCATCGCGTTCGCCGCGCGTACGCAAGCCGGCGAGGTCGGACCCAGCCCCCGGCTCGGAGAAGCCCTGACACCAGAGATCGTCGGCGGCGAGCAGTGGGCGAATGAAGCGGCGCTGCTGCGCGTCGGTGCCGTGCTTGAGCAATGCGGAACCGATTAGATCGACGGCGCCGCTGCTGGCGATCGGGCGCGGCGCGCCGATGCGATCGAGTTCCTCTTCGAACAACCAGCGCTCGATGACGGTGGCGCCCCGCCCGCCGAGGTCGCGCGGCCACGAGATAGCAGCCCAGCCGCCATCGAACAGTTTGCGTTGCCACTCGCGCGCGATCGTCAACCACATTGGGTCTTCTGCGCGTGTCCACGCGTGGTCGCGGCGCCACGCGGGCGGCACGTTGGCCTCTAGCCACGCGCGCGCCTCGGCGGCGAAGGCCAGATCTTTCTCGGCGAAGGAAAAGTCCATGACGGGATGCCTCGATGAGTTTCGCAAACGTTGGGGCCGCCATTTGCGCGAACGAACATTTGTTTGTCAAGCGGCGCTGCCACTGGAGGCGGGTCAGCACGACCCCGGATGCGGGGCTTCGCCCCTGCGCCCCTCCGAGGAGAAAACCGAGCGCGGTTTTCTCCTCGGGCTCCTCTTTCGCGCGGACGCGCCGGGCAAATGGGGCGCGTCACTGTGAGTCGGCCTCGCGCGTCTACCTCGGTGATTCCACCGTGGGCGCCCCCGCCAATGATGCGCTGCTGTTCTGCAGGCGATTGCCTCGGCGGGAATTTCGGCTGACGGGGACCTACTTCTCGTAAGCCATGGAGTCGGATGCCCGGCGCAAGAGCGGAGAGACAACCGGTCGACGAAAGCGCCGATGATCGCACCACATCTCCAGAGGCCGACCTGTGCGCTGGGCAGCGCAGCATTGGTATCTTTAGGTCGATGCGGCTGGGCGGCATCGCTCGCGTGAGGCCGGCTCACAACGCCGTGGCCCATGGCGGAGCGCAGCGAAAGCGAAAGGGAGCGCGAGGGAAAACCGCGCCTCGGTTTTCCCTCGCTTCGAGCTTCGACGAGGCCACGTCCATCGGGTGACCTTCCCTCACGTCGCCCGCCTTGACCCACCGCCGACCCGTTCCTATAACGGCGCGACTCGTTATGGCCGACACCTACACTGGACCCGTTCCGAAGCCCACGCCGGAAACTCAACCGTTCTGGGATGCGACCAAGCAACATACGCTGAAGATCCAGCGCTGCGGCGATTGCGCGCGGCACTACTTCTATCCGCGTCCGCTGTGTCCGCACTGCCTGTCGCGCAACGTCGCGTGGGTTGCGGTGAGCGGTCGCGGCAAACTCCACAGCTTTGTCATCAATCACCGCGCGCCGCGCGGCTTTCCGGCCACCGGGCCATTTGTCATCGGCATCGTCGAGCTCGATGAAGGCGTGAAGATGATGAGCAACATCGTCGGCGTCGAACCAGACCCAATGCTGCTCCGCTGCGACATGCCGGTGGAAGTGGTGTTCGAGGACATCACTGACGAGATCACGTTGCCCAAGTTCAAGCCGGTGACCCCAAGTTTCAAGCCGGTGACTCGATGAGTGCCGACATCACGAAGTTGCGCGGCAGCGTCGCCATCGTCGGCGCCGCCGAATCGGATGAACTCGGGCGGCTGCCGCACAAGTCGTCGCTGCAGCTTCACATGGAAGCGACGCACAACGCGCTGGCCGATGCCGGACTCAAGAAGAGCGACATCGACGCGGTGTTCACCTCCGGGCGCAACATGGCCAACGATGTGCCCGAGTATCTCGGAATTCGCCCGCGCTTCATCGGTGGGACGCAAGTCGGCGGTTGCTCGTTCATTCTCCACGTCGAACACGCGATGGCGGCGATCAATGCCGGGCTGTGCGAGGTCGCGCTGATCACCCACGGCGAGAGCGGGTACTCGCGCATCGCCATGCCGGCGCCGCGTTGGGGCGACGACTCGACCAACAATCAGTTCGAGTTGCCCTACGGCACCTCGGGCCCCGCGACCGGCTACGGGTTTCTCGCCACCCGCCACATGCACACCTACGGCACGACGAGCGAGCAACTTGCCGAGGTCGCCGTCGCCACTCGCAAGTGGGCGGCGCTGAATCCCAAGGCGTTCGCGCGCGATCCGCTCACCATCGACGACGTGCTCAATTCGCGCATGATCTGCTGGCCGTTCCACCTGCTCGATTGCTGCTTGGTGACCGACGCGGGCGGCGCGGTGATCGTCACCTCGGCCGAGCGGGCGCGCGATCTAAAGACGAAGCCAGTGTACGTCCTCGGCACCGGCGAGTGCGCTACGCACATGATGGTCAGCCAGATGCCGTCGTTCGTCAGTTGGGACGCGGCGCGCATCTCCGGCGAGCGCGCGTTTCGCATGTCGGGAGTGAAGCAAGCCGACATCGACGTCGCCGAGTTCTACGATGCCTTTACCATCGTGCCGATGCTCGCGCTCGAAGAACTCGGCTTCTGCAAACCGGGCGAGAGCGGTGCGTTCGTGTCCGGCCAGCGCACCGCGCCGGGTGGTGACTTTCCGATGAACACCAACGGCGGCGGCCTGTCGTACACGCACACCGGGATGTACGGCATCTTCACCATCATCGAAGCTGTGCGCCAACTGCGCGTCGAGTGCGGCCCGCGCCAAGTGGCGAACGCGAAGACGGCGATCTGCCACGGCACCGGCGGCACGTGGAGCGCCGCGGCGACGATGATCGTGTCGACGGAGCGATAGAGTGTTCGGTCTGCGTGAGGTCGCACGATGAATCGAGGACGGAAGCGGAGTGTGTTCTTGCTCATCACCGGCGCGATGGTCGGCATTCTCGTGGTCTCGAGTGTCGCCCTGGTCAGGGATCCGTTGTCGGCCTATCAATGGCTGTTCGAGAAAACCGACGGGCGTTTCACGTGGCTGGGTGGCCTACCGGTCCTGCTGCTGCGCACGACCGGCCGCAAGACCGCACAAGAGCGCACGGCGGCACTCGTCTACCTGAAGGACGGGGACGAGCTGGTGGTGGTCGCGTCGCGCGGAGGCAGCGACAAACCGCCGCGCTGGTTGCTTAACATTCAGGACCATCCCGAGGTCGGCGTGCAGATCGGGCGGCAACGCTCGCGCATGCGAGCACGCGTTGCCGACAGTCAGGAACGCGCCCGGCTGTGGCCGCTCGTCAACCAGAACAACAGCAACCGGTACGACGCGTATCAAGCGAAGACGAAGCGTCAGATCCCCCTCGTCATCTTGTCACCATTTTGAGGTGCCCGCCGACGCAGCGCCGCGTGGTTGCGCTTTCCTCGCTGACACGCGATCATCCCGCAGACGGGAGAACGCAATGGGCTTGACGGTTTTGGAAGTGGAAGTTGGCAACCCCGCCAAGCCGCGGGTAACCGAGAAGCTAGACTTTCTGATCGACTCCGGTGCGGTGTATTCGGTGGTGCCCGCGCGCATCTTGAAGCGGCTGGGCATCAAGCCGATCAACAAGCAAGAGTTCCGGTTGGCGGACGGCTCCAAGATCGTGCGCAAGAAGGGAGTCGCCCTTTTCAAGTATCGCGAGCGCATCGGAGGCGCCGACGTCATCTTCGGCGAGAAGGGCGACAGCCTGTTGCTCGGCGCCTTTACACTCGAAGCGGTCGGGTTGTCTCTCGATCCGTTGAAGCGCGAACTGAAGCCGCTGCCCATGATGCTAGCGATGATGCTCGCGACGGTGATGCACGCATAGTGGCACGCCGGCCCAGCGGCATCGCTCCCCACAGGCTGGAAGCCGGTTCCACCATGTGCCATGAGGCGGGGCGATGACGCCGCGCCCTCACCGCATCTTCTACGGCTGGTACATCCTCGCCGCCTGCGTGGTGATCGAGCTGTTCGGGCTCGGCTTCGGCGTGTTCGCCATCACCACCGTCTATCCGTACATCGTCGATACGTTTCCCGATTGGTCGCGCACGACGGTGTTTGCGCCGACCTCGATCATCATCGCGACCGTCGGCGCGATGGGGCCTCTCACCGGGTTCCTCATCGATCGCTATCCGATCCGCATCGTGTTCGTCGCCGGTATCATCATCCAGTCTGTCGCCCTGTATCTGTTCTCGCGCGTGCACACGCCGGCGGAGTATCTCACCGCGTCGTTCTTCATCGGTCTCGGGATGTCGGGGGTGACGATCCTGCCGAATCAGGTGCTGGTGTCGCGCTGGTTCCACCATCGCGTCGGCTTGGTGAATGGGATCATCCTGGCGGCGACCGCGCTGGGGGCGGCGATCGCGCCGCCGGTGATCACGCGCTTCATCGAAACCAGCGATTGGCGCACGGCGTTCACGTGGATCAGCCTCGCCGCGTTCGCGCCGCCGATGGTGGTGGTGTTGACTGTCATTCGCGATCGGCCGGAGTCGATGGGTTTGCAAGCGCAAGGCGCGCTCAGTCACGCCGCCGCCACCGCGGCGCGCGCGGCCGACTATACGCTGCGCCAGGCGCTGCGCACCTCGACGTTCTGGATCTTCGGCGCCGCGGTCTTTCTCGGCGGTATGCCGTGCTACTCGTACAACAAACACATCCTCGTGCATCTGAAAGAGCTGGGCTATGCGCCGATTCAGGCCGCCGACTACAAGAGCGTGTTCTTCCTCATCTCGGCGTGCTCACGCATCAGCTTCGGCTGGCTGTGTGACCGCTTCGACAAGCGCCGGATGGTGCTGATTCATTTCGCGCTGATCGCGCTTGGCTATCCGCTGCTGTTGCTGGTTTCGACGCATCGCGAGTTGCTGGTGCCGTGCCTGGCGATCGTCGGCATCGGTTACGGCGGGCTACTGCCGTCGATGGCGATCATGTCGGTGCACTACTTCGGTCGTAGCAATCTCGGAAAAATTCTGGGCTCGTACAAGATCGCCTACGACGTCGCCGCGGCGAGTGCGCCGCTGTTCACAGCGTACTTGTACGATCTCTACCACACCTACGCGGTACCGGATGTGTGGAACAGTCTGTTTGCGTGGATCGGCGTCGCGCTGGTGGCGTTCGGATTGAAAGGCGCGCTGGCGCCACGGGCGCGTGCCGTGGGGGTGGAGGCGCCGGCGATGGCTTCGTTGGAGCTCTGAGCGCTTCCCCGATCTCGCCGCGTTGCCGGCGACGGGGTGACTGAAAGGAGAATGCGATGGCCAAGTTTTCCACCGAGGTCGAACGGTCCGTCACCGTCAAGGTGCCGCTCGCGCGCGTGTACGCCTATCTCTGGGATGTCGCCGGATCGGCGGAGTGCATCCCCGGCATCGATTCGTGCAAGCGCGTCGGTGATGACACGTACAAGTTCCTTTACGAAGAACGCTCGACCGGCCCGGTGAGCCTCACCGTACAGTACACCGCGCGCTACGATGGGAACGGCAAGGACGAGATTCGCTTCGAGGGCACGGCGGCGAAGGGCGACAACACTGATGTCAGCGGCGTCCTCAAGCTCAAGGCGAGTGCGGCGGACGCGACCAAGATTTCGCTGCGTCAGACGCTCGCCCCGGACACGCCGGTGCCGCGTTTGTTGCAAAGTTTGATTCGCTCGTTCGTCGAGAAGGAAGCCGCGGATGCCGCCAAGCAATACTTGGCCAACATCAAGCAGGCATTGGAAGGTTAAGTGCCCTTTCTTGTAGGGGCGACGCATGCGTCGCCCGCGAAGTGACGTGCCTGCGGTGGAGAAATCGGAGGGCGATGCATGCATCGCCCCTACGCTCAGAGAAAATCGACAGCCTCAAGCGGACGAGGGAGTTGAATGCGCCAACTTGCTTTCGAGATCCCGCTTCACTTCAGGCCACTCGGCATCGATGATGCTGAAATAGACCGAGTGCCGCAGGCGTCCGCTGTGAGTGACCATGTGATTGCGGAAGATACCTTCCTGCGTGGCGCCGATGCGCAGGATAGCGTTGCGCGACTTCTCGTTGAGCGAATCGGTCTTGAACTCGACGCGAATGCATCCCCAGGTTTCGAACGCATGGCGCAGCATTAGATACTTCGCCTCGGTGTTAACGGCGGAGCGCTGCCAGCGCGGCGCGATCCAGGTGTGGCCGATCTCGACGCGCCGATTGGCGACGTCAAAGCCGGAGAAGCGGGTGCTGCCCACTGCGTGACCCGACGCGATGTCGATCGTGGCGAACGGCAACGACTCGCCTTTAGCCTGTTGTTGCAGCGCCAGCTCGATGTAGCGGCGCACGTCGTCTGGCGTGCGCAAGACTTGCGACGGATTGAAGCGCCAGATGTTTTCGTCCAGAGCAACTGCGCTGAGGTGAGCATGGTGGTCCAGTGACAGCGGTTCGAGTCGCACCACGCGCCCGGCGAGCGTCACCAGCCGCACGACCATCGCTTCGCGGTTCATCAAGCCCATAGCGCCGGCGAGATATGTCAGCGCGCGCCGACGCGCAAGCGTGGTTCCACGGAGGTTGGAACTCGGGCTCAGCGCACCCGCACGCTCAGCACTTGATACGGTTGATACGGCAGATCGAACGTGCGCGCATCGATTCGCTGCGGCCGCCCGATGCGGGCTTCGAGGAAATCGACCAGCTCGACCGAACGCGCCGCTTTCGCGAGGCGCAGACGAGCGGTGCCGGCGCTGCCGTTGGTTTCGTGCAAACGCAGAACGAAGCCGGTACCGGTCTCGCACGGCGTCACCCAACTCGGCACCAGCGTGCCGAGATTCTCCAACGCGAGCGGCGCGGCGGGCAACGAGTCGCCGGCGGCAAGGAGCACCGGCGCGAACAGCGCGTCGGCGGCCGCCGCCGTGCTCAACACGCGTTCGTTCGTCGCTGCTTCGTGACGGCCGATGGCGAAGCGGAGGTGATGCTCGCCCATGTCGGCGCTGGGGTCGGGCAGCTTCGGACTGCGTAACAGCGACACGGCGAGATCGCCGTCGCGACACGAGAAGCCGAACTTCGCTTCGGTGAGCAGCGCAAGCCCGTTGCCATCTTCGTGCGTCACCGCCGCCCAGCGGCTGCCGGGCACTTCCCACATCGCTTCGTCCGCGGGCACGCCCGGGAGCTGCGGGCGCTGAATCGAGCCGAACGGACAACCGAAGCGCGCCCAGCGGCCGCGATACGCAGTCGGCACGTGATACTTGAGCAGCCGATGCGACTCACGCCAGTCGATGCGCATCTCGACGCGTAGGTGCCGACTGCCGGCCTCAACGATGTAGTCGATTTGTACGCGGCTCTTCTCGCCGATGGTCGCATCGCCACGCAGCCGCACGCGCACCGGGCCATGCTCGACGACGGCGAGCTTGAGCGCGGTCGCGACCCGCTTGCCGGTTGCGAGAGTGTAATGATCGATGTCCCAGGCGTCGAAGTTGGCGGGTGAATCGTCGTATAGCGCGAAACCCGCGGTCCCTTCGAATGCGAGCGCGCGGCCGGCGATCGCCAGCCCGCGGAGTTGTCCATTGCGATCGAACTCTGCGCGCACGATCCCGTTGTCGAGCATGGTTGACGAAACTTCGCGCATGGGCTCATTGCGGCGGCTGTCGCGTAGCCGAGCGCTGCCGAGTGCCGGCAGGTCCAACGCCGCGAGTCGCGGCGCCTTGCCGCGCACCGGCAACTCGACCACCACGGAGCGCGCAATGGGCAAGGGGTTGAAGACGAATGGCGCTCGGCTCCGGCCAGGTCCGCGCAACTCGCTCGCGGCGGCGCGCAGTTCGCGCTGCGCAATGGCGTCGAGTTCGGCATTGAGCTGCTGATACACCAACCCGATCGAGCTGCCGGGGAGCGCGTCGTGAAACTGCGCGAACAACACCCGCAACCATGCGTTTGCATCGAGCGGCTTGCCGCTTTGCACAACGCGCACCGCCTCGTGCGCTTGCAACGCGGTTTCCGCCGCGCGGTAGCGCCGCTTGAATTCCGACTGCGTGGTGTAGGTGCCGCGATGGTATTCGAGGTACAGCTCGCCTTGATACACCGGTAGGCGACTGCGCGCGTGCTGCAAGCGATCGAAAAAGGCTTCGCTGGTGGTCCACTGCGTACGCGGCGCGCCGGCGAGGTTTTGCAGGCGGCGCGCGCGTTCGCACATCGCCTCGGTAAGACCGCCGCCGCCGTCGCCGAAACCGGTGGGTAGCAGCAGCTCCGGATGGACGTCGGCCTGGCGATGATCGCGCATCGCGGTCACGAGGTTGTCGAGTTCGACCATGCCGTTGTAACCGGTGGTGCAGAGGTGCGCGAGCACTTCGCTGCCATCGTGGCCGCGCCACACGAAGCTGTTGTAGGGAAACTTCGTGATCTGCGACCACGTCATCTTCGTCGTGTAGAAATACTTGATGCCGCCGAGCGCGAGAATCTGCGGCAGCGCCGCCGAGTAACCGAAGACATCGGGAATCCAGCACACGGGACTGGGCGTGCCGCGCAGCGCCGCGATCTTGCGCTGCCCGTAGACGAGCGAGCGCGCCAGCGCCTCGCCGCTGGGCAGATTATTGTCGGGCTCGACTTCGAATCCACCCATCACTTCCCAGCGTCCGTCGTGGACGCGTTGGCGAATCTGTTTCATCAACGCCGGCGCACGCCGCTCGACCGCGCGATAGAGCGCGGGCTGGCTCTGCACGAAGGTCACGTCGCGGTAGCGCTCCATCAGCCGCAACGCGGTGGCGAACGAGTGCACGCCTTTGCGCTCGGTCGCCATCTCGGGCCACAGCCAGACGAGATCGAGGTGCGCGTGCCCGCACAATGCCGCTAGCGGCTGCCAACTCTCCGCGGGCAGGCGTTTCGTTAGTGCGTGCAGCGCGGTGCTGAGCGCGGCGACCCCGCCGCTGACGAAGGCATCGCACGCATCGTCCAAGCCACGCAGCAGCAGACGCAACAGCAGTGAACACGAGTCGAGCGGTGGCAAGTGTCCAAATCCGCCGGTGCCTTTCACGCCATCTTGTTTGAGCAGCACCGTGATCAGTTGGATGAACGCGTCGAGATCCCAGCTCACACTCCACGCGAGCGGGTTGCGCACGCGTACACTGCACGCGTCGAAGCGCAATCCGTAGCGGCCGATCATGACGGCGTTCATGCCAACCCCTGGCGGCCAGATCCCCGTCTGCCAGGTCGAGCAATCGAGCCATACT
Source organism: Deltaproteobacteria bacterium (assembly GCA_016178705.1). NCBI lineage: Bacteria > Pseudomonadati > Myxococcota > Myxococcia > Deltaproteobacteria bacterium. The sequence goes on along the minus strand of JACOST010000011.1, from coordinate 311,611 downwards.
GTGATTGCGCGATCGGGCAGCGGGCAGGTGCGATGCGCGAGATCGAGCCCGGCCCACGGTTCGCCGCCGATGTACGCCGTCGTCTCGCCCTGACAATCCCATTGCAAGAAACGCTGCCCCTGTTCGTTGGCGCGCGGCGCGGGCACGCGCACGGTAAACCAGCGTTGATGCCATCCGCCGCCCGGTGGTCCGAACAGTTCGCCGGGCTTCACTGGCTGGAGTCGCTGCTGGCGCGCTCCATTGATTGGGATTGGCTCGGCGTTGAGCGGTCCGCCACGCACATCGAGCGGCTGCACGCGTTGCCAAATCAAGGCATCGACTTGCGCCTTGGTTTGATTCACGCGCTGCGGGATCACTTGGGGCAGCGGGTTTCGCGTGCGAGCCATGGCGGCGCTGTAGCGAAGTCCGACGGCGAGGGCAACGAGCGCACCACGCGGCTTTGCACGAGAAGGAGCCCCTCGATACGCCGGCCCTCGATACGAAGCCTGCGGCTTCTACTCGGGCCGGCTACTCGGGGAAGCGGTTTTCTTCTCAGGAACCCGACATCCGTTTGCCCGAGTAGATCGCGGAGCGATCGTATCGAGGGCCTTCTTGTGCAGGGCCCATCGACGCCAAGGGAACGGTCGGCGCCATCGGTCCTTTACGTTTCTCGGATTCCGTTCTACGCTCCGTCCGTTTCGACGAAGGTTCAAGCGTGCAGCTCATTCGCGACGGCGTGTCACTGTTCTTCGAAGACTCGGGAAGCGGCGGGCCGCCGCTGGTGTTCGTGCACGGCTGGTGTTGCGATCACACTTACTTCGCGCCGCAGGTGGAGTACTTCCGGCGCACGCACCGCGTCGTCGCAGTGGATCTGCGCGGCCACGGCCAGAGCGACCAGCCGCAGCAGGCGTACACGATGGGCGCGTTCGCCGACGATGTGGTGTGGTTGTGCGCGCAGTTGCGGATCGAGAAGCCGGTGATCATTGGCCACAGCATGGGCGGCGTCATCGCGCTCGTGCTGGCGGCGGAGTTTCCGGGCGTGCCGGCGGCGATCGTCAGTGTCGACTCGCCGATTCTGTTTCCGCCGTCGTTGCCGCCGACCCTGCAGCCGTTTCTCCAGGCGTTGCGTGGGCCGAACTTCCGCGCGGCGCAACAACAGTTCACCAGCGACATGCTCTTCATGCCGAGTGACGACGCCGCCCGCAAGGCGCGCATCATCGACGCGATGGGGCGGGCGCCGCAACATGTCATGGCCTCGGCCTTCGAGGGCATTCTCGGGTTCGATCACGCCGCCGCCGTGGCGGCCTGCCGAGTGCCGTGGTTGGCGTTGTATGCCGCGCAGGTGACGAGCGATCTGGCGCGCATGCGCGAACTGTGTCCGCAGGTTGTGACCGGCCAAACGGTCGGTGCCGGCCACTTCCATCAACTCGAAGTCCCCGAGCAGGTCAATGCAATGCTCGCCCGCTTCCTGGCGGTCGCACTGCCGCAGTAAAATCTCCACAGGAGGTCAGTATGACAACTGAACGTCGTTACGCGTGCCCGCCTACTGAAGTCGAATGGAAGGTCCCTGGGGCGTTCGACACCGTGTTCGAATGGGAATACGAGAACGGCCGCCAGCCGCTGCTGAATCTGTACGAGAAGGGCAAGAACCTGCAGTGGAACACGACCACCCGCATCGACTGGTCACAAGATCTCGATCCGGAGAACCCGCAAGAGCTGCCCGACGAATCGATCTCGATCTTCGGCTCCGCCGTCTGGGAGCGGCTGACGCGCAAGGAGAAGGCGAACGTGCGGCGCCACTCGCAGGCGTGGCAGTTGTCGCAGTTCCTCCACGGCGAGCAAGGCGCGCTGATCTGTACCGCGAAGATCGTGCAACAAGTGCCGAGTGTGGACGCCAAGTATTACGCCGCCACGCAAGTGATCGATGAGGCGCGCCATGTCGAGACGTACTCGCGGCTGCTGCACGAAAAATTCGAGCTAGCCTATCCCATTACACCGACGTTGAAGCGCTTGCTCAACGATGTCCTCACCGATTCGCGCTGGGACATGACGTACCTCGGCATGCAGATCCTGATCGAAGGGCTGGCGCTGGCGGCGTTCGCGTCGATCCGCGATATGGCCAAGAACTCGCTGGCGGCGGCGGTGAACGCCTACGTGATGCAAGACGAGGCGCGCCACGTCGCGTTCGGACGCCTAGCGCTGCGCGACTACTACCCGCAGCTGACGCAAGCCGAGCGCGACGAACGCGAAGAGTTCGCGGTCGAGGCCTGCTATCTGATGCGCGACCGCTTTCTCGCCGAGGAGGTCTGGGAGACGCTTGGGCTGCCGGTCGAGGAATGCGTGTCGTACGTCGATGCGTCGACCGACATGCGCGAGTTCCGTTCGCGACTGTTCACTCGCATCGTGCCGACGATCAAGGACATCGGTCTGTGGGGACCGAAGATCCGGCGAGCGTATGCCAACATGGGCATCATCGGCTACGCGGATACCGACACCGCCGCCTTGGAACGCGACGACGAACGCATCGCCGAAGAGTTCGACGCGCGGCGGGCGCACTGACGCTGGACTGCCGGTCCGTTGCCTCGACATGTCACCGTCACGAGCGCGCTGACGCGCGGTGCGGTCCCGCTGGCGGGACTGGTGCTCACCGCCAGCTTCGCGCTGCGGCGACTCGACGACTTCGACACTTGGTGGCACTTGGCGGCGGGGCGCTGGATGGCGCAGCACCGTGCCATCCCGGTCACCGACCCGCTGGCGTTTCCCACCGCCGATCATCGCTTCATCAACCTCAGCTGGTTGTTCGATCTGCTGTTGTACGGGCTGCACCAACTGGGCGGCCCACCTGCTTTGGTCGTTATCGCGGCGGTATTCTACATCCTCGCCATCGTCCTCCTCTGGCGGATGCTGCGTGCCACGTTAGCGCCGATCCTGGCGACCGTGCTCGCGCTGTGGGTGCTCTTCATCTGCCAGGAGCGCTTTGCGGTTCGGCCCGAGATGGTCACCTTCGCGTTGATCGAACTGCTGCTGTGGGTGTTGACCGCCGCGCGTCGCTGCGATGGCCGATACTTGTGGGGGCTGCCGGTGCTGATGGTGGTGTGGTTCAATCTGCACTCGCTGGCGGTGATCGGGAGTCTGATCATCGGGTGCCATCTGGCGGCCGCGGTTGCGGCGCATTGGCGGCGGTTGCCTTTGCTGTGGCGCACCGCGTCGGTATGGTCGCCGCCGAACGCCAAGCGTCTGTGGATCAGCGGAACGCTGGCGTTGCTGACGCCGCTGGTGAATCCGTACGGCCTCGCCGGCGCGCTCTTTCCGTTGAAGTTGTTCTCCTTCTTCAGCGGAGCCAATCCTTTCTATCAGCAGATCGGCGAACTGCATCCACCGTTCTCCGGGTACGAGCCGACGATCTCGGTCCGCAGCTACCAGGTGTTCTTCCTCTACAGTATCGGCGTGGTACTCCTTGCCGCGGTACTCAGCGCTGGGCGCGGGTCGCGGCCGGTACCGGGTGGGCGCGCGGCGCGACGCCGTGTGGCGACGCCCGCCCCTGAGTCAGTCAGCACTCAGGATGGGCACCAGCCATCCTTCGACATGGCTGGGTTGCTGGTGTTTGTGCTGATGGCCTATGTCTCGCTGCTCGCGCGCCGCAATGTCGGGTTGTTCGCGCTGGCAACCGCGCCGTTCGTTGCGCAGTGCACGGCGATTGTGATTGCGCGCTTGCCGCTGCGGTTGCAAGAAGTACGGCTCAACGTTGCCGCGGCGATGTTGATGGCGCCGGCGATGCTCTGGGGGGCGTGGTTTGTCGCTTCCAACGGGTACTACCGCTGGAATGGCGATACGCATGAGTTCGGTATGGGTCTCATGGAGGTCAACTTTCCGATTCAAGCGGCAGAATTCGTCAAAGAGCTGCAGTTGCCGGGGCGACTGTTCAACGATGTGGCCGCCGGCAACTACCTCGCGTGGGCCGCGCCAATTGCGGGCGGCGTGTACATCGACGGGCGTCTCGGTCTCGAGGATCCGCAAGTCTTCGGATCGTACCTGCAAATGCTTGCGGACCCGGAGGCGTGGGAGACCGAAGCCGATCACGTTGGCATCCAGACGGTCGTGCTGTTCCATCGCTGGCCGAGTCGGCATGTGCTTATCCGCCACCTGAACGACGACGAACGCTGGGCGCTGGTCTACATTGACGAGACGGCCATCGTGTTCGTGCGCCGGGCTGGCCACGAGGCGCTCCTCGAGGCGGCCGTCGAGCGCTTCAGCGAATTGAATGACGCGACGGTTACTCGGTTGATGCAGCCGGCGTCGTCATGGCAGTGGCCGATGTCACGCGCCATTGCGCTGCAGACGTTGGCCGGCGCGCTTGTCGTCATCGGTAACCCCGATGCCGCCGTCACGCTGTACACGCAAGCCCTGACGCTGGGTTTGCCCGGCCACACCGAGGCCCAAATCCGGTTGATTCTGGCATCCGATCAAGCCAACCAGGGCAATCTCGACGCGGCGCGCGAGCAATTGCATCGCGCCGAGCAAGCGGATCCGCACAACGAAGGCATCGCCGAGTTGCGCGCGCAGATTGACGGCTGAGGGTCGGCGTCGACAGTCGAAGGTATCCCACCGATTGTTTGCCGAGTCGCGGCCGGGCGGGTAAAGAGAGCGCACGCGAAGGGCCTTGTCGAGAAGGGACCGCATGAGAGTGATACATCTGGAAGTGCTGTTGGTTGTCGCGGCCAGCCTGCTGCTGCGCAGTGCGCCGGTTGCCGCACGCTCCGACGAGGTGATGACCGATGAGCAAGTCGCCGCGAAAGTCGTGGTGCGCGACGTGCGCGTGCGTCAGGGTGTCGTCTCGGGGCTGCTGGTGAACCGGTTGGCCAAGCCGTTGCGCGATGTCCGCTTGCTCATTCGCTATCAGTGGGTGTGGGCGAACGAGCGCAAGCCGGGCGACGACAACCCGGGCCGGGTCGCGTACTACACGGTCCACGAGGAAGTGCCGCCGGAGATTTCGGTGCAGTTCACCTACAACCCCGAGCCGCCGCTGCCGAGCCGGTCCGACGGGCACTTCGACACTTCGGTGGAGATTGTCGGCTACACCGAAGTCGAGAATTGAGAGAGACCTTCGGTAGCCGCAGGCTTCAGCCTGCGCTTCGTCCCTCAGTTCGTTTCTGGCAATTCCTTTCTTGACATGTCCGGATGCGGGCTTCTATGCTGAGTGCACATTGCGATCACTAGCCGATTGGGAGGACACGATGAGCAAGAAGAGATTTGGATTGTTCTTGATTGCGGCCTGCCTCGCGGCGGGCAGCGTCAGCGCGTATGCAACCAACGACCCCGTGTGCATCAAAGCGGCGAACGACAAACGCACGAGCTGCATTCATGACTGCATCGATCAACGCGGCGAAGACGCGGCCGTCTGCCGCAATGTCGATCCGGCCTGCGCCGCGAAGTGTCGCGACGACCGTGCCGTCTGCGTGGCCCCGTTCATCGCGGTGCTCGATGGATGCCTCGACGATTGTCACACCAAGTTGGTCGCTGACAAGGCCCTGTGTCCACCGCCGGGAGATCCGGCTCGCGACGCGTGCATCGATACGGCGCAGGCCGCGGCTTTCCAATGTCGCGACACTTGCCGCGAAAATCAGGCTGTTCGTGATGGCTTGAAGGGTTGCCGCAAGGTGTTCCGTGCGTGCCTGGGGCTCTGCCCACCGCCGCCCCCGGCCCCGTAAGCATCGGCTTGTCCTCCCGTCGCGCGCGCAGTGGCCGCGGGGCTGCTGCGCGCGCTGGTCGCCCCTTGTTCCCATTCTGCGACCGCAACTGCAATGAAGCTTGGCCTCTATCTTCGTAACATGGGTCCGCAGTCGACTCGTGCGACGCTGCTGGAGTGCGCGCACGCGGCGGAGGCGGCGGGGATCGACGACCTGTGGGTGGCGGATCACATCGCCATCCCTCCCGACGACGCCGAAGGTTCGGGCGGGCGCTATCTCGATCCACTGGCGACGCTGGCGTATCTCGCCGGCGCGACCACTCGCATCGGACTCGGCACCGGCGTGCTCGTGCTGCCGTACCGACCGGCGCTGGCGACGGCAAAATGGCTCGCGACGATTCAAGAACTGTCGGGTGGTCGCCTGCTGCTGGGTGTGGGCGCGGGCCTGGATGGACGCGGAGTTCCGCGCCGTCGGTGTGCCGAAGTCGCAACGCGGTGCGATCACGGACGCGACGCTTGCCTTCCTCAATCAGTGCTTTGCCAACGATGAGGTCGAACTGAACGGCCAGCGCTTTCTGTTTCTGCCGCGTCCGGCGCGTCCGCCTATCTTCGTCGGTGGTGCGCCACCGCACGCGCTGCGGCGCACGGTGCGGTACGGCGACGGCTGGATGCCGATGGGCGGCGATCCGAAGCAACTCGCCCCCGCGATCCGCAAGCTCCACGCCGCTGCGGATGCCGCCGGCAAGGCCACTCCGGAAGTCGCCGTGATCACCACGCTGCCACTCGACGACCCCGGGCACGTCGCTGATCAGGTTCGCGCCCTCGCCGACATCGGCGTCACGCGCATCATCCACGGGTGGCGGTACGCAGACGCGGCGGCGTTCGCGCGCGCCGCCGACGCTCTCGCCAACTCGGCCAATCTCATCCACTAACGGATAACGTTTGCAACCACGCGACCGTGCGCGCAACCCCGTCGTCGAATGAGACCAGCGGCGTGAATGCCAGCACATCCTTGGCGCGCTGCATCGAGAATCCTTGGCGGGTGCCGAGCAGCTCGACCGCGGTGCGTGTCAGCAGCGGTCGCCGTGATTGCCGCCGGGCGTGGGCCAGCCATTCCATCGCTGCGCCGATGGTGTAGGCGACGCCGCGCGGCAGCGAGTACTTCGGCATCGGCAAATCGAGGCCGCGGCACAGCGCCGCGAAGTAGTCGCGCCAGGTGTGGCCGTCGTCGTCGAGGCTGTGGAACACCGTACCGACCGCGGCGGGATGCTCGAGAGCGAGCAGAATCAACGCGACGACGTTGTCGACGTAGACGAGGCCGGCGTTGACGTGGCCGCCGCGGATCAGCGGCGCGCCGCTGCGAATTGCGACGACGATTTCGACACCGAAGGTCTGCGAGCGCGGGCCGTAGATGCTGCCCGGCCGGATCACGCTGACCGGCAAGCCGGCTTGTCGCGCGGCCCACACATGCCGCTCGCCGGCGATCTTCGTCGAGTTGTAGGCAAAGCCGCGGTCGTGATACGGCGTCGTCTCATCGAGTCCGTCGCGATCGGGATAGCCGTAGACATCGACGGTGCTGATGTGAACGAAGCGGTCGAGTCTCGCGCCGCGACAGGCGTCGAGCAGTCGCGCGCCGCCGCGGTCGTTGGCCTCGCGAAAGTCTTCCCACGCTCCCCAATCGGAGGCGAGCGCGGCGCAATGAATCACGGCGCGACAGCCGTGTACGGCGTCGCTGAGCCGGGTGCGCGCGCTGAGATCGCCGGTAACGCACTCCGCCCCGCGCTCGACGAGCCAGCGCGCTGCGTCAGGTCGCCGCACCAGCAGCCGCACGCGCTCGCCGCGCGCCAGCAACGCTTCGGCAAGGTGGCTGCCGAGGAATCCGGTCGCGCCGGTCACCAGAATCATCGCAACTCTCTATCACAGAGGCGTTGCGCAAAGGCGGCCCCTCGATACGCGGCCCCTCGATACGAAGCGTGCGACTTCTACTCGGGGCCGCTACTCGGGAAGCGGTCTCTTTCTCTCGGCGGGTCGAATACCCGTTTGCCCAAGTAGATCGCGAAGCGATCGCATCGAGGGTCGGCTTGTGCCAGGCCGGTACGCACAGTGGCGTCGCGCTGCGGACGGTTGTAAGAAACGCCGCGCGACGGGAGGAAGTGATGAAGGTCCAGGCCGCAATTTGCTGGGAGCCCAAGACACCGCTGGCCATCGACGAGATTGAACTTGCCGGACCGCAGGCCGGCGAATGCTTGGTGCGATTGGTCGCGACCGGTGTATGCCACACCGATGCGTACACGATGAGCGGCCGCGATCCGTCGGGACTATTCCCGGCCGTGCTCGGTCACGAGGGCGGCGGCGTTGTCGAAGAGATCGGCGCCGGCGTGACGTCGCTGAAGCCCGGCGACCATGTCATCCCGCTCTACATTCCCGAGTGCCGCAACTGCAAGTTCTGCCTCAGCGGCAAGACCAATCTGTGCGGCGCGCTGCTGCCGACGCAGGGCAAGGGGCTGATGCCGGACAGCACCAGCCGCCTCTCGTACAAAGGTAAGCTGCTGCATCACTACATGGGCACATCGACGTTTGCCGAATACTGCGTCGTTCCGGAAATCGCATTGGCGAAGATTCGTGCCGATGCGCCGCTGGAAAAAGTCTGCTTGCTCGGATGTGGCGTGACCACCGGCATCGGCGCGGTGTTGAACACCGCGAAGGTGCACGCGGGCGCATCGGTCGCGGTGTTCGGACTCGGCGGCATCGGCCTTTCGGTCGTACAAGGTGCGGTGATGGCGGGCGCCATGCGCATCATCGGCGTCGATACCAACCCGAGCAAGTTCACCCTGGCGAAACAGTTGGGCGCCACCGACTGCGTCAATCCGCGCGATGTGCCGAGCATCGCCGAAGCGGTAGTCGAGATGACCGCTGGCGGTGTCGACTTCTCGTTTGAGTGCATCGGCAACGTCGAGGTGATGGGGCAGGCATTGGCGTGTACGCACAAAGGCTGGGGGCAAGCGATCGTCATCGGCGTGGCCGGCGCGGGCGAAGAGATTCACGCGAGGCCGTTCCTGCTGGTCACCGGTCGCAGTTGGCGCGGCACCGCGTTCGGCGGCACGCGCGGCCGCACGCAACTACCGCAATACGTCGACTGGTACATGGACGGCCGCATCAAGCTCGACGAGTTTGTCACCCACAGGATGCCGCTAGCGGACATCAATCGCGCCTTCGACCTGATGCATCATGGCGAGAGCATCCGCAGCGTCGTGCGCTACGATCGGCATTGAAGCGCCCGTCGGCTCGCTTGGCGATTTATTGTTGACGCGACTCTCCCTCTGAGGTTACAGTCGAACACCTTTTACGGGGAGGGCTCGTATGGCACGTCGTCTTTTTTGGTCGGCTATTTTCGCGACGTTGTGTGTTCCGGCGCTTGCGCCGCCGGCATTCGGTTCGTTCCACCTGATGAAGATCGTCGAGGTGTTTCCGGGAACATCGGGCAGTCCCAATGCGCAGTACGTCATGCTGCAGATGTACTCGGCCGGCCAGAATCTCGTCTCCGGCCACTTTCTTCGCGTGTACAACGCGACCGGGGGAACCGTGGCCACGTTTACTTTCGGTGCCAATGTCGGGAACGGTGCGACTCAATCAACGATTCTCATCGCCACCGCGGAGGCGGCGACACTATTCGGCATCTCGAAGGACCTTACGATGACGGCGGTGTTGCCATTGGCCGGTGGTGCGGTCTGCTTTGACGCCATCCCCGCCGATTGCGTCTCATGGGGCAACTTCACCGGTGATGGGTCACTGCTGAACACCGCGGGTACCCCGTATGAGTCCGACTACGGCCTGATCCTCGGCCACGCCATCCGTCGGGACATTAGCGGGGGCACTTTCCCCACTCTGCTTGAGGCATCTGACGACACCAACAACAGCGCAGCTGACTTCGACTGTGCGAACACCGCGATGCCGAAGAACAACGCGGGGAGCAGCGGGTCCTACACGGATGGAACCCCGTGTCCAGTGTGCGGCAACAACGTGAAGGAAGTGGGCGAGGTGTGCGATGGCACCGACGCCTTTGCGTGTCCGGGGCTGTGCGTATCGTGCAACTGCACGGTTGCCGGGGTCGGCGCGCTCAAGGTGCCGGCCACCCCGATCTGGGGATTGGTCGGGTTTGTCGGCCTAGTTCTACTTTGTGGGTCCGTACTGGTGCGTCGGGCGCGGAGTAGCTGACGGTGCTTCCGCCCGAGGTTTCAGGCGCGCCGGTGATTGCGCCGGGCGGCCTTGGAATCCTCCTGCTCGTAAGCGGTGTCGCGTCGTTCGGGCGTTGTGAACGAGCGCACGCGTAGGCTGCGCGAGCGTGTTGTGCAGCCCGTGCGAGGCGCGGCATCGCCGAACATGTTGGTGCTGCGCTTCGCGCTGGCGTTCTTCGGGCTCGTCTTGCTCTTCTCAGCTTTGGTGCGGGTTGACATCGGCCTGCTCGATGGGGTCGCCACTGGGTGGCTGACGAATCACGCGGCCGCTGCGGTGGCGGCGGCGCTGCGGTCGCTGGGATTGCCCGCGGTCGATCTCGGCAATCAGATCACGTTGGATGCTTCCCGGTTCGAGATCGTCGCCAACTGCACGGGCATTGAAATCGTCGGCTTGTTTGTGGCCGCGACCCTGGCGTTCCCCAGCCGCTGGCGTGATCGGTTCAAGGGACTCGCGATCGGCGTGCCCGCGCTGATCGGGCTGAATCTCATTCGGATGATGAGTCTGATCTACATCGGTGCGCATTTCGCGCGGGCGCTCGACTACGGGCATCTGTACGTGTGGCCGATGCTGTTGCTGGCCGCCGCGCTGGGTATGTGGCTGGCGTGGGCGAGGAGTGTCGCCGGTGGCGAGCGTCTGGTGGGTTAGCTTTCGATTCCTCGCGCTCTACACGCTGTTGCTGGGCGTCTGTGGGAACCCCCCGGTGCAGCCGGTGATCGGTCGGGCAGTGGCGTCGGTTGCCGCGGAAATTTTGCAACTGAGTCTGGGGCGGCCGATTGAGTCGTCTCTCGGCGCTGGCACGATGGTCCTGACGGTGCCCGAGTACGACGACGCCGAAGCGGCCGAGACGGAGATCGGAACGCTCGAACACATTCGCAACCTCGCGCTGTTCTTGGCCGTCGTGTTGGCGGCTGCCAAGGTACGCGACCGCCGCTTGGTGATGGTGGCGGTGATCGGATCGCTCGGACTGATCGTGCTCGACGGGGCCATCGTGGCTGCCGAAGCCTGGCTGAATCTCTCTGACAGTGTGGGATTCAACCGCGCCTACGAAGTCCTTGCTGTGCTGAGCGTCTACCACGCCACCGGCGCCGCCGGTATGTTTGCCGCGCCGGCGTTCGTCGGCGCATTGGCGGTGTTCGCGCTCAATCAACCGCGGGCGACATGATCTGCGCACGACTTCTCGTGTTCGGGTAGGGGCGACGCATGCGTCGCCCGCGAACTGGCACCGCGGTCTGGAGGAAGACAGGGCGATGCATGCATCGCCCTACGCTACGGACGAGGATAGGCAGAGCGACCCAGGAACTCACTATCGTCGCGGCAACTCGGCTTCGCAGATGGCCTTGGCCGTCACTTCGTCGCGGTGGTTGACGCACTCGACGTGGCAGCGCACGTAGGCTTTGCCGTCGCGCTCGAATTTCTCGGTGACGCGACCTTGCACCCAGGTCACGTCGCCCATGTAGTTGAACTTGCGGTATTGGGCTTCGATGCGCGTGAGCAGACCGTTGTCGCCGATCCAGTCGGTCATGCCTTGGATCAGCCACGAGCAGCGCTCGGGGCCGAGGTCGTAGGCACCGGGTAAACCGAGCAGGCGCTGTGTGAAGGCGTTGTCCCAGTGCACGCGCTGCGGCGGCTCGGGCACGCCTTGCTCGTTCGGAATCATCAGCGCCGGATGTTTCGCATAAAGATTGGCGGCGACTTTGTTGCCGACCAGGTAGACGCCGAAGTACGACTCGAAGGCGATCTCGGCCGTCGGCGTCAGCGGACCTTTGATGATGCGATTGAGTTTGTCGCCGACTTTGACGTCGTCCCAGTAGCGCTCGACCGTGCGCTGCTGCGTGCGATACTCCTCCATGAAGCGCTCGATGTCAGCCGGCGTCCAGTGCGCGAGTTGGATGTCGCCGTATTTTTTCTTCTCGCGGGTCTTGGCGCGCTCAATGCGAATCCAGGTGTCGTTGCGCACGCCAAGGTAGGCGTTGTTCTGATCGTAGTACTTGGCTTCGTAGGTTTGGTAGAGCGAGCGGCCGTCGCCAAAGTTGCTCGGCTTCTCGACCACCTCTTTCAGATACGACTCGGCGCGAATCTTATCGCCGAGTTTCACCGGACGCGTCCACTCGTAGAGCGAGCCGGTCCAAATCGAGTGCACCCCGGGCAGGCCTTCGGGCAAGCCGCTGTGGCCGACAGCACGCAGGGTGTCCATGCTCTGCACGATGATCGGCGGCGCGATGATGGTCCCCCAACGCGATTTCTTGGCGTAGTCGTCGTCAAGATAGAGCGGGTTGAGGTCGCCGATTGCGTAGGCGAGGTGATAGATGGCGTCGCGGCTCGCCTCGGTGCGCCACGGGCGGCGGCCGGGAAATCCTTGTCCGACGCGTTCGCGGATTTTGGCTATGCCTTCGTCAGTGATCTGTCCGGCTTCGGTGCTGGCCATGCGGGTATCTCCTGTTGCGATGAGATGAAGTGATGCTGCGAGAGTTCGTTACTGAGTCGTACGGGCGGGGCGTTTGCGCCCGCTGTTCGTAGAGGTGCCGAGCAGGCGGGAAATGGCTTTCTCTTGAAAGCGGCGTTGCACCGCCAGCGCACGGGCGGAGAGCGCGTCGTTGTTCCGGCCCATGAACGCGTTGAGTGCGGCGGCGTTGGTGAAGTACGCGAACACCATTCCGAACAGACCGAGCGCGAGGTGTGGCACCTCATCGGGATCCCAACCGGCGCCGTCGGCGGTTTCGCGGATGACGGCGAGTCCTTGCAGATACAGCGGCGTCAGCCAGCGCCCGATCAGTTTCTGCACGCTGCTGCTTTCGTCCAGCAGCGCGCGTTGCAGCAGACGCGCGAGGTGCGGATGGGTAGCGAGATGGGCGGTCATCTTCTCGACCGTGGCATGAGTGTGATCGGGTTGCAGCGCGCCCGGGTGCCAGGCTTCGGCGAGGGTTTGCATGATCGGCCGCAGCCCGCGTTCGAGCACCGCATCGTAGAGCGCCTGCTTGCTCGGGAAGTGATTGTAGAGGCTCGGCGCGGTGAGGTTCATGTCGCGGGCGAGATCACGCAACGCCACGCCATCCACGCCGTGGACGGCGAACAGCCGCTCGGCGGTGTCGAGGATCACTTCGCGCGTCGGCTGGGCCGACTCGCGCCGGCCACTGCGTTTGGCGGCGCGCGGTTTGGTGGTCGCGGCGCGATTGGTCACCCGCGTTAGCTAGAAAACTAACAAGCGTTAGTCAAGCGCTCGCGTCCATTTCGGCGGGCGCTTTTGGGCAAACGCGGTGAAGCCTTCGCGCACTTCGTCGGAGTCGAGCGACTCGGCGAACATCGGGAAATCGATCGGCGGCAACTGTCGGTTGATGTCGCGCTTGAGCGCGGTGCGCGCGCGCGGACCGGTTTGTCGCACCCACTCGATGGTCTCGGCTACCGCGCCGTCGAGCTGCACGTGCGGCACCACGCGCGAGATCAGCCCCATCGCCAACGCCTCGGCAGCGGAGAAGTACTGCGCGGTGAACAACAGGTACTTGGCGCGCGCAACCCCGATCCGGCTGGCCAGGCGTGCGCCGAGATAGCAATCGGCCACGCCGCGCAGCAGTTCGGGCACGCGAAACTGCGCTTGGTCGGAGACCACGGTGATGTCGCTGGTCAGCGCCATGTTGAGGCCGCCGCCCTGACACATCCCGTTGATCGCCAGCAGAACGATTTTGGGGCAGCGCTCGAATTGCACGAACGGCAGCAGATCGTAGCGATCGGTTTCGCGATCGATCGGCGCCCCGCCTTCGTGTTGTCCGGCCATCTCGCCGCCGACGCAGAAATACTCGCCGGTCGCGGTGACGACGAGCAAGTCGACGTCGGCGTCCTTCTCGGCCAGCACCGCGGCTTTCTTGAGGCCGTGATACATCTCGATCGTCAGCGCGTTGCGGCGCTCGGGCCGATCGATCACTACCCGCAACACACCGCTCGCTTTGGTGGCGTGCAAGTACTGCGAACCGAGATCAACAGTGTGGGGCTTCATGCGTCACCTCGCAGCGCGCGCTGTAGCAGAACGGGCTCGCGGAAGTAACCGATCCGACCGATCGGCCCGATCGGTCCGATCGATGTGTGACCTCGGTCACCGTTGGGGCTTGAACCAGCCACCTGTCCTCGTGTACTAACAATTGTTAGTCTACAGCGAGGAGACCCCCATGGCGCGCCAGTATCATCTCATTTCCGCGGATTCCCATATTCTCGAGCCGCCGCATCTGTGGACGACGTACATGCCGAAGAAGTTCCACGACAAGGTACCGCGCGTCGTGCCCGACGGCGAAGGCGGCGAAGCCTGGCAGTTTGCGCCCAACATCCCGCCGGCGCCGATCGGCATCTACGCATCGGCCGGACGCAAGCACGAAGACGTGCGCTGGACCGGCGTGACCTTCGCCGCTGCGAACCAAGGGAACTTCCGGGCCGAGCCGCGCCTTCAGGAGCAAGACCAAGACGGCGTCGACGCCGAAGTGCTGTTCGGTTCCGCGCGCATGATGAGTCACTTCTTCTCCGATCCCGATCCGGAATTTCAGCTCGCCGGCGTGCAGGCCTACAACAACTGGCTCGCCGAAGAATTCGTCAAAGCCGCTCCCGATCGTCTCATCGGTCTCGGCGCCATGCCGGCCTTGAGCGTCGAGGCGGCGATCAAAGAAATGGAGCGCTGCCTCAAGCTCGGCATGCGCGGGGTGTGGCTCAACACGATGCCCAGCGTCGGTTCGACGATTCGTCCCGACGACGATAAATTTTGGGAAGCCGCACAGGCGCTCGGCGTGCCGGTGCACTTTCACGTGCGCATGATGCGCCAGGTGACGAAGCCCAAGCCGAAGGGTAAGCGAGGCGACGACCTAACTGGTCTCGCTACCGTCGGCGCCGCCGACTTCATCATCGACATGTCCGAGATCATCACGTCGGGCGTCCACGACCGCTTCCCTGATTTGACTTGGGTTGCCGTGGAAACCGGATCGGGCTGGATCCCCTACGTACTAGAACAACTCGACGATCGCTGGTGGCGCAACCGTTCGTGGCTGCCGGTGAAGCTCAAGCACGAGCCGAGCTTCTATTATCGGCGCAACTGGCGCTCGTCGATCATGATCGATCACTACGCGGTCAAGAACCGCCACATCATCGGCGTCGACAACCTGATGTGGTCGACCGACTACCCGCACCACGGTTGCGATTGGCCGGAGAGCAGGCGCGTGGTCGACGAGATGTTCCGCGAAGTCGTCGCCGACGAGCGCCACAAGATCTGCGCCGGCAACGCGGCGAAGCTGTATCGATTGCAGTAGGCAGAGGGCAGTAGGCTGGGGGCAGTGGGAGTCATTGCTGTCACCGGGTCTGCTTCCGGCATCGGCGCCGCGACTAGGGCGCGATTGGAGGCAGTTGGCAATCAAGTCATCGGCGTCGATCTCGTCAACGCCGAGGTCATCGCGAATCTTGCCACGCCGACCGGCCGCGCCGAGGCGATCGCCGCCGTTGATCGAGCGAGCCGTGGCTGCCTCGACGGACTCGTTGTGTGCGCGGGAGTGGGTCCGCAAACCGAACCGTTCTCGAGGATCGCGTCACTGAACTATTTCGGCGCGCAGGTTTTGTTGGCTGGCTTGCGTAACGCGCTCGCGGCGGCGAAGCCCGCGGCAGCCGTCGCCGTGTCCTCCAACTCGTCGACACTTCCGGGGATGGATACCGCGCTGGTGGCGGCGTGTTTGGACGGCAACGAAGTCGAAGCCCGCCGACTGGCGGACACCATGGATGGGCAACGGGTCTACGGCGGCTCGAAGCTGGCCCTCGCACGCTGGGTCCGCCGGCAAGCACCGACGACTGCGTGGGCCGGCGCCGGTATCCGGTTGAACGCCGTCGCACCGGGAGCGGTCACGACGCCGATGCTGCAAGCCGGACTCGAACACCCGGTGTTCGGTCCCGCGATTCGCAACTTTCCGATCCCGACCGGCACCTTCGGCAAGCCCACCGACGTTGCGGCGGCGATTGCGTTCCTGCTCAGCGACGACGCGTCGTTCTGCTGCGGCAGCGTGCTGTTCGTCGACGGCGGTACCGACGCGATGTTTCGACCGGACACGTACTAGCTGCTGGCACCATCTCGGTCAGAGCATGCCCGCAAGCAATACGCAGCGGACGCCGTCGCGGTCCGTCAGCCGAACCTGGCCTACTCGTCAACCACGCGCGCGGCCTTGTACGCGAAGCGCGGGACGGAACCCTTGGTGACGAGTTCAAGCCGCAAAGTGACGCCGAGCTTGTCTCGAAAGCGATCGCCAAGTCGCTGGCTGATGCCGCTGGTGTCACTGAGTTGCGCCGGATCGTATTCGAGGCGTACGTGCAGCGCGTTCGCGGCTTGCTTGTGCCGGACGACTTGGTATTCGGCCGATGGCGTCGAGATCTCGGGGAACTCGTAGAGCATGAGCGCGACATCGATCGGCAGAATCTCGCGTGCCCCGACGGTGACAACATCGCGCACGCGGCCTTCGTAGAACAAACGGCGATGCGTCTCGCCGCACGGACACGGCTTCATGTTCCATCGCACGACGTCTTCGAGATCGTAGCGCAGCAGGAAGTTGTCCTTCTCCAACACGGTGACGACCAGGTTGCCGCGCTCGCCGTCACCGCACGGGCGGCCGCTGTGGCGATCGATGACTTCGACAATCGCGAGGTCTTCGGCGAGATGCGCGCCATCGCGTTTGTCGCAGGCGCTGCCGAGTAGGGGCAGCGCTTCGAGCCCCGAGCTCGCCATCAGATACTGCTCCGACGGATGATCACCGGCGATGGTGAGGTTGAGATCGCGCACCGGATCGAGCCCCTGTTTGCGCGCAGCGTCGGCGTAGGTGGTCGCGACGTTGCCGAACAGCCGGTACATGTCGGGTCGCAAGCGACGCCACACTTCGATGACATCCTTGATGTGCTGCTCGCCCACCGGCGGACCCGATGGGATGTTGAGCGCGCCGAGCCCTTCGATGCCGTGGCTGAAATGCCAGCCGCCGGCGTTCATGCCGAACGGGTGAGCGTTGGCCAGGCTCATCCCCGGCCGTAGTCCCCAACGCCAGCGGCCGCGCGACGACGCGGTGTAGTCGACTTCGAGGTCTTTGCGCGTCCACAAGATCAGCGTGGGCTTGCCGCTGGTGCCGGTCGACGCGCCCAGGCGCACGGCGGCGCTCACCGGCGCGCCGCGATAGTCGCCGAACGGTGGATGCGCTTCCTCGCTCTGGCGCAGCTCGGCTTTGAGCGTGGTGGGAATGCGGTGGAGATCATCGAGTCCGCGAACATCCGCCGCGCGGCGCACGCCGGCGGCTTCGAGCTTGCGCTGAAAGAACGGCACCGGCGTCGACCACACGCGTTCGAGCTGCCGCGCGAGCCGCTGCGCTTGCAGGTGCTGCACCTGTTCCATCGGCATCGTCTGGATAGTGGGGTCGTAGTAGCGGCGGGCTTTGTCCGTTGCTGCGTGCTGTTGATCAACCGTCATCCGACGTTGCTCCTTGATTCGACGCCGGCTGCGCTCCACGCGGAGCGAGAGAAAACCGACGGCGCGGTTTTCTCTCGCGCTCTTTTTCGCGCCCGCTGCGCTCGGCTATAGGTTGCGTCACTGTGAGTCGGCCTCGCGCGAGTTTCGTCGGTATCCAGTCGAGCTACGCCACCAATGACGCGCTGCCAAACGCACACGGCGGCCTCTGCGCTCCTTGGATGCACTGCGCGGCGCGACTGTCTTCTTCTCTTGCCGGGCATCCGGCTCCAACGCTGAACCAGCGCCGTAACCGTCTTTTCCCCGAGCAGAGGGCGCCGATTGCGCGCAGCAGCGCGTCACGCGCGGTGACGTGACGCCGAGGGCGCGCAGCGCCAACGCGCGTGGCCGACTCACAGTGAGTGCCGCATTGCCCGGCTCCGAGGCCGGAGAGAGGAGCGCGAGGAGAGAACCAGGCCGCTGGTTCTTTCCTCGCATGGGCGCAGGGGCGAAGCCCCGCAACGAACGATGGCGAGAGTGCGTACTTCGCATTGAGAGAAATATCACGACGGCAGGGCTCACGACCGATGACGCCGATCGATCATCGCCTCGGCAAACCGCGGCGGACCGGCGGTGTCGGGGATCTCCGCCTCGGGCACCAGCTCGATCTCCATCTGGATCAACACGTTCGCCTTCAACTTCTCCGCGAGCGCACGCTTGAACGCATCCGCATCGGCAGGCGGCTTGGCGATGCCGGCGCGCAGCACCGCGCGATCGTAGCGCGTACCCTCGGGATGCTCGACGACGATCTGGAAGCGACCGATCTCGGGAAACGTGCTCGTCACCTTGTGCACCTGCGCGGGATGGATCAGCACGCCCTTGATCTTCTTAATCGCCCCGACTTGCCCGACGAACACGATGCGCAGCGACGGGTCGCCGCACGGACACGCCCCCGGCAGCAGCCGGAACGCGTCGCCCGGCGCGTAGCGCACCAGCGGCAACGCGCGCGGACCGAGTTGTGTCGCGACGATCTCGCCGACGCTGCCTGGCTCGACCGGCTCGCCGGTTTCGGGATCAAGGAACTCGCAGAACAGATCGCGCGCGTGCAGATGCATGCCCTCGTGCTCACGACACTCGCCGGCCAACGGACCGATCTGCGCCTCGCCGCAGTGATCGAACAGCTCGATGCCAAACGTGTCGCCCAACTCGCGCCGCAGTTGCGGCGTGAGTGCTTCCGCAGTGGAGAAGCCGACGCGGTAGTGCAGATCGCGCCGCGGATCGAGCCCCATCTGGCGCGCCGTGTCGCCAAGATTGCCAAGGAAGCTCGGCGTGCCGGCGTACACGGTGGCGCGCCACGCGCGCGCGACTTCGACCTGCAACTGGCTCGAGCCGGTGCCGCCGTTGATCACCAAGCAGCCGGATTCTTCGAAGGCGCGATGCAAACGCAGACCGCCCGGCATGATGTGGTACGACAGTGTGACGTGCGCGACGTCGCCCGGCCGCACGCCCATCGCAGTGATGGCTTCCTTCAACACCGGCGTGCCGCCGCGCTCTTCGGGCAAGCGCGGAATGAAAATCGGTCCCGGCGATGTGTGCAACGAGCCGAAGCGCTCGCGCGGCACGGCGAGGAACTCGCCGAGCGGCGGGTGCTCGCGCTGATTGGCGACGAGATCGGTCTTGGCGGTGCGCGGCACGCGGCGACGGAAGTCGTCGTAGCTCGACAGCGTAGCCGGGCGCACGCCTGCGCAATCGAAGGCGCGGCGATAGTACGGCGAGTTGTCGTACACCCACGCGAGCGTCTCGCGCAGCGGGGCGAAGTCTTCAGCAGCCGGCGGCCAGTGCATCGTCATCGTGGTTAACAGTTGTTAATCGGTGTGGTCAAGTGGCACGCGCCGCAGCGCAGTGTCTCAGCTGCACGCAACCGGAGTCGTCATTGCGAGGAACAGAGTGACGAAGCAATCTCGCCGCGCGGGGACTACAGCGTATGGCAGAGCGCGATACCCAGAGCATCGAGATTGCTTCGCCCCTCGCGGGGCAATGACGAAGCAAGAGGTCGCAGCGACTTTGCGCAAGCAGGCCCTCGATTCGTTCGCTTCGCTCACTACTCGGGCAAACGGATTTTGGGAGTCCGTGAAGAAACAACCGCTTCCCCGAGTAGCAGCCCAGAGCAGAAGCCGAAGGCTTCGTATCGAAGGGCTGCGTATCGAGGGGCCACTTCTTGTGAAAAGGGCACGGGGCCATTGCATCGGTTGACTTCATCACGACCGGATGAGGAGAATGCGCCTTCATTGCGGTTCACTCGAAAGGACAAGGGCGGAGAACATGGCCAACACGACCACCAAGACCAAACAGGGCGAAGTGCAGGGACGCGAGAAAGAGGGCGTTCTGCTGTTTGCCGGGATTCCGTATGCAGCACCACCGACGGGTGCGCGCCGGTTCCGCGCGCCGCAGGCGCACGATCGCTGGAACGGCGTGCGCGATGCGCAGCACTTCGGGCCGGCCGCGCCGCAGCCGCGCGAGGAAGGACTCACGTCGAGTCCGCAAGTGCGCTGGGATGAGGACTGCCTGACCCTCAACGTGTGCACGCCGGCGTGCGACGAGGCGCGCCGCCCGGTCTTGGTGTGGATTCACGGTGGCGGCTTCCGCACCGGTCAGGGCGCCATCCCCTGGTACAACGGGACCTCCTTCGCGCAGCGCGGCGACATCGTTACGGTCAGCATCAACTACCGGCTGGGTGCGCTCGGCTTCGCGCATCTCGAAGAGATTGGTGGCGCCGACTACGCCAGCTCAGGCCTCAACGGCATTCGCGATCAGATCGCCGCGCTGCAGTGGGTGCGCGACAACATCGCGGCGTTCGGTGGTGATCCGGAACGCGTGACCATCGCCGGAGAATCGGCGGGTGGGATGAGTGTCGGCACGCTGCTCGGCTGTCCGGCCGCTGCCGGACTCTTCCGCGGCGCCATCCCGCAGAGCGGTGCGGCGCACACCATGAGCAGTCGAGAGCAGGGCGTCGCTCTCGCGCGGCGCTTCGCTGCAGCGGCCGGGGCGAGCTCGATCGACGATCTCATCGCGGCTCCCGTCGACCGCATTCTCGCCGCGCAGATGGAAGTCGAACAGCAGTCGCGCAGCGGCGATCTTCGACCGCCAACCGGCACCGGTCTGGGCGGAATGCCGTTTCAGCCCGTGGTAGATGGGCACGTACTCCCGCAGCCGCCAATCGCCGCGCTGCGTGCGGGATTGTCGTCGGGCGTGCGGGTTTTGGTCGGGACGAACCGTGATGAGATGACGCTCTTCCCGCTCGGTGCAACCGATGAGGCTCGCCTGCAGCGCATCGCCGCGCGCGTGTTCTCCGACGGGGCCGCAGCGATCGCGGCGTATCGCAGCGAATGGCCGGGTGCTTCACCCGAAGAGATGCTGAACGCGATGATGACGGACCGTGTCTTCCGCATTCCCGCCGTGCGCGTGGCCGAAGCGCAGGCACAGAACGGCGGCACCGCGTATCAGTATCTGTTTACCTGGGAGTCGCGCGCGTTCGGCGGCCGATTGAAGTCCACCCACGCGCTCGAGATTCCGTTCGTCTTCAACAACCTCGCCCGCGCCGGCGCCGACATTTTCCTCGGCCCTGGCCCGACACCGCAACCGTTGGCGGACGCCATGCACGCGGCGTGGATCGCGTTCATCCGCACCGGCGATCCGGCTTGCGAGGCCGTCGGCGACTGGCCGGCGTACACACCCAAGCACCGCGCCGTGATGGAACTCGGGGACCGCATTGGAATGCACGTCGATCCTTACGGCGCCACGCGTGCGCTCTGGAATGACCTGCTGTGATGTGCTCGTCCAATGCCTTGATGCGCATAGTGCGATGAGGCACAGCGCTCGCTGCCGACCCGAGCGCGGCGAGGAGTGCGCACGACGCTGCGCGTAAATTAGTCGTTGCTACTGAACGTTTGAGCTCAGCCGCGTGCGGAGGCCGCAGGCCGTAGCACGTCGGCTGGAGCGAAGGGTTAGACGGCACTCTTCACGCTCTGCTGAACGCACCCCGAATTGGAGACACTGGCTCGTGCACTTTGCGTTGAAGATGGTCCGACATGGATACGCCCGCTTTCTTCTGAGCCAGCCAGATTTCAGGGTCGTATTCAACACCGATCGGATTTGCGGCAAGTCCTGGTCCTGACATGAACGCATTGGCTTCGTCGTTCGACTCAAAGCTGTCGACCTGAAACTCCATCTGGTTCCCATCAGGATCCGAGTAGTACATTGAGACCGTCACGCCGTGATGAACACACCAATAGGGGGTGATCCCCTGCGCCTTGAGTTGTTCGTAGTTGTCGAGCAAGTCATCAATGGACGAGTAGGTGTAAGCAACGTGGTCGACGCCAATCAGCCCCTTCTTTTCTGTCTCTGCTCCGTCCGGTTGGAGCACTGAAAGATTAGCGAATGCGAAGCGATGATGCTCGTCGTCGTAGGTTAGAAACGCCAGGGCGGGGTCTTGATGCTGGACTTTGGCGTCGAAGACAGTTCCGTACCAACGAAGCATTTCTTCGAAGCGGCGGGTCCGATAGACGACATGAACGAATTTCTTAGGACGGATGCGGGGCATGCTATTTCCTCCTTCGTTGGCTACGTGGGTAAGAGACTGCGGAGTGCGACCTGTGTCGGGCTTCGTGCGGTCTAACTATCCGCTCACCTACTTCGGCCTCTCCGCTTCAACGCGTGATAGACTGCAGGCTGCTGTCAGCCTATCACGCATCGCCTTTGCCACGCCCATCGTGGATCTTCCCGTGTTCGTTTCGCCGGTTACAACTGCGGGTACGGGTATCACCGACTGTGCAACCCTTGCAAGGCTTTGGCAGCCTATCACCGTGTTCCGAGCACCGAGGGTTGCAGCCTATCACGCAGTGCCCGATCGCGCTCACTTGCTCGGCGAGCAGCGGTGTGTCACGTGAGCGGCATGCGCTTCGGCATCGCGCTTCCGAACTACGGCCCACTCGCACAGCCCGAGACGTTGGTGCGGCTGGCGCGGCTCGCGGAAGAGTTGAGCGTCGATTCGGTATGGCTTAGCGATCACCTCGTGGCGCCGGTCGGGGTGTCGTCGATCTATCCGTTCGATCGCCGGGCCGACGCGAAGCCCGGCGACATGGGCGTGATCGAGAAGTTTTACGAGCCGATGATCACGCTCGCCTATCTCGCCGGGCACACGACGCGCGTGCGGCTGGGCATCAGCGCCTACGTGATGCCGATCCGCAATCCGGTGCTAACGGCAAAGCACGTTGCCACACTCGACGCTTTGTCGGGTGGGCGGCTGATTCTCGGCATCGGTACCGGCTGGCTGCGCGAGGAGTTCGACGCGTTGGCGGTGCCGTTCGAGCAGCGAGGGCAGCGCACTGACGAGTACATCGCGGTGTGCAAAGCGATCTGGAGCGGCGACGAAGCGCAGTTCGACGGCCGGCACTACCAACTCCGCCCAGTGCGCAGCGGGCCGCGGCCGGCGCAGCGCCCGCATCCGCCGCTGTGGATCGCCGGCAACTCGCACGCGGCGATCGAACGCGCCGCGCGCCTCGGCGATGGCTGGCACGCGATCGATCTCAGCCCCGAAGAACTTGCGCCACTGGTCGCGCTCCTGCGCGCGCGCGTTGCCGCACACGGACGTAAGCCCGGCGCCGTCACTGTCAGTTTGCGCAAAGGCGTGCTGGTGCGCGATGCGCCACCCGCCGCGCCGCGCCCACTCTACGGCGATCGCGCCGCAATTCAGCGCGATCTGGCGGCATATCGCGCGGCCGGACTAGACTATCTCATCGCGGGCATGCGCCAGGCGAAGTCGGCCGACGAAGTCTCAAGCGCACTGGCGGAAGTTGCACGCGCCATGCGCGACTGAGCAGATTTTTGGGGCCGAGACGCGAGTGTCGTGTCTCGCAAATGTCCGCAACATCCGATCTTCTGTGTGTGTAGGGGCGATGCACGCATCGCCCTCCGTTCAAGCCGCGGTGGACCGGCTAATTCGCGGGCGACGCATGCGTCGCCCCTACAAGGAACAGGGAATCTGTTGACCCCTCGGAATCCGCTGCCAATCGCGAACTCGGGCCATGTCGTAGCGACTTGTGAGACACAACCCGGGGAGCCTACGCGTACCGCGGTATCACGTTACTCGCGAACCATTGCATGCGTTCGAGCAGCTCTTCGAGGCTGCGATTGGCGAGGCCGATGTGGAACGACGTTGCGCCGGCTTCGCGCCACGCCTCGATCACGCCGCAAGCGCTGTCGACTGTTTCCGTCACCGCGATCGTTAGTGGCGCCACGAACTCGATCGCGGTGGTGCGCCCCGCCTTGGCGGCAACGTCGCGCGCATACGCCACCGACTTGGCAAATTCGTCGGGGCCGAGTTGCCATGGAATCCAGCCATCGGCATAGCGCGCCGCGCGGCGGACCACGGCCGGTGCGTTGCCGCCGACCCAGATCGGTGGCCGCGGGCGTTGCGTTGGGCGGGGCGCGATCATTACATCCGCAAAGCTCAACGTCGCGCCGTTGAAGTGCGCCACGTCCTGCTCCCACGCCGCCCCGATCGCTTGCAGATACTCGTCGGAGATCTTGCCGCGTTGCTCGTACGGCGCGCCGAGAATCTTGAACTCCGGTTTCAGGTGGCCGCTGCCGACACCGAGGATCACGCGGCCGTTCGATAGATGATCGAGCGTGCCGAATGCTTTCGCGACGATCAGTGGATGCCGATACGGCAGCACGACGACGTGTGACAACAGGCGCACGCGCGTGGTGACGCCAGCAAGGAAGGCGAGCGTGACGGCCGCGTCGTACCACGGTGCGCCCATCGCATCGACGCGCGAGCGCGGAACCAGGACGTGATCCGAGCACGAGATGTGCGCGAAGCCGAGGCGGTCGGCCCCTTCCGCGATGCGCACCAGATCAGCGCTGCTCGCCGATGCTTCCCACGGCTGCGCCCGCATCGGCACTTGCTGCACGATCGGTAGCCCGAGACCAAACGGGATTGTCACGACAACCTCCTTAGTTCGATTGACTCGCCGGCGTAGGTGCTGGTTCGCTACCCTGATGTGACATCGAGGGATTCACCGCAGAGCACGCGGAGAGCGCCGAGCCATAGAGCGGGAAACCACGAATGAGCCCAACGAAAGTCCCTTGCCAATGAGGTGAACAAAAGTGCTCGAATACTCTCGGGGCGACCCTCTCTCTGCGATCTCCGCGCTCTCGGCGGTGAGTCTTTTGTCTCATCAGGGTTGACTCACAAAGCGAACGCTTGTTAACGTCCGCGCCTCGATCGAGTCAAGCGCACCAATGCACATCACCGGCGGCAATCTCGACGGCTTTCGGATTCTCGACCTCACCAGCGAAGCGGGATTCCTCGCCGGTAAGCTGCTCGGCGAGCTGGGCGCAGACGTGATCAAGATCGAAGCGCCGGGCGGTGACGCCGCGCGGCGACGCGGGCCGTTCGTCGGGGGTCGCGACGATGGCGAGCGTTCGGTGCTGTGGCTCGCGCTCAACACCAGCAAGCGCGGGATCACGCTCGACCTCGATTGTGCGCGCGGCCGCGAGATTTTTCTCGTACTCTGCGAGCAGGCCGACGCGGTGATCGAGTCGGCCGGTCCTGCCGATCCAACCTCGCTCGCCGCGCGTGGCCTCAGCCATGAGACGCTGCGCGCGCGGAATCCACGGCTGGTCGTGTGCAGTATCAGTCCATTCGGGCAGAGTGGTCCCTACAGCGCGTATCGCGGCTCTGATTTGATCGCGGTGGCCACCGGCGGCAACATGTATCCCACCGGCAATCCCGAGCGTGCGCCGGTGCGCTGCTCGCTGCCGGTGTCGCACTACCACGGCGGTATCGAAGCCGCGGTCGGCGTTGCGTTCGCGCTCTACGAACGCGAGTTGAGCGGCGAGGGGCAATTCGTCGACGTGTCGCTGCAAGAGGTGATGTTGATCCCGAACATGACCAGCCCGACGCAGTTCCCGCTCACCGGCTTCAAGGGCGGCCGCGTCGGCGGCGGCTTTCGCGGCAACAAAGCGTTCTTCCACGAACTGTGGCCGTGTCAGGACGGCTACGTGTCGTTCGCACTGCGCGGCGGCCCGGCTCGCATTCCGGGCATCATCGCGCTGGTGAAGTACATGGATGAATGCGGCATGGCGACGGCGGCGCTCACGGATCGCGATTGGGCGAAGTACAACCACAACCTCATCACGCAACCAGAAGTCGACGCAATTGAAGCGGCGTTGGGCGCGTTCTTCCGCTCCAAGACGATGCGGGCGCTCTTCGAGGCCGCGTGCGAACGCAACCTCATGCTCGCGCCCGCGTACACTGCACGCGAGATCGCAGCGTCGCGCCAGCTGGCGGCGCGCGAATTCTTCGTCGACCTCGACCACCCGGAACTTGGCGCGACGATCAAGTTTCCGGGGGCATTTGCGAAATCGAATCTGACGCCGGTCGGCATTCGCCGCCGCGCGCCGCGTTTGGGCGAGCACAACGCCGAGGTCTACCGCGCACTCGGCCTGGATGCCGACGCGTTGGCCGCCGAGCGAGTGATTTGATGCGGCAATTGTTCGAAGGCCTGAAGGTCTTGGAGTTCGGCGGCGGCGCGGCCGGGCCATTCGGCACGCGCTACTTCGCCGATCACGGGGCGACGGTCGTGCGCGTCGAGTCGCGCCAGCGCCCGGATTTCGTCCGCCTGCTGCGCTACGTGCCGGGTGATCCCGCTGGGTTCGACGGCAGTCACATGTTCGCGATGGTGAACGTCAACAAGTACGGCATCGCGCTCAACATGAGTCACGCCAAGGGTCCGGAGATCGCGCGCCGGCTGGTGCAGTGGGCGGATGTTGTGGCGGAGAATTTTGCGCCGAAGGCGATGGCGAAGTGGGGACTCGACTACGAGTCGCTGCGCCAGCTCAAGCCCGACCTTGTCATGATCAGCACGTGTCTGAACGGGCAGACCGGCCCCGACCGCAATTATCCTGGCTTCGGCGGTCAAGGCTCGGCGATCTCGGGTTTCAACCATCTCACCGGTTGGCCTGACCTCGAGCCGCTCGGTCCGTACGGAACCATCACCGACTCGCTGTCGCCGCGCTTCGTGGCGTTGCTGGTGGCGTCGGCGCTGGTGCACCGCAAGCGCACGGGGCAAGGGCAGTACATCGACCTCGCGCAAGTCGAAGGTGGCGTGGTGTGCTTGAGCGAGAACATCGTCACCTACACCGCGACCGGTGAAACGTTGGAGCGGATCGGCAATCGCTCGCGGCATGCTGCGCCGCACGGTGCGTTTCGCTGCGCGCCGAAAGGCGATGACGACGATCGCTGGGTGGCGATTGCGGTCCACAGCGACGACGATTGGCAGAAGTTCCGCCACGCGCTCGGTGATCCGTCGTGGGCGGCCGATGCGCGGTTTGAGACGGGATCTGGCCGGATCGCGCATGTCGACGAGCTGGAGGAAAAGCTGACGACGTGGACCCGCACGCGTTCCGCCGAGGACGTGATGACGACGCTGCAAGCGGCAGGCGTGGAAGCTGGTGTGGTGGCGAACTTCGAGGATCTCGTCAACGATCCGCAGTTGGCGCATCGGCGCCATTTCCGCGAGGTCGAGCACCGCGTGATCGGCAAACACCTCGCCGAGACCAACGGCCTGCGCTTCTCGCGCACCCCCGAAGAGATCCGCATGCCGGCACCCTGCCTCGGCGAGCATAGCGAGTACGTCTATCGTGAGTTGCTCGGCATGTCGGCAACAGAGTACGACGCGCTCAGAGCCGACGGCGTGTTCGAGTAAAGAGATGGACGACACACCAGTCACCACTCGCGACTCACGACTCACCACTCACGACTCACCACTGACCATCGACCCCGATCGCGCCGCGCTGTGCATCGTCGAGATGCAGAACGACATCGTGCACGAGTCGAACCTCGAGAAGCGCGGTGTCGGTGGCGTGTTGGCTGCGCAGGTGCAAAGGCGCGGTGTGATTCCCAAACTGCAGGCGCTGATGGCGGCCGCGCGCACACGCGGTGTGCCCATCATCTACATCAACTTTTGCGGCAAGCCGGGATTCCCGCGGCCCAACACCGCGCTGCACCGCCGCACGGGACGCCAGCCGACGCTGATCGAAGGCACGTGGGGCGTGCGAATACATGAAGCCCTGTCCGCGCAGCCGGAAGACTTCGTGCTCGAACGGACCGTCGGCGTCGATGGCTCGTACGGCACGCAGCTCTATCCCGTCCTGCGGATGCTGAAACGCACAACGATGATGATGACGGGCGTGTCGACCAATCTCGCGGTCGAAGGCATCGTGCGTGCCTCGGTGAATCGCGGCTTCGATATGGTGGTGGTCGAAGATTGCTGTGCCAGTTATCCCGACGAGTGGCACCGCTTCTCGATCGAGAACATCATGCCGCTGCTGGCGACGGTGACGACATCAGAAGCGGTGATTGCGGCACTCGCTAGTCAGATGCGGTAGGAGCGCCATCGGCGCCCCTACCGCACAACAACTGCAGGGAAAAGACGGCGAGAACGAGCGCCTCTACTTCCCGAAGCGCGACAGCGTCGACATATCGAAGAACGTCGGGTCGATCGGGACGCGCGTGTCGCTGGCCGGCTCCTTGAGCGGCGCGAGGGTTCCCGCGGTGGTGGCGCGGTTCATCTTCACATTTTCGGCAACGCGGTAGCCCATGTTGGACCCAATCAAGTATTCCACGCCGCCGTCGGGGCGCGTGTACTTGTGGCGGAGGAACGTCATCACCTGCAGCGTGTTGAGCAGATCACCGCTCCAACTGAACTTGCGATTCCACGCGCCTTCGTAGGTCTCCTTGTCGATGAAGAGTTCGATGCGGCCGTAGAGGTAATACTTGTCCTTCGGCGTCGCCTCGATCACCCAGAACGCTCGCTTGGCGAGCACGGGGGCCACCGGCGCCCAGCCGATGCCCTTGAAGTTCGGATCTTCGTAGCCGAAGGTCAGCACATCCTTCGGCCACTTGGCGCGCCAGCCGCCGTTGGGTAGCCAGATGATGTTCGACTTGCCGGCGAGGCTGAGCGGATCGACGAAGCGATACTGATCCTTCTCGCCGACCAACTTGAAGTTGAAATCTTCCGGCTTGCCATCGAAGAACGGTCCGTCGTCCTGACTCATGTCGGAGCCCAAGAAGCCATCAGAGCGATTCGCGGGGCTGACGGCGCGCACTCGCCGCAGCGCGGGGACGTAGACCCAGTTCGAGTCGCGCTTGGCCGGATCGCGGTAACGCCAGGTGAGCGCGGTGGTGCCGTTCAAGTCGGTCGGCGTCATCGCCGTGGCGAGGAACTGCATGCTGAAGTTCTGCGGATTGGGTTTGCGATAGCGGTCCCCCTGGCCGTCGTAGAAGAGGAAGCTGATGTCCTGCGTGGTCTTGCGATCGAGACCGTTGGGCTTCACCCAATTCAACTCGACGGTCGAATGGATGCTGCCGAGGATATACCAGCCGCCATACACGTAGTTCCACAAGACCTGCGTCCCCGCGGTAGGATCGGCGGGATCGATCTTGGGAAACGGAAAGCCGAGGATCATTGGCGGCTGCTGGCCGGTCGCGGCATCGACGACGGTGCCGTTGGTGTCGATCTTGTATTTGCCCGCGTTGGTTTCGGTGGCGGCGAGGAACTCGGGATCGAACTTGAACAGACCGTTCGGCCAGTCCGCTATCGTGGTGTTGAGGTACTCGCCGGTTTGATAGTGCCTGAGGATCTCCGGCGGCAGCAAGCCGTCGGCAAGATTCGCGTTGGCTTGGGTGAGAACATCGCCCGCCTTGAGCCCGGCGGACGAGCTATCCGCCCAGGTGATGCCGGCGACACTGAGAACGACGACGAGCACGCACGCTTGCACGACACGATTCATAGCGTACCTCCTTCAGGGCGGCGCCCCGCCCGTGCGGTGTTTCAGACACTCAGGCTGTACGCCGAGCGGGATTCGCCTGTCAATGAAAATCGTATCGAAGACCGTTGCTGCGCCGCGTTAGGCGGCGCGCACGCGGATGCTGCCGCCGCTGGTGCGCAGGCGCAGGGCAGCGCCGCCGCCGTTGATGGCGGTGACGACGTGGCGCGAGCCAACGTCGCCGACTGGTTGCAGCGGCGGGGCGACTTCGACGTGCCCGCCGCGGGTCTGAGCGTCGAGGTTGGCACCAGCGCCGGCCGGAAATTGCACCTCGATGCTGCCGCCAGAGGTTTCGAGGCTGCCCGCCGGCGGACCGACGAAACTGGCGAACACGCTTCCACCGCTGGTGGTGGCGTCGACGCTTTCGCCCGCTTCGCGCACTTGAATACCGCCACCGCTGGTGCGGGCGCTGATTTGCCCGGTGACTCGGCTGATAGCGATCGAACCGCCGCTGGTGTTGGCTTGTACGTCACCGATGACATCGGCGACGTCGATCTTGCCGCCCGAGGTGTCGACGCGTAGGTCGCCCTCGACTTGTGCGACGCGGATCGACCCGCCGGAGGTGTGCAGCGCGACCGTGCCTTCCGCTCCTTCGAGTTGAATGGCGCCGCCGCTGGTTTCGCCAATGATGCGACCGGAGAGATTGCCGAGATCGATGCGCCCGCCGCGGGTGCGAATGTCGACCGAGTAGGCGCGCGGCACCCAGGCGCGCACCAGCACGCGCGGACCGAAAGGCCACATCGTCCAAGTCGCCCCTTCACCGGTCAGCCGGACGTCGTTGCCACTACGCAACAGATCGAATTCGAAGTTCCATGCCGCCCAGCCGAAGGCGCGAGCCTCGATGCGCACCTCGCGGGCATCGTGCGACGTGACTTCAACCGCGCCACGATCGAGTTCGATGTAGAGCGTCCCCCCGGCATCGACTTCGAGCGTCTCGTTGAGTTCGTTGGGGGCATCCGAACTGTCAGCTACTAAACCGGACTTGGGCGTTCGCATGGCGGATCTCTCGCTCTTTACGAACTCAGCAACCGGCGTACCGACGGCGGGGCTGATGCCCGCGCCTACATTGGTGTGATCGAAGAGTGCCCGCCGCAGTCTTCAGGCTGCGCGTCGGCGCACCGCTGTCGTTGCGTCCATGCGTTGGCATCCAGGTCAGCGCCGGCACGCGCCTCGACTACTTCGGCCGGTCGAATCGGTAGGAGCGAGCGATGTCGGCGACCTCGACTTGGAAGTACTCGTACCACTTGTCGCGTCCGAGCCGTTGGGCGACTACATGACGCAGGTCATCGCTCCACGCGCGCAGCGTGTCTTGCGATTCCCAATGAATGATCGCGACGTGCTCGCCATCGGCGGCGGTGAAGGATTTGAAGTCGATGAATCCCGCCATTGTACTGGCGCGCGCGAGCATCTCGTCGGCCATCGCGCCGTAGTCGGCACCGGCTTCGGCGGTGAGCAGTGAACGAAAGAGTACGACGACCATGGCAGCCCTCAGCGCGCTTGCCAACGCGGCTTGCGCTTCTCGACGAACGAGCGCGGACCCTCGCCGTGATCTTCGGACTGCTCGACGATCTCGAGGTAGCCCGCCGCGATCTCCTCGGCTTGCGGGATCGGCAACCCGAGCCCCTGCAGAATCGCCATCTTCGTGCCCCACACCGCCAGCGGCGAGTTAGTGAGGATCATGCCGGCTAGTTCGCGCGCCCGCGCCATCAGCTTGTCGTGCGGCACCACCTCGGTCACCAAGCCGACTTCGTAGGCGCGCTGCGCGCTCATACGCTCGCGGCTGCCGAGCAGCGCCATCCGCAGCGCCACAGCCACCGGAACTCGCCGCGCCATGTTCACCATCTCGTGCGACGACACGTAGCCGATCGACACGTGTGGATCGACGAACGAGGCCTTCTCGGACGCGATCGGAATATCGGATTCGCTGACCAGATCGAGTGAGAAGCCGGCGACCACGCCGTTGACCGCGGCGATCACCGGTTTGTGGACGCGCTGGCGGCGCGGCGTCGGCAACTCGACGATACCTTCGATCATCGCCAACTCGCGCCAGCGATCGGTTTTCGTAAAGCCGCCGCTGGCGAGCGACTCGACATCGGCGCCGCTGGAGAACGCATCGCCCGCGCCGGTGATGATCGCGACCCAAATGTCCGGATCGGTCTTCACCCGCCGCCAGCACTCGCGCAGCTCGTCTTTGAGTTGCTGGTTCATCGCGTTCTTCCGCTCCGGCCGGTTGAGCGTGATGGTGGCGATGCGGTCGCTGACGTCGAAGAGGATGGTTTCAAACTCCGCCATGATGACTCCTCAGTGCGGTTCACCCTAGCCTGAGCCCGCGTGGAAAAAAAGAAGAAGGGCGCGCCGCCGTACACCCCCTCGATACGCGGTCCCTCGATACGAAGCCTTCGGCTTCTACTCGGGGTTGCTACTCGGGAAAACGGTTGTTCCTTTCAACGGGCTCTTAAAACCCGTTTGCCCGAGTAGATCGCGAAGCGATCGTATCGAGGGCCTTCGTGTACAAAGCCACCCGCGGTTGCAGACTATGGCGTGCTCGATTGGGTTACGCCAGCTTGTACAGCTTCGCCGCGTTGCCGGCGCAGATTTGGTAGCGCTCGTCAGCGGGCACGCCGTCGAACATCTCGTTGGCGACGCGCTTCGAGTACGGCCAGTCGCAGATGTGATGCGGGTAGTCGGTCGACCACATCATGCTGTTGATGCCGACCGCGTGGCGATTGCGCACGCCGTAGAAGTCGCGCACGAAGGTCAGCGACCAGTTGCGATGGAAGTACTCGCTCGGCAGCATCGCCAGATCGACCTGCGCCCAGCCGCGGTTGCGCCAGTAGCGGTCGTCCATCTGTTCGAGGAAGTAGGGTACCCAGCCGGCGCCAGCCTCGACCGAGATGAACTTCAGCTTGGGGAACTTGTCGAACAGCCCGGAGAGAATCGTTTCGGCGATGATGATCGGCATGTTGTCCAACCCAGCGCAGGAGTAGCCGACGACGGTCTTCTGCCCGCTAGTGAGCAGGCCGGTCGCTTCCGAGATGCCGGTGGTGATCTTCTGCTGCGCGGCATTGGCAGCCTGCTTCGACGCCACGCCGAGATGGATGCTCACCGGCATATCGAGCTGCTGGCATTCTTCCCAGAAGGCGTTGTCCTCGACCGACAGCGAGGTCGCGCCGCTCGGCCAACTCGACAAGATGACGCCGCGCATGCCCATTTGCTTGGCGCGCCGCATCTCGGCGATCATCGCTTCGACGCCGACGTTGGGCATCTGCGCCAAGCCGATCAGCCGCTTCGGATCTGGCGCCATGTAGTCCTTCGCCATCCAATTGTTGTAGGCCTGGATGCCGGCCTTGTGGAATTCATTGTCGTCATCGAGCATGAAGTGGCGCATGGTGCGCTGCGACGGGTAGAGCACTTCCGCGTTCACGCCGTCGGTGTCCTGCTCCTTGAGGCGCACGGCGCCGTTGAAGGCACCTTGGTTGATCTTGTCGTACTTCGCGCCGGTCCACTTGAAGGCGTCGTAAGTGCGGCCGGGATAAGTGGTGACGAGACCGAGCGGCACTGGCGGCGTGCCGGGGCGGTACTGCCACGCGTCGCCGCCTTCGGCGTCCTTCACCAGCTTGGGCGCGCGCGGCATGAATTCTTTGCTGAGCCACTTCTCCCACAGATTGGGGGCTTCAACGATATGGGAATCGGCGGAGATCAATTGATACGAGCTCATGGGCGGAACCTCCTTGGTTGCGAATCGGGTTGCGATGTTTATGCGCTTCGAGTACGGGAACGGCAAGCTGTCGTCGGTGACGGATGTCACACCCACTGGGAACCGCGGGGGATCCGAAGGTCCGCGCCCGCATCGCCATCGAATCCGGCCTCGATCGCGCCACGGTCGACGCGCTGCTGAGCGCCGCCACCATCCGCTACTTCGCGCGCGGCACCTCGGTCTACCCACAAGGCACGCATCGCGGCAGCATCTTCGTCGTGCTGAGCGGCGCGGTGAGCGTGTCGATCGGCCTGCCGCGCGGCACGCGAATTCTGTGCGCCTTCTATCAACCCGGTGCGATGTTCGGTTTCCCGATCGTCGAGACCGAGCGGCCACGCCTGAGCGCCGCCAACGCCTTTACCACAGCGACGCTCGCCGTCGTGCCGCGGCGCGAGTTCGAGCGACTGATCGGCGGCCTGGCGCCGCCGCTGGTGCTGCGCTTCTTCAACCGCGTGCTCGAACGGCAAGCGCGTTTCGCGATGCGCTTGGTGCACTGCGTGGCGCTCGACCTGCGTGGCCGCTTGGCGCTGACGATCCTCGATCTCGCCGCCAGTTTCGGCGTGCCTGAACCCAACGGCGTCCGCGTGCAGCTCCCGATCACGCACGTCAACCTCGCCGAGATGGTAGGCGCGTCGCGCGAGCGCGTGAGCAAAGGCATGGCGGCGCTGATGGCGGACGGGCTCATCTCCTACGCGCGGCAGGCGATCACCGTGCTCGACGTGAAGCGGTTGGAGCGGCTGATGGCGGATGGCTGAGTGGCAGGTGGCTGATGGCGAATGGCAGATGGCGAATGGCCAGATCCGGATTCCTTGCCATCAGCCACCGGCCATCAGCGGTTGGCACATAGTGGTGTAACAACACGACACACGGAGGCACAAAATGACAGCGCGATTGGCCGGTAAGACAGTCCTCATCACCGGCGGCGGCTCGGGCATCGGCGAGGCGACGGCGAAGCGGTGCGCGGCTGAAGGCGCGCGCGTGGTGATCGCTGACATCAACGACGAGGGCGCGCAACGGGTCTCGCGCGAGATTGACGGCGAAGTCTTGGTCGCGCATACGGACATCGCCCAACCGAAAGAAGTCGAGGAGCTGATTCAGCACACCATCAAAACCTTCGGACGGCTCGACGTCGTGCACAACAACGCCACCAGCGGCGACATGGGCTTCATTGCCGATCTCAGCGTCGAGGCGTGGAACCGCACCATCGCCATCAACTTGACTGGCTACTTCCTCACCAGCAAGTTTGCGCTGCCGCTGATGATCGAGCAGGGCGGAGGCGTGTTCGTGAACATGTCGTCGGGAGTGGCGGTGTCGGTCGAGCACGGCCTCGGCGCGTACGCGGCCGCCAAGGCCGGTATCATCAGCTTGACGCGGTCCGTTGCCGTCGAGTACGCGAAGCACAACATCCGCGCGAATTGCATTCTGCCGGGCGCCATCGCTACGCCGCCCACCCTCATGTTTGCGAACGCCGTCGAGGGTGCGCGCGACCGGATGATCAACGCCAACCCATTGCGTCGACTCGGCCAGCCTGAGGAAGTCGCGAACATGGTGGTGTTCCTCGCCTCGGACGAGGCATCGTTCATCACCGGCCAAACGTTCATCGTCGACGGCGGTGCGATGGCGACACACAACATCGGCTTGATGAGTGGCGAATGACCTTTCCAAATTCCGCCCCCTCCCCCTCTGGGAGACTGTCGCTTTTCTCAAGGCACGTCCTTCGAGACGCCGCCACAAGAACGGCGGCTCCTCAGGACGAACGGTTCTGTTGTTGTCTTCAAAGAACGTTTCCGCTCGCCCTGAGGAGGCCCCATCTTTTCGGGGCCGTCTCGAAGGGCCGTCCCCCTGTTTGTCGACACTCTCTCTGGGAGAGGGATGGGGTGAGGGCAATGAAGACATCGCTGATGCTTCTACACCCTCATCCTGATCCCGACCTTCTCCCCGAGACAGAGAGAGCTTCTTGCGAAGCGTAAAATCCGGGAGGCGCCAATGAGTAATACGCCCCGCCCCTTCGTTATTGACGCCGACGGTCACATCGTCGAACCCACCTCGATGTGGGCCGAGTACGTCGAGCCGGCCTATCGAGCGCGCGCGCCGCGTCCCGCCCTCGATGAGCGCGGCCATCCCTGCCAGGTGATCGACGACCGCATCATCATGCGGCACGCGATGCTCCTGACCTTCGGACCCGAGTACAAGCTGGAAGGCAAGACGTTTCAAGCCGGCGGCTGGGATCCGCAGGCACGCCTGCGCGACATGGACAGCGAGGGCATCGACATCGCCGTGCTGTATCCGTCGATTGGATTCTACATACCCGAGCTGAACGACGTGCCGCTGATGGCCGCGCTCTGCCGCGCGTACAACAATTGGCTGGCCGACTACTGTCGCGCTGCTCCGGATCGACTGGTTGGCGTGGCGCTGCTGCCCTTGCACGATATCGACGAGTCGATTCGCGAGCTGACACGCGCCACCGAGCAACTCGGATTCCGCGGCGCCTTCTTTCGCCCCAATCCGCACGCGGGGCGTCCGATCCACCACCCGGCGTACGACCGTTTCTGGGAATGCGCCGCGTCGCTGGGCGTGCCGATTGCGGTGCACGAAGGCCTCTCCGATTCGTTGCCGACGCTCGGGCGCGATCGCTTCGAGAATCCCGCCTTGCTGCACGTGCTGTCGCATCCGTTCGAACAGATGGCCGCCTGCGCGGGCTTGATCATGACCGGCGTGATGGATCGCCATCCGAGTTTGCGCTTCGCGTTCCTCGAATCGGGCTCGGGCTGGTTACCCTACTGGCTCGAACGGCTCGACTCGCACTTCGACACCTGGGAAAAATTCTTCCCGCTGCTGCGCCTGAAACCGTCGGAGTACTTCAAGCGCCAGTGCGTGATTTCCACCGAGCCGTCGGACGAGATCGTCGATGCGGTGGTGCACCACGTCAGTGACGAGTGCGTGGTGTGGGCGTCGGACTATCCGCACCCCGATGCGCACTTCCCAGGCGCGGTGACCAAGACGCTCGCATCGATGGCGAACATCGCGCCGGCGTCGCGCGACAAGATCCTCGCCACCAACGCGGCGCGAGTGTACGGAATCACGCTGCCGGCGCGTGAACGGGCGCGGTGAACCGCGCCGTCACAGCACCGGCCCCGCACGCGTGGTCACGCGTGCAGTTGCTCGCCGCGGCCGCGTTGTTCTCCACCGGCGGCGCGGCGATCAAAGCTTGTACGCTGACGAGCTGGCAGGTCACCGCGTTTCGCTCGGTAGTGGCGGCGGTGGCCGTGTTGATCTTTCTGCCCGGCGCGCGCCAGCGCTGGACGCCGCGCATTCTCGCCGTCGGCGCCGCCTACGCAGCGACGATGATTCTGTTCGTGACCGCGAACAAACTCACCACGGCGGCGAACTCGATCTTCCTGCAGTCGGCCGCGCCGCTCTACATCGTCCTGCTCGGTCCGCGATTGCTGGGCGAGCACATGCGCGCGCGCGACGTGTTCTACATGATCGCGGTGGCGCTCGGGCTGGCCATGTTTTTCATCGGCATCGAGCCGTCGTCCGCCACGGCGCCGCATCCGCTCGCGGGCAACGTCGTCGCGACATTGAGTGGAGTGAGCTGGGCGTTCACGGTGCTCGGTTTCCGCTGGCTCGCGCGCGCCGAGCATGCGGGGTCGGAGATGCCCACCATCGTCGCCGGCAACGCGATCGCGTGCGTCGCCTGCCTGCCGTGGGCGCTGCCGATCGTGCACAGCACGGCGGCCGATTGGATGGTCGTCGGTTACCTGGGCGTGTTCCAGATCGGTCTCGCGTACCTCTTCATGGCCAGCGCGATCCGTCACGTGCCGGCACTCGAAGCGTCGCTGCTGTTGTTGCTCGAACCGTTGCTCAATCCGCTGTGGGCATGGTTGATCCAAGGCGAGCGGCCGGGCGCGTGGTCGCTCGGCGGCGGCGCGCTGATTCTGTTGGCAACGATGGTGAAGGGATGGGTCGATGCTCGCGTTGCCAGCACCGATCAAGCGTGATCGAGCGCGTCGCGGAACACCTGTTTGGCGTCATCGGTGCCAAGCAGCCGCGTGACGCGGCGAGTGATCAGCCACGCCCCGTTCTGTTTGCTCAACTCCCAACGATTGAAGCTCACGCGATAGATGTGGGTGCCGGCGCGGGTGTTGAGATACACACGCGAGTAACCTGTCGCCGTCGCGCGCTCACCGCTGACCTCGACAATGGCCGGACCGATTTGATGCGCGCAGTGCCCGACCATCGATTGATGCCGCTCACCGCGGATCATCGCTTTGACCGCGTCGCGCCCCTCCATCAGTCCGACATCGACGTCGTAGATACCATCGGGTGAGAACACGGCGGCGCTGCGCTCCGCGTCGCCGATGTCGACCGCGAGCCCGTAACCGACGATCAAGCGATGAATCGCCAGCTCGTCTTCGAGTGCTTGGACACGCTGCGTGAGCGCATCGATGCGCGATTCGAGCGTCATCACGAATACCTCCTCCCGCAACACTGCCCCTCTTCGGTAGCGGTGGGCGTCCCGTCCGCCGTGCAGGCGTGGACGCCGGCACCACCATCATCGCACGAGACCCGCACTACAAGAGGTTAGAGTGAGAATACGTCCTCGGCGCTGAGATCGACCTGTGGGAGCACGCGCGAGCGAATTCGGCCGGTCTTGAACGAACGTCCCGCGCCGTATCGACGTCGTGTCAGGTGAAAGACCGTCACGATCTTCTTGGCCGGATCGACGATCCAGTACTCGTCGACGCCGTTGCGTGCGTAGATATCCTTCTTTTCGGTCTGGTCGCGCCGGGCGGTCGACGGAGAGAGAATCTCGATGACCAACGTCGGAGCCATGCGCAAGAACTGATTCGGCGTCCGCGGCGGTTGCGTCGCAAAGCGCTTGGTCGACACGAACGACACGTCCGGCTCCAGCGTATCGCCCGACGGCAGTTCGTATCCGGCGCTCGAATCGAAGACGATGCCCAACCTCTGCTCTTGGACATGCTGACCGATGCGAACGCCGATGCGATTGCCTATGCTTCCATGGGTCCATCCGGCCGGAGGCGTCATCACGATCCTCCCGTCGAGCAGCTCGTAGTGGTTGATGTTGGACGGCGGCAGATCGCCGAGCCAGCGGCGAAACTCGCGTTGCGTGAAAACGTCCTCGGAGCGGAATGCGGTCTGCGCGAGCTTCATGACGGGCGCAGTATACTGTCGGGCGCCGTTCGAGGGCAACACGAGGTTGTTCGTATCATGTGTGGCCAACGGCCTTGCGCCAAGCGGCTGCGCTTCAGGGGAGTCCGCTCGCGCCAGTTAGGTAATTCCCGCGCCGATGTGCTCTCAAGATGCCTCGCTTTGTGCCAAGAGTGCAGAAATGATCTGCCGGGTTCGCGGCGCCCCGAGAACGCTTTTGAGTGCCGCTACAAACCGTGCTTCGTCTTCACATTCGATCAACTGGTAGGGATCAGGAATACGCACTTCACATGGATAGAGATCGATCTTGTGACGAACACTCACAAGCGTGTAGCGATAGTCGTTCAGGGCAGGAGCAACAATTACGAGCGTTGATTCGAGCTGGTAGCTAGTGCTTGAGTCTACCACCTCAGCGAGGATGACGCCCCCGGTCGCAGCGTTAAGAAGCTCAGCCTGCTGACGAAGGATCGACTTTGGAGTACGGGGTCGCTCGATGGTGCTCA
Source organism: Deltaproteobacteria bacterium (assembly GCA_016178705.1). NCBI lineage: Bacteria > Pseudomonadati > Myxococcota > Myxococcia > Deltaproteobacteria bacterium. The sequence goes on along the minus strand of JACOST010000011.1, from coordinate 272,948 downwards.
AATCTCCCCACAAACTGTCATCAGCCATCGGTAAACTCCTCAGCTAACGGGATATCGACTACAAGAGGCAAGTGATCTGAAACTGCTTGATTGGGCCGACGGCGTGCGCCTGCCAGCAGATCGGTGCCATCGACTCGGGTGACTACTTGGACGGAGCGCGGATCGAACTCCTCGCATAATGCTGGTCGCAGGAGTACCTGATCGAATACGTGCCAATACAAATTGATAGGCGTGCTGCTATCGTAATAGTAGGTGCCGGGGGGGTGTGGGCCAGCGTCACCAAGCTTGGACCACATCGGATTGTAGAAAAAAGGTACGACTTCGCCGCTTACAATTCTTTCGCCTCTCTGTGTAACCCGCCGGTCACTAACGGCGTGCAGACCTCCCGATCCGACCATCCCATGATCGAAAGGGTCCATGTTGAAATCGCCGATCACGACGGTGCGCCGATGGCCGACACGTTGCTCGCGATCGGCGATTAGACGAGCGATCCGCGGGCACTCGTGCGCCAAGTCGTCTGGCGTCCTGTAGAGTTGGCTTGGCAGGTGAAGCGCCACGAGCAGAAAGCTCTGCCGGAGGGGAGGCCGTACGTGTCGAACCGCGATAGCGAAGTCGTCGGCAATGGTTTCCATCGAGTGTCTCGAAAGTCTAAACACGATAGTCAGGCGATCTGACAACCCTGGAGATGCGTCAGCGTAGTACAGTCGCCGATGTCCGCGATTCAAAGCCAAAATCAAGCGAGCGAGCGGAATTGTCGATTCGGCGAGAATGAGAATGTCGAGGTCGTATTCTTCGCAGAGCCCGGCCAGCAGATCGCTTACGGGCTTGCGGGCAACGTTCCAAAAACAAATGCGCATAGGCGATCTGCTCAACCACAATTGGGCTGCGGAACCGAATTGCCAAACATTGCGAGTCTCCGCTGCATATCGTCCTTAAGTGCTCAGACTTCCCTTTACAACAAGATTGCTGCAAGGCAAACGAACTCCCCGGCTCACAACCTGATACCCTTGCCGTCGCGCAGAATCAGGAACTGACGCTCGGGGTGATTCTGCGCTTCGAGATCGGGGGCGTCGTCGGGATTGCCGCGGGAGGCGCGCGCGCCGTCGGGGGCGAATTGCACGATGTAGGTTTTGCGCACCTCGTTGGTCAGATTCGGACCGGTGAGGTGTGGCGTCAGTGACGAGAACACCACGATGCTGCCGGCACGCGCCGGCACCGCCACCGCGCCTGGGGGATCGTCGAGACATTGGAAGCCGAGATCCGTCCACCAATGCTTCAGCGTGCCCATGCGATGCACTCCCGGCACGACCCACGGGCAACCGTGCCGCTCGGTCGTGTCGGTGAGCGCCACCCAACAGGTGAGGTACTGCTGCGGCTCGATGTAGGTGTAGCCGTTGTCTTGATGCCAGGGGAACGGCTTGGGCTGCTCCGGCCGCTTGTACACCGCCTGATCCCAATAGAGGCGCACGTCGTCGCCGATGAGATCGTGCACGAGGTCCTGGAACACCGGGCCCGCACAGAACGCTCGCAACAGCGGCGAGCGCAGCACCAAATGTGGCGTGAACGTGATCGTCTTGGCGTCGGAGATCAGAAAGCGCTCGCCCTCCTGCGTGCGCAAGAACTCGAGCGTCTGCTGATCGAGCGGATCGATCGCGTTGAGGACGTCGCGCACCGTGGCGGGATCGAAGGCGTCTTCGAGCACGAAGAAACCGTGCTCGTCGTAGTCGCGCGCCTGCTGGTCGGTGACCCGCCGCAAAGTCGAGCGCCGCGATTGCCAGGTGAACGAGCGGTTCCACGGATGACGCTCAAGCTGCATACTTACTTCTTTCCCCTCTCCCTCTGGGAGAGGGCTAGGGTGAGGGCAATTGAGCATGGGCGTTGCATGTCTCCCCTCACCCTGACCCTCTCCCAGAGGGAGAGGGAACCTGATTGGGCGCGCTCCGATGATTCGCTTTGGCCGCCTCTCGCAGGCGCTGTGCGATCTCGCCCGCGGTTAGAATCGTGATGCGTTCATCGGCCCGTGCCGCACTCATCACCGCACCGAGCGCCGCCAGTCGTGCTTCGGCTACACCCGTGATGAAGGCGTGGCAGATGGTGAGAAACAATCCGCCGTGTGCTGCTGTGTCATTCAACGCGTGCAGCCAACGATCACGAACGAGAACCGGATCAACCGGCTCCGGGCGCAGGTAGTAGAAACCATCGACACCAGTCCACGCGAACGGCACCTGCGCCAACCCTGACGGCAACATCGTTGCGCGCATGCCGTCGCCGAGACTCGCGTCGTAGCCGTAGCCGAGATCGCGCAGGATCGATTCAGTGTGTTCGCTGCGCGCGCCGCCGGGCGCGCGAAAACCAATCGGACGAACCCCGGCCGCGTGTTCCAGCGCCGCGGTCGCGCGTAGTGCGAGTTGTTGCTCTTGCGCCGGCTCGAGTTGCGCCCATGACTCGTGCGTCCAGCCGTGCATGCCGAGTTCGTGCCCGCGACGGACAATCTCGGCGACCGCGTCGGGATGATGCTCGCCGTTCCAGCCTTCGATGAAGAACGAGGCCCTGATGCCGTGGCGTTCGAGCAGCGCGAACAGTTTTGGATAGCCAATCGCGAGCGATGGATCGCCGCCGGTCGGACGCGCGCCGTCCAACACTCCCGCGCCGACATCGGCGGCCTCCGCCATGTTGTCGAAGGTGAAGCAGGCGATCGCGCGGGAGGTTGCGGTCATTCCGTGATCTGACCTCGTCTTTCTGTAGGGGCGACGCATGCGTCGCCCTCCGACAGGCAACGGCGGTAGATCCGACCGGAGGGCGACGCATGCGTCGTCCCTACGAAGAAGACGGAAAGCGATCCCGTTCGCGGCAAGGTGCTCATCGGTCCGGTTCCCACACCGGCAAGGTGACGCCATCGGTAAGCCGCTTGAACACCACTCGCACGCGCATTCCGAAGCGCATTTCTTCAGGGGTGCAGTTCACCATGTAGCCGACGATGCGCGGGCCTTCGTCGAGCAGCACCACGACCATGACGAGCGGGAGGAGATGCTTGAAGGCGGGCAGAAACGGTTCGTAGCCGACGACGTAGGTGTAGACCTCGCCGCGGCCACTGGCTTCAAAGTATTCGAGTCGCTCGCCGCCCTTCCAATACGCCGGCTTGAGCGGCCAGTGCACCTGTCCAGTGACGCGATCACGTTGCATGATCAGCTTGCCGTCACGCGCGCCGTCCCAAAACGGGCGCATGATCGGGTCGTCGACGTCGGGCAACGGATAGTCGGGATGCTGCGGGCGCTCGGTGATGAACTTGGCGCGCATGATTCACTCTCCGCGCAAGACGACCGCACTGGTCGCCACGCCCGACGCGCCGGTGACCAGCGTCGCGTTGCAGTTCGGCACTTGGTTGGTCGACGTGCCGCGAATCTGGCGCACGCCTTCGAGAATGAGATTGAACCCGTGCACGTACGCTTCCGACAAGCCACCGCCGGAGGTGAGCACCGGCAGCTCGCCGCCGATTTCGATGCGACCGTTTTCGGTGAACGGTCCGCCTTCGCCGCGCTTGCAGAAGCCGTAGTCCTCCAACCCGCCGACCACTAGCGGCGTGAAGGCGTCGTAGATCTGCGCGCATTGTAGATCCTTCGGCTTGAGCTGGGACCGCTGCCACAGCAGATCGGCGCAGAATTTCCCCGTCGTCTCCATCGTCGGCGTGTTGTTGTAGTTCGCGAGGTGCACCGGGTTCGGCCCAGACGCTTGCGCCACCGAGTGGACCAGCACGGGTTTCTGCTTGAGGCCGCGGGCGCGGTCGATCGACGTGACGATGCAGGCGAGCGCGCCGTCGGTTTCGAGGCAGCAATCGTAGAGATGCAGCGGATAGCCGATCACGCGCGCGTTGAGGTACGTCTCCATGTCGAGCGGCCGGCCCTTCATCATCGCGTACGGATTGTTGTGCGCATGCTTGCGCGCGGCGATGGCGACGTTGCCGAAGTGTTCGCGCTTGGTGCCGAACTCATACATGTGGCGATGCGCCCACATGCCGATGACGTCGACCGGGCGGATCAAGCCCCACGGTACGTGGAGGGCCTTGTCGTCCTTGACCAACTCGCGCTCCTGCGACCACGGCCGCGACGTGCGGGCACCGCGATTGCGGGCGCGATGGCAGACGACGGTGGTAGCCAATCCCGACGCGACCGCTGCCGCCGCGTGCATCACCGTCGCGCTCGATGCGCCACCGCCGTAGGAGATCTTCGACCACCATTTCAGTCCGTCGACCCCCAGACGCCGCGCGATCGACACTTCGTGCGTCGCCTCCATCTCCAACATGCACATGCCGTCGACGTCTTCGTTCTGCAGCCCCGCATCGGCGAGCGCGAGCTGAATCGCTTCGACCGCAGTGTCGGCGATCGGCCGCCCGATGTCTTTGGCAAACGGCAGATGCCCGATGCCGACAATGGCTACCTTGTCTTGGATGCGCTTGAAGAGGTCGTGGTCGATGGCGTCGCTCATAGCGGGTTTCTATTACGACACCCGCGGGCGTAGCTCCAGCGCGCCATGATGGTTCTTGAGCGATTCTCATTCCGGGTTGGGGGCAACGGTCCCTGGCTGCCCAACTTGCGCGGCTTCCTTACTGGCGGGCCGGCCGTTGCTCATGCTACTCCCTCGCCATGCTGACAGCGCCGACGATCTCGGGGTTGCTGCGCGCGGCGGCGCATGAGGCGCCGGCTGCGGAAGCGTTTCGCTATCGCAGCGAACGCCTGACGTATCGCGACTGGGAGACGCTTGCGGATCGTACCGCTGCCGCGTTCGCGGCGCGTGGGATCAGATATGGAGATGTCGTCGCCCTGCTGTTGCCGTCGACGCCGCTGTATCTGGTCGCCTATCTCGCCGCGGCGCGACTCGGCGCGGTGACGACCGGCATCAACGCGCGCTATCGACGCAGCGAGATCGGCCACATTCTGCGGCGCTCCGGCGCGAAGCTGCTGCTCGCTGTCGACGCGTGGCATGACGCGGACTTTCGCGTGGCGGTCGAATCCCAACGAGGCGAGTTGCCCGAACTGAAGGAAATAGTCTGGGTCGGCGCGAACGAGTTACGCGCTAGTACTCAGAATGTGGTCACCGATCTTTGCCCTCAGCCTGACCCCCTCCCAGAGGGAGAGGGAAGGGAAGCTCAGCCTGATGATCCGGTCGCGATTGTGTTTACGAGCGGCACGACCGGTGTTCCCAAGGGCGCGTGGTACACGCATCGCAATTTGATTGCGTTGGCTGAAATCGACACGCGCCGCTACGCCAGCGGCACGCCGCCGTTTCAGAAACATCTCGCGGCCGGGCTCTCGTTCGCGCACATCGGGACGATGGCGCGCATCGCGTTGCAGATCGGCCACCTCGGCACTGCGATCGTTCATGACGCCTTCGATCCCGCCGCCGTGCTGGAAATCATCGAGCGCGAGCGCCTGACCCACCTCGGCGGCATTCCGACGCAAATCATCATGCTGCTCGATCATCCCGATCGGCCAAAGCGCGATCTCTCGTCGCTCAACTCGATCCTGATTGGCGGCGCGCCGTCGTCGCCCGAATTGATCCGGCGCGTGCAGGACACGCTGCACGCCGCCGTGAGCGTTCGCTATTCGTCCACTGAGGTTGGCATCGCGACCGCATCGGTGCCGGGTGATCCGCCGGAAATTTTGTCAACCACAGTCGGCAAAGCGACGGCCGGCGTCGAATTGCGCATCGTTGATGGCGAGAACCAGCCGCTGCCGCCCAGCCAACCCGGCGAAGTCGTGATGCGCTCGCCGGCTACGATGCGCGGCTACTGGCGCGACCCCGAGCAAACAGCGAAGGTGATCGATGCCGAAGGATGGATACATACGGGCGACATCGGTGTCCTCGATGAGCTGGGCTATCTCCGCCTGCGCGGCCGGCAGAGCGAGATGTTCATTCGCGGTGGCTACAACGTGTATCCCGCCGAGATCGAAAACCTGCTCGCGAAGCATCCGAAGATCGCGCGCGCTGCGGTGATCGGCGTGCCCGACGATGTCTTTGGTGAAATCGGCTGCGCGTTTGTGGTGGCGCGCAACCTGAACGCGGCGCCAACGCTCGCTGAGCTGCGCGAGTTCGTTGGCAAGGAACTGGCGAGCTTCAAACGTCCTGACCGCCTGACGGTGTTGCCCGAGTTGCCGCTGACGCCTATGTTCAAAGTCGACAAGCGTGCATTGCGGGAACTGAAGTGAGCGGGGCTTAGATGGATCTCAAAGGCAAGAACGTCGCTGTCACCGGCGCGACCGGTTTTCTCGGGCGCTACATTGTCGATGTGTTGCTGAAACGCGGTGCGCACGTGATCGGAGTGGTGCGCAATCCGGACCGGGTACCGGAACTCAAGCGGCGTGGTGTCGAATTGCGCAAGGCCGATTTGGCCGAGCGCGACCACCTCGCGACGGGCTTTGCCGGTGCTGATGCGGTGGTCTCGAATGCCGCGCTGTTCTCAGTGCGGCGCTTGGCGAGCTTGAGCCGCCGCAATTGGGAAGACCATCAACGCATCAACATTCAGGGCACGCGCAATGTGTTCGAAGCGGTTGCCGACTCGCACGTGAAGCGCGTGGTCCACGTGTCGTCGGTCGCGGTGTACGCGTCGCGCTCGGGCGCGCGCATGGACGAAGATCACCCGCAGCTCTCGGAAGCGAATCGCCCGAATCCGATCACCGCCTATGCGATCTCCAAGGCGCTCTCCGAGCAACTCGCGTGGCGTCTCGCGGGCGAACTTGGACTGCAACTCACGACGGTCCGCCCGTGCGCGATCTACGGTGCGTTCGATCCCAATTTCATGGCCGCGATCAAATGGTTGCTGTCCCTGCCGGTCTCGGTCTTCCCGGTGATGCTGCACATGCCGTTGGTGTATGCGGGCGACGTGGCCGAGGCGATTGCGCTCGCCCTCGAACACCCGGACTCAAACGGTAAGGCGTACAACACGACCGGCGATGATCACCCCATCTCGGACTTCCTGCAGGCGTGGAAGGAAGCGGGTGGCAAGGCGCCGTGGTGCACTCTTCCGTTGCCGGTGCCTGTCAAGCAGGGGTTCGATCACAGCCGCGCCACGAGCGAGCTCGGCTGGCGTAATCGATCGTACCTCGAAGCATTGCGCGAGACGGTGGAGTTGGAGCGGCGCGCTGAGTCGTGAGACGCTGATCCTCTTGCCTGCGGTTCTCGCGGAGCTTCGCCTCTGCGCCGCTGCGAGATGCTCGTGCAGCTTGTTCGAGCCCCGCCCCTCGGTATAACCGAGGGCGGTTTCCCCTGATGCCTGCACTTCTCGCTGGTCCCTTCCTGCTCGTCACGCTCGCGAACTTTTGTTTCTTTCTGAACTTCGCGTCGTTCTTTCTGTTGCCGCTGCACATCAAGGCGCTGGGCGGCAGCGAGGCGATGGTGGGCGCTGTTATGGGCACCAACGGACTCGCGTCGCTGCTGGTGCTGCCGTTGATCGGCAGCGCGGTCGATCGCGTTGGTCGCCGGCCGTTTCTCGTTGCGGGTGCCATCGGCATGAGCGCGGCCTCGTTCAGCTTCGTGTGGGTCGATTCGGTCGGTCCGTGGATGTTCATCCTGCGTCTGTGTCAGGGCGTAAGTTTCGCCGCGGCATTCACGGCATCGACCACGATGGCGGCCGAGCTGGCACCGCGCACCCAACGGGCGCAAGCGTTGGGACTGTTCGGGTTGTCGACGATCGTCACCCACGCGATCGCGCCGGCGATCGGCGAAGAAATCGTACAACGCGGCGGGTTCCATACCCTGTTCATCATCGCGGCATCGTGCTCCGCGGTATCGGCGGCGTTGGCGACGCGCTTGCCGGCGATTCGCACGACGCACGCGACGTCCACACCAGCCCCATGGCGCGTTGACACGTTGCAGTGGGTGTTGGTGGGCACCGTTGCGTTGTCGGGGATGGGATTTGGAACGGTGATGACCTTCATTCCGACCTTCGTTCGCGGCGAAGGTTTTGGGCGGGTCGGATTCTTCTATGGTGCGTATACGACCACAGCGATTCTCACGCGGTTGATCGGTGCCGGTCTGTCCGACTCGCTCGGCCGGCGCGCGGTGATCCTGCCGACGTTGCTTGTGCTCGCGACTTCCATCTTGGCACTCGCCTTCGTTCACAGCATCCCGGCGCTGGTCGCTACCGGATTGCTCTTCGGCGCGGCGCAAGGTGTGAACTATCCCACGCTGCACGCCTTCATCGTCGACCTCACCGCCGACGAGCACCTCGGACGTGTGCAGGCGCTGTTCAACGGCGCCTTCAATCTGGGCGTGACCGGCAGTGCTTTCCTGTTCGGCAGCGTCGCCGAGCATGCCGGCCACCGCCCAACGTTCATGTTGGCGGCAGCGATGCCGGCCGTCGCGTGGATGCTCTTGTATCTTTTTGGAGCGAGCACGCGAGAACCAGCTATCAACCACTAGCCCTCAACCCGTTCTTCCAGTAACACCTGGCTTCCAGAGGAGACCGATGCGTTCGATGCGATTGTTGTTGTTCGTGATGCTACTCACGCCAACCATGGCCTTCGCCGCCGACATGGCGGCTCCAGTGTCCGCCGCCAAGCCGGCGCGCGAAACGCTCACCAGCGGCAGCTTCACGCTCGCACTGCCGCTGGGTTTGCAAGCGAGCGCGGCCTACATTCCCGACGCCAACCCGATCAGCGTCGACAAGGTTGCCCTCGGCCAGCTGCTGTACTTTGATCCGCGGCTGTCGAAGGACAACACGATTGCGTGCGCGTCGTGCCACAATCCGTACCACGGCTTCACCGATCCGGCGCCGACATCGAAGGGCCTCGGGGGCAAACTCGGCGGACGTAACAGCCCGACGGTGCTGAATCGCGTGTTCTCGAAGGAACAGTTTTGGGACGGGCGCGCGGCCGATCTCGAAGAGCAGGCGCACGGTCCGCTCGTCAATCCCGTCGAAATGGCGATGCCGAATCACCAGGAAGTGGTCAAGCGCGTGCAAGCGGTAAAGGGTTACGCGCCGTTGTTCGAGAAAGCGTTCGGCTCGAAGGAAGTCACCATGCCACGTATCGCGCAGGCGATCGCGTCGTACGAACGGACGGTGGTGACGGGTAACAGCCCGTTCGATCGCTACGGCGCTGGCGACAAGGACGCACTGAGTGCGGCGGCGGTGCGGGGGATGTCACTGTTCAACGGGAAAGCGAACTGCAAGGTCTGCCACGCCGGTTTCAATTTTAGCGACGAGAGCTACCACAACCTCGGAGTCGGGATGGAGACACCGAAACCGGATCTTGGGCGCTTCGAGATCTCGAAGGCTGAGAGCGAGAAGGGTGCGTTCAAGACGCCGACGCTGCGCAACATCGCGCAGACCGCGCCGTACATGCACGACGGATCGGAAGCCACGCTCACGCAAGTGGTCGAGTTCTACAACCGCGGCGGCGTGAAGAACCCGTGGCTGTCTAAGGAGATCAAGCCGCTCGGCCTCACGGCCAGCGAAGTGACCGACCTCGTCGCGTTTCTCGACGCGCTCACCGGCGACGTGAGTAACGCCGAGCCGCCAGCGAGCTTACCAAAGTAAGGATTGAGCGTACGTGAGCGAACCGTTTATCAGCGACGTCAGCGAAGAACAGATCCGGCGCGAGCGCGCCAAGGCACGCGAGGTGCGCCAGTCGCCATGGTGGAAACGGCGCATCGCAATCGGGCGCTGCCACTACTGCGAGAAGCAGTTCCTGCCGCGCGAGCTGACGATGGATCATCTGGTGCCGCTGGTCCGCGGCGGTCGATCCAACAAGGGCAACCTTGTACCGGCATGCAAGGCATGCAACAGCTCGAAGAAACACAGCTTGGCGTTCGAGTGGCAGCCGCCGGATCCGGAAGAGAAGTGAAACCGTCATGAGCGCCGACTTATGCCGATGAGAAAGGATTGAGGAGAACCTATGGCAATACTGTCGCTGCTCGCCTTCCTTGGACTCGCCATCGCAGACTGGATTGCCGTCAGCCAAGAGTCGCGTATGCTCGAGTACGTCACCAAACCGGCTGCTTTGGGGGCATTGCTGATTTATGCGGCGACCGGCGCGCACTGTTCGGTGGCGTTGCTGACGGCGCTCGTGCTGTCGCTGCTGGGCGACGTGTTTCTGATGCTACCGGTGGATCTATTTGCCGCGGGCCTAGGCTCGTTTCTGCTCGCGCACGTGGCGTACATCGCCGACTTCAACGTAGCAAGCACCCCGCGTGTGCTCTGGTGGCTGGTCGTCGTGGCGGCCGCGTCGCCGCTCATCCGCCGGATCATGCGCGCAGTGAGTCCGGAGGCGTTGCGTCCCGCCGTGGGCGTGTACACCGCGGTCATCAGCCTTATGGTGGCGTCGGCGATCGCCTCGGGCTCGCTACTGGCTGGCATCGGCGCGCTGCTGTTCTTCGCCTCCGACGGCATCATCGCGTGGGATCGATTCGTCCAGAAGCTGTCGTGGGCACGCGTCGCGATCATCGCGACCTATCATCTCGGACAGCTCGGGCTAGTGCTGGCGCTGCGCTAGTTGGACGTCCGCGCTCGGCTCGCGCTGTCGTTCCACTCTACGGGATGATGGCGAGCGTGTATTCCAATGTAAAGGCGCCTCCGGTAACGTTGCAGCTATCCACCCCGGTGCACGTCTCTGCGCCGCTGACGCAGGTCTGCGGTGACGCGCAGTCACTATCGGCGGCACAGAACTTCGACGCCGCGAGCGAACAGTGGCGACAGGCGGTGTCGGTGCGGCACGGGCCGCCGGTCACTGAGCAACTTCCCGGACAGTCGGCGTCAGTCATGCAGAGTTTTGTCGCAGTGAGTGCACACGTACCTGCGTCGCCCCCAGTCGAGGTGACGCTGAACGTCTGAGGCTTTCCCGCCGGCGTCGTGACGCCGAAGCCAGGTCCGTTGTGGGTGACATCAATCTCTCCTGGGCTCTTGCTCCCAGCCAGCAGACACGTCCCACCAACGGTCAGGCCGAACTGATTGAGGCCTTCTTTGATGTTCTTTCCGAACTGGCTGTCCAAGCAGTTGAGACTGTGCCCGTGTAGCTTGATGTGGATTGAGCCGTCGGGCGGAACGAATTCATCAAACTTGTACGCTTGGACAATCTTCGCCGGCAGAGGACTCGGTTTTCGATATGGCGGCGCTAGGAACGGCGCCTTAGCACCGATCGTATCGAGTCGCTTGAATTGGACCCAGTCGCCGTTGACTTCTCCCCACATCTCCCAGCCGGGCACGAAGCTGCCGACGCAGCGAGACGCCGATTGGCAGAAGTCGGTCTTGGGGCAACTCTTGTCCGTGTAGCAGGTGTTGCCGGTTGTGCCGCAGAAGCCTCCAGGGCACTCCGTGTCCTTGGCGCAGCTCTGATCGAAGAATCCACCGGCAGGGTTGGTGCACTTCTTGGGGATCGCTGGCGTGCTGTCCTTGAGTGGATTGTTGATGATGAGGTTGGCTAACTTGACCTGCACGTGAGTCAGGGAGGTTGTGTCTTCCTTCCATCCGGCACTGATCGACTGAGCGAACACGTTCGGTAGCTTGCCGTTCGCCAGCGGTGCCGCCATCGGCACGATCACGTGGAGATTTGGCGTCGGTCCCGGAGTCGGTTGGAAGGTGGCTTTGGGCATCAGACCACCCAGCGGTTTGAAGTCCTTGGTCTTGATCTGCAGCGTCGCCGACCCGGCGGGCGGTGGCGGGAGCGGCAGGTCGAACTCGAAGTTTGCGGCATTGATGTTCGCGAGACGGGCGGCGGGGTCGAGGACGATGCAGGTTTCATGGACGGCACAGTCTCGATCGACTTTGCATGACCGACCGGTGGTTACCGAGCAGTGGTTCTTGAAGCAATCCTTGCTGAAGAGGATGTCGATCGGGTTTTCCAAATGGGTCACGGTGCATCGATCACCCGCGCCGCCGCCGTTGGCGCTGATGTAGACGTCTGCACGGGTGGCGGGAATCGCCGGTGCCGTTCGGCCGGCATGCGGCGCCGGCAGGCTCTTGTTGCGAAGCATCACCACTGTCTGAGGCGGATGGATCTCGGCTTCGTAGGTGAAATTCGGCGTCGGGTTGGTGCAGGTGCCGGGGCTGACGCAATCGCTGTCGACGATGCATAATCGAGCGCCGTCATTGCTGCAGGTTCCGAGCGGCTGTGGGTCCGCGTGACCGCAGTCGAAGATCCACCGCCCGACCGTGATGATGCGATCGCCTTCGCCCGCCCACGCAAACTGCGGAAGCGCGCCACGCTCCCACTCCATTCCGATGACCGATGGATTGCCGGTGGCAAGCCGACCACTGTCGGCAGCGTCGGGTACGATGTCAGCAACGAAATCGCCGGCCACGTGAGTCGCCGGGAAATCTTGGCCGGAGGGATGGCCGTCGATCACTGTGCCGGTGACTCGAACCGGCACAGCGTCTGGAGGTAGAGAGGCATCGACGCCGGGAATCATGGGACCAAGTGGCGCCCACTCCGGGTTGATCAGCGGTAGCTGAGCCAGTGCCGCCCCGATCGGATCAACGCTCGAGTCGGGAGGAATTGGTCCCGGGTAGCACCCGCCGCAGCCGGTGGTGCCGCGGCCGCCCGTGCAGGGATTCCCGGTACTCTGCGCAAAACTCGTCACCGCTTGGTTGCTGTTGACCGGAGTCGGGGTCGGGACTTGCGCTCCGGCAATGCTACTGAGCAACAATGTGACGACGCTCAGCGCCCAGATTCGTGGTTGCATATAGCCTCCAAAGAATCGTGCCGCTCCCTGCCGCGGGTGTCGATTCGTGCGCCCCTTCAGCACGTGGCCGAGAACTGAGCTGCGACTGTCTCAGATCCGCTCGACCGCTGTCAAGCCGCGAATCCTTCCGTTGTCGAATCCTTCCGTTGTCGCAGTGCATGTTTCCAATCCGTGAAATCCGTTCAATCCGTTGTACGCTTCTTCCGGGCCGGCTGTTCAATCACTTCTGCGAGTGTGGCCAGCACGGCAGCGACATCGACGCGCGTATCCAGCACAGCGGACATCGGGTCGGCACGCTTCGCGAAGCGCGCCGGCACGGTCTTGATCGTGAACCGCAACGGGTCGAGACGAGTCGTCACCTCCCGCCATTCGATCGGTGTTGACACCGGCGCCCCTGGACGCGGACGCACCGAGAACGGACCGGCGATGGTCTTTCCGAGACCGTTTTGGAGAAAATCGACGTAGACTTTGCCGCCACGTTCGCCGAGGGGACGGGCGACGGTGGCGATGTCGGGCAGCTTGTGCGCGATGATCCGCGCGATCAACTCGGCGAAGGTGGTCGCGTCTTTGTGCGTGAGCGCGGCGCCGAGTGGGATCAGCACGTGCAGCCCGTCTTGTCCGGAAGTCTTGACGAAGTGCGGCACCTCGAGCGGCGCGAGCAACGCATGGATCTGCTTGGCGACGGTGACAACGTGCGCGAACGGCGCACCCTTGGGATCGAGATCGAGAATGGTCCAGTCGGGGCGATCGATCGAGGTTGTGCGCGCACTCCACATGTGCAGCGGGATGCAGCCGGAGTTGATCACGTACAGCAGCGTGTCGCGGTCGTTGCAGATGAAGTAGTCGGTGTCTTCGATGCGCGACGTCGTCACCCAATCGGGGGTGAACTCGGGCGCGTTCTTTTGGAAGAAACTCTTGCCGTCGATGCCGTCGGGATAGCGCGTGAGCACGACCGGACGATCTCGTAGATACGGCGCGAGCTGCGGCCAGATGGCTTCGTAGTACGCGAGTAGGTCGCCTTTGGTGTAACCGTCGGCGGGCCAGAAAATCTTGTTGAGATTGCTGAGTCGCAGTTCAGGTGCAGCGGGTGCCGGCGCTGCCGGCGTGCGCTCCACAGTCGGCCGGCGCCGCGGCGGAGCGTCACAGTCGGCGATGCGCTTGTCGTCGCGCATCCGCAGGAACACCGGCTGACGCAAGTAGCCGCGGTCGGTCACTTCGCTGAATCGCACTTCAGCAACCAGCGCCGGCTCGACGAACACCGCGAGCTTGGCGAACTCACGCGGGACGTCGGCACAGGGCGCGGTCGGCCGCACTGCCGCGTCGAGCTGTTCGCGCAACGCATCGAGCGTGCGCGCAGCGAACCCGCTGCCGACGTTGCCGGCGTACTGCAACTGCCCATCGACGTACCACGCCAGCATCAGCGCGCCGAGATCCTTTCGCGAACCCTTGCCGCGCAGATAGCCGACGATGGCCAGGTCGGCGGTCTTGAGCGCTTTGATCTTGAGCCAATCGCGCGAGCGACGGCCACTGGCGTAGGGCGAGTCGGCGCGTTTGCCAACGATGCCCTCGGCCGCGTGGGAGCTGGCGACACCGAACAGCTCAACGCCGTCGCGTTCGATGTGATCGGAGAAGCGCACCACGCCGGCTTGCGGCACGAGCCGGCGCAGCAGCGCTTTGCGCGTTAACAGCGGCAGGCTGCGTACGTCGAAGCCGGCGACGCTGAGCAGATCGAAGCTGTAGAGGACGACGGGCACCTCGATCGACGCGCGGGCAACCGCGCGTACGTTGGTCTGCCCGAGGCGCTGTTGCAGGCGCTCGAACGAACTGACGCCGCGTTCGTCAAGGGTGACGATCTCGCCGTCGAGCACGAACGCGTCGCACGGTAGCCGGGCGATCGCGTGCGCGATCTCGGGGAAGCTGCCGCTGGTATCGCGCCGCGTACGCGACAGCAGCCGTACGCTGGCACCGTCGCGCACCGCGAGCACACGCACGCCGTCGTGCTTCAGTTCGAAGATCCAACCCGCGCGCGCAAATGGCGTCGCGGCGGTTTCGCCGAGCATCGGCGAGAGTGCGGTTGTCGACAGCGAACGCCGCACACCACCAGCCGACTGCGCCTGCTCGGCCAACTCCGCGGTGCGCGATACGCCGCGCTGCAGCTCATCGACCGTGAGCCCTGAGAATACCGACGCTGGCTGGGCGGCGACCGGTTCCACCGCGTGCGCCGCCGCGTCGGCCTTCTTGAACAACAGCCATTGCTTGCCATCGCTGCCCTTGGTCCGCACCAGCGCCCAGCGGCCGCGCAATTTGTGTCCGAACAATTCCAGATCGAGCTTGCCGCGTGCTAGCGCGTCAGCGGGCGCGACCCCGTCGAACGATTGGTACGGGCCGCAGTCCCACACGATCACCGCGCCGGCGCCGTAGTTGCCGGCTGGAATCAGGCCCTCGAAGTCGCCGTACTCGAGCGGATGGTCTTCGGTTTGGACGGCGAGCCGCTTCTGTTGCGGATCGACCGAGGGTCCGCGTGGTACAGCCCAGCTCACCAGCACGCCGGCGATCTCGAGGCGGAAGTCCCAGTGCAAGCGGCGGGCCGCGTGTTGTTGGATCACGAAGCGGTGCGCACCGTTTGACGATGGGGTGGGTCGTACAGCGCCGAACGGCTCCGGTGTGCGGGCGGGGTCACGCTTATGGCGATACTGGTCAAGTGAACGACTAGCCATGCGGCATCATCCCAGCTGAGGCAATCGTCGCGGTCGAAAGAACTCGCACTGGCACAGGATCAATGTTATGGTTCGCCGGCTTCGGGTTTGTAAAGTGTTGCAAGGAGGAGACTAGCATGGCTGCCCGCGCAATCGCCTCTGGAACGATCACCTTCGGGTTGGTTTCGGTGCCGGTGAAGCTCTTCACGGCGACCCGGTCGAAGAGCCTGTCGTTCAATCTGTTGCACGCCACCGACAAGTCGCGCCTGCGGCAACAGTACGTATGCGCCACCTGTAGCGAGGTGGTCGAGCGCAGCGCCATGGTCAAGGGTTACGAGTACGCCAAGGACCAGTACGCGATTCTGACCGACGAGGAACTCAAAGCCCTCGACGAGCAGAGTGATCAGTCTATCGAGATCGAAGAGTTCGTGCCGATCAGCGAAGTTGACCCGATCTACTTCGAGAAGGCGTATCTGCTTGGACCCGACAAAGGTGGCCACAAGGCGTACCGCCTCCTGTGCGAGGCGATGGCGAAGGCCGGGCAGGGGGCGATCGGCAAGTTCTCGACCCGCGGCAAGCAGCAACTGGTATTGCTGCGTCAGGCCCAAGGCGGATTGCTGTTGCACGCGCTGTCGTACGCTGACGAGGTCTCGAGCTTTGTCGAGATCGATCGCGGCGAGGCGGTCACGCTCAAGCCCGGCGAGATCGATCTGGCGATCCAATTGATCGAACGGTTGGCCGCGCCGTCCTTCCAGCCGGAGAAGTACGAGGACAGCTATCGCAAGAAGGCGCTCGATGTGATCGAGCGCAAGGTCGCCGGCCAGGAAGTCGTGATGGCGCCGGCGCATGCACCACGCGCACAGATCATCGATCTGATGGAAGCGTTGAAGGCCAGTCTCGATCTCAAGCAGCGCGCGCGGGCGCCCGTGGCCGCGAGCGCAGAGACCCGCAAGCCGTCGCGCGCCAAGGGTCTGGTATCGGTCGCGCGCAAGACTGCGGCGAAGGCCAAGTAGGTTACACTGGCGGGGTGCCTGTCAGTCCACGGCAGTCCACGGCAGTCCAAGGCAGTCCAAGGCAGGGATGGTAGGGAGCAGGAGCCAACCGCCGTCACTTGTGCCGGGGCGTCCGGCATCATCGCAAAGTCTTCGTACCGCCGATGTCGCGCGCATTCTGCGCGTGCCCGCCGTGCGTGTGCGCGCGTTGGTGCGGGCCGGGTTGTGTCAGCCCGGACGCCGCGGCCGCGCGTTCGATTTCTCGTTTCAAGACTTGGTGCTGCTGCGGGCGGCGCAGGGCTTGTTGCGGGCGGAGGTGCCGCTGCGGCGCGTGAAGCGCGCGTTGCGCGAGCTGTCGCGGCAGTTGCCGCCCGATCGGCCGCTCTCCGGCGTGCGGATTTACGCCGATGGTCGTAGCGTGGTGGTGCGCGAGGGTCGCAGCGCGTGGCAGCCGGATAGCGGGCAAGCGGTGTTCACCTTCGATGTCGGCGAGCTGGCGCGCAAGACCGGTGTGATCGTGAAGGTGCCGGCCCGCCGGCGCGCCACCGACGCGGCGGTGCCGGATCACACCAAAGCCGCGAGCGGATGGTTTGACCGCGCGCTGGCGCTCGAGCAAGTCGACGTTGCGGCCGCCGCAACATCGTATCGCCGCGCACTGGAGATCGATCCGGACCTCGGCGACGCTTACATCAACCTTGGCCGCCTGGTGCACGAAGGCGGTGATCCGGCGGAAGCGATGCGCTTGTATCAAGAGGCCCTCAAGCGCGTTCCCGACGATCCGGTCGCTCACTACGATCTCGCCCTCGCGTTGGAAGACCAACAAGACAGCGCCGCGGCGACGGCGCACTACCATCGCGCCCTCGAGTTGGATCCCGACTTCGCCGACGCCCATTTCAATCTTGGCCGACTGCTCGATCAACTTGGTCAACGCGGACAAGCGATGCGCCACCTGCTCGCGTACAAGCGCTTGACCGAAAGCTCGTAGCTGCTTCAGCCCTATTTTTCTGTACTGGCCGGTCGGCAGACCAAATGCGCGCGATCGACATCGCGGCGCTCGCCGCTCTCGGCGGTCAAGTGAACCGTACGCAGGCCGTGGCCGTTGACGATGGGTACCTTGAGATGAATCGGCTCGGTGCACACCCGCTGGCCTTCGATCGGAGTCGCCGGCAGCACCTCGGCCGTTGCCGCGGCATTGCCGGCTTCCACCGGATCGGCGGCGCCGATCTGCGGCGCCCGCAGGGTCAGGCGCGTGATCGGATCGTTGGTGCGGCAGAACGGAATGCGGCCGTCCGGCACGTTGAAACAGAGCGAGAGCTCGAAGGTACACTGACCGGGGATATCGTCGCGATCACATGCGGGGTCG
The DNA here is from genome assembly GCA_016178705.1 of Deltaproteobacteria bacterium. Taxonomy (NCBI): domain Bacteria; kingdom Pseudomonadati; phylum Myxococcota; class Myxococcia; species Deltaproteobacteria bacterium. Next base: position 255,225 of record JACOST010000011.1, on the reverse strand, counting down.
CCGTCGTGGCAGACCGCGGTTGGACGTACGCGTGAGTGCATCGTCGAAGTCGGTACGAAACCCCATTCGACCAAGCAGTCGGTGAGTCGACTGCCGCCGCCGCGGGCATAGGCGGTATCGCGGAGGAGCGCTTCATAGGCGGCCAGCGCATCGATGCGGGGAAAGGTGAGGCCATTGCGGTCATCATGCACCGGGACGCCGGTTGTGCGCAGATAGGTTTCGATCTGATCAGGGTGTGCGCCTGGATCGGCGCTCCACAAGAGCGCGGCAACGCCGACCGCATGCGGCGTCGCCATCGAGGTCCCGCTCAGCACGGCTGTCGTGGCGTTGGGTGCGGTCGAGCGGATGTCGACGCCCGGTGCCAAGACGGCCAGCCCGCTGTCGCTGTTGCTGAAGTCTGCGACCATGTCCTGGCGATCGACCGCGCCCACCGCGACCACGTTCGATACGCACGCGGGTGCGCCCATCATCGTCGAGCTGAAATGGTTTCCCGCCGCCGCAAACACCAGCGTGCCGTGGGCGCGCAAGGTGTCGACGACTTCGTGGAACATCATGTTGAACACGCTGCCATCATCGCAGCCCGGGGGATACAACTCGTCGCTGACCAAACTCATGTTCACGGCGCGGATGTCCGGACGATTCGCCGCGATCCAATCGAGTGCGGCCACCCAATCGCCGAGGGCGCCCCGCCAGTCCGCGTTCAGAACACGGAGGGCCGTGATCTGCGCGCCCGGCGCGACGCCGATGCTCGCAATGTGATGCGTGCCTTGCGAAATGATGATCCCGGTGACGTGCGTGCCGTGCCCCGCGGCGATGCCGGTGCCGGTGGCTGTGCCAGGTCCGGAGGCACGATTCGCGTGGTGTGGGCAGCAGCCGAAGCAAAAGCACCCCTCCTCGCCGATGTGTCCGGTGAAATCCGGATGCGCGGTATCGATGGCGGTGTCGAGCACGGCGACCGTCACACCGCGGCCATCGATGCCGAGCACGCGCACGAGGTCACCGTTGATCTGCGGCACGCTGTTGGCCAGCGCGGCGCCGCCGTACTGCGCCGCATCGATGCGCACCACGTCTGGGTGTGCGGCCAAGGCCGCCAATCCTGCGACCGAGACCGACGCAGTGAATCCGTTCGCGGTGGTGAATTGGTGCTGAAGCTCGATGTCGTCGGGCGCAAGTTGGGCGCCGGCTTCGGCGAGAACAGCGGACCGTCGTCGGGCGATGCGCGCGCGTTGCTGCGGTTCGTCTGTTGCCGCGCGTTCCGTCGGTGGTCGCAGCGCGACGGCAATGTCGACGCGGTCGCTCGCGGCGAGCCGCTGACGGATCTCCGGGGCCAGCAGGGCGGCAGAAGCGGTCGCCGTCCTGAAACCGCTCCACCCCCAGAGGGCAGCGAGAACCAATACCCAACGAATCATTCGCCAGCATTAGAAGCGGGCGCGCCCTGTTGGTCAAGCGCGTTCTTGACAGCAGCGAAAAGGCGGTGACTAACTGCGCGTACGGGAGGGCCGCGATGTTTGCGACGCGACGCAACGAAGTGGAGGGATTTCGCAGTCAGCGTTCCATGGTGTTGGGGCGCGACGGCATGGTGTGTACCAGTCAGGCGCTCGCCTCAGCGGCGGGTGCCGACGTGTTGCGTCGCGGCGGCAACGCCGTCGATGCGGCGGTGTGCGCCGCCGCCGTGCTCGGCGTCGTCGAGCCGTTCTCGACCGGCATCGGCGGCGATTGCTTCATGCTGATCTGGAGCGCCAAGGAGCAGCGGCTGTTTGGGCTCAATGGCAGTGGGCGCGCGCCGGCTGCAGCGACGGTCGACGCGCTGCGCGACCGCGTCGGTGACCACATGCCGGCGCACGGGATGCTGCCGGTGACCGTGCCCGGCGCCGTCGATGCCTGGTGCAGCGCGCTGGATCGCTTCGGCTCGCGTTCGTTGACCGAGGTGCTGGCGCCGGCGATTCACTACGCGACCGCCGGCTTCCCGGTGTCCGAGATCATCGCGCACCAGTGGGACCTGATCGTGCAGGCTGGCCTCTTACGCCAGCACGACGCGCTGCGCACGTTCACGATCAACGGACGCGCGCCGCGACTGGGTGAAGTGTTTCGTCTCCCGTCGCTGGCCCGCAGCCTGCAAGTGCTTGCGGCCGCGGGCCGCGAGGCGTTTTATCGCGGCGAATTGGCGGAACAGATCGTTGCCTTCGCGCGCGCCAACGGTGGCCTGCATACGGCGGCGGACTTTGCCGAGCACACCTCGACCTGGGTCGAGCCGATTCAGACCGACTATCGCGGTCACGCGCTGTGCGAGCTTCCGCCCAACGGCCAAGGCCTCACCGCGTTGATCGCGTTGAACATCTTAGAAACCTGCGACATGTCGGCGCTGCCGTTGGGGAGCGCCGATTGCCTGCACTGGCGCATCGAAGCGATCAAGCTGGCATTCGCCGATCGCAACCGCTACATCGCCGATCCCGAACACGCCGAGGTGCCAACGACCACGTTGGTGTCGAAACCCTACGCCCGTACGCGTGCCGCGTTGATCGATCCAACCCACGCCTTGTCGGATGTGCCACCGGGCGTGATCCAATCGGGGCACGACACGGTGTACCTCACCGCGGCCGATCGTGACGGCAACGTCGTGTCGCTGATCAACAGTCTGTATTTGGCGTTTGGTTCGGGCATGGTCGCGGGCGATACCGGCATCATCTTGCAGAATCGCGGCTACGGATTTTCGCTCGATCCGCAGCACCCGAATTGCATCGCGCCGCGCAAGCGCCCGTTCCACACCATCATCCCGGCAATGCTGTTGCGCGCCGGCCGACCCGTGCTCTCCTTCGGGGTGATGGGTGGTGACGTCCAAGCGCAAGCGCACGTACAGGTGGTTTCGAACGTCGTCGACTACGGCCTGAACATCCAGGAAGCACTCGACTACCCACGCCTGCACTACCTCGACGGCGCACGGGTGGCGCTCGAACCGGAGTATCACGAGCCTGTGCGGCATGAGCTACGCCAACGTGGACACGAAGTCGAAGACGAGCATGCGACGTTGCTGCGCGGCGGCTTCGGCGGCGGACAAGGCATCATGATCGATCCGGTGACGGGCGCGTACTGGGGCGGCTCGGATCGTCGCAAGGACGGGTGCGCCGTCGGGTTCTAGGGCGAGCGCCGTACGTGACGCATCGTGTTGTGACGGTGGTACTGGTGTGTCATCCGTCACGTGATCGCCTCCGCGTGCGGGGTCGAGTGTCGAGTCGATAGCAGCGCCATGACGGTGGCGCACTGATCCACCGTAAAGACTGCTCTGCGAGACGGCCAGACTCCGCACGAGCCCTGGCACCGGGGTTGCACTATCTAACGGTGTGCGCGCCACGGGGCGCGCGACGGAGGCGTCGAACGATGGAACCCTCGCTGCCGACTTTCTCGGTTACTGTTTTACGCGACATCTCGGGGGTGTCGACGGTCCTCTTCGCATACTCAGGTGATCCGCAGAATGACGACGAGCTACGTACACTGCTAGCGCACGCGGCCCAGTTGGCCGCCATCGATCGCGATCGCACGCACGTTGACGTCGTGCTCGGGCGAGCCGAGATCGATCGACTCGCTCGCGAGCTGCAGGCGCTGCATGACAGTACGCCGCATCTATGCGTCTCGATCCAGTGAGGCAGAAGACCGCTGCCGTTCACTCTTGACTGGTCACTCTTGGCTTGCGTGTGTTCCGGCGATCGGCTACTGCCCGAACTCCTATGACGACGGAGTTCCACATCGGCGCGGTGCGCGTGACGCCGAATCTGATTCTCGCGCCGATGTCGGGGATCACCGACTCGGTGTTCCGCCGGGCCATCAAGGAAGCCAATCCCGGCGCGGTCGGCTTGGTGGTGACCGAGTTGATCAGTATTGAAGGACTCAGTCGCCACGACGAGAAGTCGCTGCGTATGCTGCGCGCGGCGGCCAGCGAGCAACCGCTCTCGATTCAACTGTTTGGTGCCGACTCTGAACGCATGGCCGAGGCGGCGCGCTTGGCGCAAGATCACGGCGCGGCGGTCGTCGACATCAATTGCGGATGCCCGGTCCCCAAGGTCGTCAAGCGTGGCGGCGGAGCCGAACTCATGCGCCAAGGCGATACGTTGGCGCAAATGGTCCGCGCGATTCGCCGTGCGGTGTCGATTCCGGTGACGGTGAAACTACGGGCCGGATGGGACCAGCACTCGCGCAACGCGGTCGAGATTGCACGCATCGTCGAGAGCGAAGGCGCGGCGATGGTGGCGGTGCATGGCCGCACGCGCCTACAACTCTACACCGGCTTGAGCGACTGGGAGTTTATCGCCCAAGTCAAAGCCGCCGTGCGGATTCCGGTCGTCGGTAGCGGTGACATCGACGGACCGGCGACCGCCATGCAGCGGCTGCGCGAAACCGGTGTCGATGGCGTGATGATCGGCCGCGGCGCGCTGACCAATCCGTGGATGTTTGGACAGATCGCGGCGCTGCAGGCCGGTCGTCCGCTGACCCCGCCGAGCGAACGCGAGGTCTGGCAAATGATCACCAACTTGATCGAGCGGCTCGCGAGCGAAATCCACCCGGCCGCCGCCCTTGGTCGCGGTCGTGGGCTCATCTGCCGGATGACGCGCGGGTTGCCCTACAGTGCGCCGCTACGGGAGATGGTGACGCGCGCCCCGACACTCGAAGCGATGCTCGATCTGTTGCGAGCGCGCTGCGCCGAAGCACCGGGCGCGCCCATACTCTCGTACGCCGCGTGATCGTCCTCGCTGGTTGCTACCTGTCGCATCCCGTGAGCAACCCGTCGGCGAGCCACTGCTGCACCAAGGCGGCGATTCGTTCCTCGCCGCGGGCGACCCGTTCGCAGAGTGTCGCGAACGATTCGCCGCCGGCGGCCGCTTGCAGCCCGGCGAATTCGTCGGCGGCAATCTCCCGCTGCAGCACGCGCAATTCGTGACGCCAGATGCGCACCCAATTGGTGCGCCGCGTCGGCTTGCCGCCGGGCTGGCCCGCTTGCACGCGGTGCCACGATTCGCCGACGGCGAAGTCGAGTTCGAGAAGCTGCAGCGAGGGCGCGAGCTGCAGCCGCAAATCGGGCCACGCATCAGGGGCAATGGTGGCCAGCATGTCGCGCGTGATGCAATCGGCATCGGGCGCATCGAAGGCGTCGACCAATGCCCATTCAAATGCAGCGAGGTTGGGCAAAAACGGCTGCGCCTGCGTCAGCGCGTGACTGCGCAAGAACGGCGGCAGATGTTTGCCCGCGTCGCGCAGCGATGGATGCGACGGCGGATGGTGGAGCAGGTAGTCGGTGATCAAGTTGTGAAACGACGCATCGCCGACCATGGCGAGTACGGCACGGTAATCTTCCTTGAGCGCATCGAGCAGGCGGAAGAAGTACATGTTGGCGTAGATGTCGAGCCGCCGCACCGCGGGCAGCACGACGTCGCCGTTGACGATCGCCTCCAACCCGCCGCGTGACAGCCGGTCGGTGCCGTCCAACGTGCGCAGGCCATCGGCGACGCCGCTAGGCGCTGTGATCAATCGCCACAGCAGGCGTTGGGTTTGTTCGAGCGTTGGCGTGCGCATGGACGCGCTCCTGCAAGCTGCGCGCACGATCGGCGTGCGCTTGCACTTCGGGGAATTCCGGAATCTTGTCGTCCCATTCGATCAGCGTGGAGACCGCACCGAAACGGTGGAGCGCCTCGACGTAGAGATCCCACACCGCCTCCTTCACTGGGTGGTCATGGGTGTCGAGCAGGTAATCACCGTGGTCACTGTGGCCGGCCAGATGAAACTGCCACACGCGGTCGATGGGGATCGCTCGCATGTACTCGATCGGATCGAAGCGATGATTAACAGCGCTGACATAGATGTTGTTCACGTCGAGCAGGATGCCGCAGTCGGCGCGTTCCGCAACGGCAGCGAGAAACTCCCATTCCGGCATCATCGAATGGCAGAAGGTGAGATAGCTCGATACGTTCTCCAGCGCGATGCGGCGACCCAGTGCATCTTGCACGCGCTGCACGCGTTCGACGACGTGCGCGAGGGCTTCCGCGGTGAACGGCAGCGGGAGCAAATCGTGCAGGTTGTGGCCGCCAACACCGGTCCAACACAGATGATCGGAAACCCAGGCCGGCTCGAAGCGCTGCATCAACCGGCGCAGTTCGCCAAGATACTCGAGGTTGAGCGGATCGGCCGATCCGATGGAGAGCGACACGCCGTGGAGCACGATCGGGTAGCGCTCGCGGATGCGCGTGAGCGTATGCAGCGGACGGCCGCCGCACACCATGAAGTTCTCGGAGATGACTTCGAACCAATCAACCGCGGGCCAATGCTCGAAGATGTACGGATAGTGCGTGGGACGCAACCCGACGCCGCAGCCGAGTGCGGCGGGTCGGCTATACGGTGGGGTGGACACGGGAAGCGTTCCGGGGCGCGGCGCGGCCGCGCCCCGGCAGCGAGTTACTTCGCGATCGTGCCGCCCTTGGCCTTGCAGTCGGCTTCGCTGGCTGACACCCAGCCCTTCCCCTTGCACTCGTTCTTGCCGGCACAGTCGTGGCCGGCGCCGCCGCACTCGCCGTGGCCCTTACACGCGTTGATGCCCTGACAATGCACTTTGGCTTCGGCCGCGCCCTTGCCAGCCTCATCGGCCAGCGCCAAGCGGGCGGCAAAAATCCCCGCCACCGCGGCGGCAATCACGGCACCTTTGACGGACGTCTTCATAACTGCTCCTCCCTTACATCCGGGTCTCGCACCCGGTGGGTTAGTGGCGGCGCGCCACGTTGCTGCGGCGGCCGCGGGTCAGCTCACTGATGCCGAACCCACTCTCGTAGTCCCAAGTTCCCCGCGACTCTAATCGACCTTGGGCACGGCTGCAACGAATCTGACTACGGTTACGTGCCCTCTTTGGATTGCGGGGGCCGGCGAAGACGATGGGCGCGAGGTTACGGCAGCGCGTCGAAGGTGAGGTGATACGGTCCCGAGTCACTGGGGTTGGCGGGAGAAATCTGGACGAGGAGTCCAAGACACGGCGGGCTGCCCGCACCCGACTGACACGGGGGCGCGCTGTTGTATGGGACGAGGTCGGTGGCGAGTTCTTCCAGCGTCGGAGCCGGGCCGGTGGCTTCGAAGGGTTGGCTGAGATCGAGGATGTCGAGGCGAGTGCTGAACCCCGCGCTGACGCCGCCGGCGACCGACCCCGTGCCGCCGAACAGGGACGACCCGAGCACGCGGTCGGTCGCACCGCGGTACAAGTAGAAGTCGCTCTTGCTGTCGGCCGCATCGACACAGTCGCTGCCGCTGAGGTCGCCGCTGACGCCGAGCTCGCCGATCGAAGTCATCGGGCACGTGCGATACGTGATCTGGTAATTGTCGCGCTGTTCCGGCGTAAAAGCGTCGACGATGACCGCAGTGGTGCCGGCCTTGGCGATTGGGATCGGTAGGTATCCGCTGGTGCAGAATTCCCGAGGGACGCTAAAGCCCTCGGTGAGTGAAACCACGCTGCAGGCGTTGTCGGGGAGCAGCAGGCTGGCGGCGCTATTGAGCGGCCCGCTGATGGTGTACACGTCGAACGCCGAGCCGTCCGCGAGTTTGCAGTCGCCATCGCTGAAGCTCCCCATCGTCACGCCGGTTGCCAGCTCGTGCGTCGCGCACGATTGTGCAGTGAAGCTGAATGCCGCCGGCAGCGATTGCGCCCCATCGTCATGCACGCCGGAGATCTCGATGAAATGCGTGCCGGCGGGTAGCACGCGGCTGACACGGGTGGCGAACGGGTCGAACGGGTCAACCGCGCTCTCCACTCGTCGACCGTCGTTGCCGATCATCGTCATCCGTACGGTGAAGTCGAGCGTTGGGGTGGTGACGGTGAGGAACTGTGGCGTGGCGGTCGTAACCTTGTAGGTGCGCGACTTGATGCCCGCGAAAGCTTCACAGTCCGCATCCGTCATCGTCCCGTCGACGGCGGTGTTCAACGCGGCGGTCACCGCCGGGCAGCGTTGCACGAAGAGGTCGTACTTGGCGGTCGGGTCCGCCGTCATCGGATCGAAGCTGTAGGTCACATCGAGTGTGTTGGCACCGACCACCACTGTGTACAGACCGGTGGTGGGGATGGTGATGCCGATCTCGTCGTCGTCGTCGTTCTCGGCCAGCAGCGTGTTGTCGGGTGCGAGCAACCACAGGTGCGGGTCTAAAGGAGCATCGCTGTTCGCGTCTGGCACTGCGTACGTCGTGAAGAAGTCGCCCGCGGTGAGATTGACCGTGAACAGCTGAGCGTTGGTGTCGACCATTTCAGGTGTGACGATGTCGATCCCGGGTGACAGCAGCGGGGCCTGGCAGTCGCCGTTGTCCAGCGGGCTCGGCGGTGGGGCAAGCTTCGTAACGGTGCCAGCGGCGAGTGCCGGAACCGCACGCTTGCCGCAGACCGGGCGGTCGAAAACGATCTTGTATGCCCCCGATCCGCCAACTGCATCGGTTGCGAAAAAGGTATAGGTGCCGCTCTGGACGCTGTAGAACTCGATGCGGGCGTTCACCGAATCAAAATTGTCCGGATCGAGACTATTGTCGTCCTCGGCCAACTCCCGTCCGCTCGGCCCGAACAACTTGAGGTATGGGTCGAGTGCATCAGGCGGGACGGAATTCTTAAGCATTCTGATCTGGATGCGTTCACCGGCCGTGCTGGTAAATTGGAACGCATCGGCTTTTGTAACGGGGTCCGACGGATCGGGGCAGCTACCCGTGCCGACACCATCACTCAACGTTTGCGCCTTCACGCCGCTTGCCCCGAGCGCCACGACGGGACAATTCCGCTGCGTCACTTTGATGGTGTAAGAGCCGAACGCTTCCGGTGCGGCGGGATTCGAAGTGACCATTATGACGTAGGCGCGCGTCGTCGAGACGTAGAACTCGAGCGGCGCGGCGGCCTCATAGGGGCCACCGCCCGCGCCGGCGAACGTGCCGCTGGGGTCGACGATCGAGACGTACGGGGTGAAGCCGCTGGCGGTTACCGTGATGAGCATCGCGGTGCCCGGGGTGCCGACGACCGTATACACGTCGGTGCGACGCAGCCCGGGAGGGGTACCGAAGTTTCGCGGGCAATCGCTGACGTCCAGCGTTGCCATTGACATCAACCCCGCGGGGGACGGCGGCGGCCCGCCGAGATTGGTGATGATGCAGGTGGGCGTTGGCGTCCGTGTGATGGTGGGGGTACGCGTTACCGTTACCGTAGGCGTGACGGTCGGCGTCGACGACGGAGTGAAGGTAGGCGTAGCGGTGGGCGTGTCGGTCGCAGTGGTGGTTGGGGTGGCGGTAGGGGTTGCGGTCAAAGTAGCGGTCGTGGTGCTGGTCGCGGTGAGAGTTGCCGATGACGTAGCGGTGCGTGTCTGCGTCGGCGATGCCGTTTGGGTGATGGTCGATGTGATTGTCCGGGTAGGGCTTGCCGTCGCCGACGGCGTCACGCTCGCTGTCGGTGTCGCCGACCCCGTGAAGAGAGGCGTCGAGGTGATTGACGGTGTTGGGCTCGATGTGGTCGACGCGGTCGCGGTTGCTATCTGCGTGGGCGACGGCGTCGACGAGGCAGTACTCGTCACGGTTACAGTGGCCGTTGGAGTGACACTCGGTGTCGTGGTGGGCGTCGTACTCGGTACGATGGTCGGCGTCGCGCTGGGTGTTGGCGTTGCGGTTGGCGGAAACGCTTCTTCGACGTAGCGGATGACCGTGTCGGACACGTCAGCGACCGAGACCCGGCTGTCCTGGTTGCTGTCGGCCGCCGGCACCGGGTCGTCGATGAACAGTTGCTCGATCACCAGCCCGATGTCGCTGGTGGTGATGTGCCCGTCACCGTTGACGTCGCCCGGAAGCACCGGTTGCGCGAGAGCCGGCGTGCCGGCGGTCACGAGTAGGACGAACGCCACGACCGCTCGACGGCCCGCGCCCTCGGCTACCCCAGTTCCAGACCGTGCGATCGCGTGAATCATCTCGACCGGCAACTGATACAAGAGCAGGTGACTCTTAAGCAATACCAAAGTTGATTGTGGGCGTTGGCCCGCGCGGCCAGCCGTGTGCTAGAGGCGGCTGACCCAACTGATCCGGAGGTAGAACGCATGGACTACGACTCGATCACGTACGAGCAGCTCGGAGACCACGTCGTGCGGCTGACGCTCAATCGGCCGGACAAGCTGAACGCGATGAACGGTCAGTTGCTGCACGAGTTCGATCGCGCCCTCGACGATTTCGAAGGTGATCGCGACGCCAGCGTTCTGATCATCCGCGGCGCCGGCCGGGCGTTCTGTGCCGGGTACGATCTGCAGCCGCAGCCGGGCGGCGGTGGTGGCTTGGGAACTCTGACGGTCACCGCCGATCGCCTGAACGTGCAGAAGTTCATCGAGCGCTGGCAGCGGCTGTGGACGCTTCCCAAGCCAACCATCGCGCAGGTCCATGGCTACTGCCTGGCCGGTGGTACCGAGCTGGCGGGTCACTGCGATCTCGCCATCGCCGCCGATGATGCACAATTCGGGCATCCTGCCGGACGAGCGCTCGGCGTCTTGCCGTCACTGTCGCTATGGCCGTATCTGATCGGGATGCGCAAGAGCAAGGAGCTGTTTTTCACCGGCGATCTGCTCGGGGCGGCCGAGGCGCTGGAGTGGGGTCTCATCAATCGAGTGGTGCCGCGTGAGCGGCTGGACGAGGAGACGCTGGCCTTGGCGCGGCGGATCGCCATGGTTCCGCTCGATTTGCTGACGCTGCACAAAGCCGCGGTGAATCGTTTCTACGAAGTGATGGGGCTGCGCGCGGCCGAGCAATCGGCCGCCGATCTCGATGTGATCGCGCATCAGACTCCAGCGGTGAAGCAGTGGGCCAAGACCAGCCGCGAGCAGGGGCTCAAAGCGGCCTTGGCGGCCCGCGATCAGCCCTTCGTGAATCGTCAGACGTAGGGTGAGATCTCGTGTGAGCTGCGAGTAGTCATGGTCGCGGCAGCGATTGGCGGAGAAGGAAGGGAGTCGAACCCTCCGTCCCGGCAAGCCGGGACCACGCGGTTTTGAAGTGTCTTCCACCTGAGGCTGTGTTTGGAAATAGTTGCTCTTCGCGCCAGACCGTTCCACCGAATGCGGGCGCTTTGAGCTTGGTGGTGCCTGGTTCGTTTGCAGCACGTTAGCAACCGCTGCGTTGATTGATGCTGCCGCGCACGGCTTCCGGCTTAGGCGTTGCGATCAATCTCTCGCTCGCACAAGGCGACTAGCTCCGCCAAGTAGGATGCCATGTTCGTATACGTGCCCATGAAGAATCCGAGACCGCCCGCGAGTATCGGCACAATTCCGTCGACTGGCGGTTGGTGCTTCTTCGGGTCGAGATTAAAGATTATGGTTTCCTTGTCGTACCGGCCATACGAGTGAAGCACTCCATCGGCATTGGGATGTGCAAATTCTGAGCAGAGGTCATAGGCGGATCGAAACGATGGAATCATCTTGTCGATTTCATCGATTGCGTCGAGAACGTTGTAAGCCTTGCATTCCGCACCTTGAGTTCGGCTCCCGAAGAGCAGGCGATTGAGAAACTCATCTAGCGTTCCGACGGCGTCGTTCTCCAGGCACTTGCGAGTTTTGCGATCGACGGAAAAGAGCCACGCGACAACCTCAAGGGCGGAGCGCGTAAGGACTGTGGCAGCAACCACGCTGCCGTCCCGGAAAAGATCGCACGCGGATGTGGCCAGCTCCGCAAGACGATAGGCATACAATTCGCGTAGAAGAAGAACCTTGGCCGGAATCTTCGATCGGCTCAACGCAGCGGCGGGATCAGCAACGAGCGCCAGCGAGTGTGACAATGCCTGCGAGAGTATCGTGGCACTCTTCAGCGCGGGCAGCCCGTCGAGCCGGCTCAACGAAGCCAACACATCATCGCCGGACGGGTTCGGAGTCATGTCATGCGCTCCTGATCGAGCAAACGATACGGCGTAAACCCCAGGCGCACAAGGACTCACCCACGCCCGTGGGAGCAACATGGGTGCGAGATGGGGGGAAGCTGGTGCTCTGTGGTAGGCTCAGGCGCTTTGAGGAAGATGGATGAACGCTGCACCGTCGCCGATCGCGCTTCACTCGGCTGCGACTGACCTCGCTGTCGAACTCAACAAGTCATCGAAGGCGAAGTACGAGAACACCAGCAACGACATTGTCCGCGATGCCCTCTTCGTTCTCTCGCACGACGGGGTCTGCGTGCACCGGGCCATCGGCAAACTCGTCGAGGCGGGTTGGTCGAGCCCTGGGGCGGCACTCGCGCGGACCCTCTTCGACATATGGATTTCGGTGGGAGCGGTCGTTCGCAGTGCCAAGCCGGCTCTCGCAGCCTTCAAGTACTTGTACTCGGGTCACAACAGGTTGAGCCGAGACGCGGCGTATCCATCCTCAATGCGCGCCTCGCTCCGCAAAGAAATCCATGACCGGATCAGCTCTCTGCCAGCCGCAGACCGCGATGATGCACTGCAGGCGGTCGGGGACAAGGATCGGTCGTACTGGTTCAACCCCGAATGGGCTTCCCCCAGCGCCGTTGCCGCCGTGTTGGGGTCTGAAGAATTGGAACTCGCATGGACATATGTTCAGCTGTCGGCTGCCGCCCACGGCGCGTTCTTCGGCATGCGTCTCTTCAGAGATCGGCCCGATGAGTTCAGCGTCAATCCGCGCATTCCGCCGGGGAAGACAGCCTACTCTGTGGCCTTGCTTTCCGCCCGCTTCATAGTGGAGATATCTGCCCGGCGCGACGAGTATGAGGGCCTCGGAATGGCGAGCGATTGTGACACTATCCGTCGTCTACTCAACGTGATGGCAACTTCACGGTGATCGCCGTTGTCGTCACCCCCGAGACGCGCCTTGTTCTGGGTTGCGTAGACTCACAGCAACAAGCGCACAACAGCTCCGAAAATCTCCCAATCTGGCTCGATCTCTTGCTGACACGGTAGGTCCAAAAAAAAGACGGCGCTGCGATGAACGACACCTCACACGTTGTAGGGGATAGAACTAACTAAGCTGTACATGATAGGAATTGCTTCCAGCTGGTGGCAACGCTGCAACGGCGATTCAGGTCCCGCTGCCACGTCAAGTCGAGATTCGCCACCACGATATCGCCGGCTGAGTTTGTTGTTCTCAAGGGGGTTCCGCTTGAACTCACGCAAGGATCTGGAAACGCGGATTGCCCGAAGGCTTGAAACCCTAACACCTGAGGACATGCAGCGAGTGGCTGAGGACTATGCTCGCCTTCGCTTTCCCGATCGCTTTCCGCGCTTCGATTTCCGGGCGCTAAGTCCTGGAGGCAAATCGCGTTGTGGTTGGCCCGACGCCTACGTCGTTCTTCCCAATGGCCGCGTCGACGGAGTTGAGGCAACGACCCGCAAGAGCAAATCAAAGATCTGGAAGCATCTTGGCGAAGACGTGGCGAAGGCTCGCGATCGAACTCCAAAGCTGTCTGGATTCGTCTTTGTCTCCGGCCAACCCGCGATTCAACCGGACGCCGACGAGCTGAGGACGTGGCGACAACGGTTTGCGGACGAAGCCGGGCTGGTACTGGAACGCGTCGATTTGGTTTTCGGCGGCCAGCTTGTCCAGGAACTCGCGCGCCCTGAATTCGCCCGGACCCGAGTAGAGATATTGGGGCTCCCCGACCTGCCTGGTTGGTTCGAGCTGGTACGGCCGGCCGTGCCACCCGACAGCCCGCAGGCCGAATTCATTCCCTCGCCAGATGAGTATGAGAGCGGGTGGGTTCAGCGTCCACAGGATGCCGACCGCATTCTCGATCTTCTAGAGAAGGAGGGTAGGGCTCTCCTGCGCGGGGTCGGTGCTTCGGGCAAGACGGTGCTGGCCTGGTTGCTCGCCTTGGAGACCACCCGCGCGGGTTGGCCGGCCTATTATCTGGACCTGGCTCGGCTCGGCGAACGGGTCTTCGAAGCCGGGAACGGCCTTGAGGACGACTTGGTCCGCTTCGGCCACCCTCGCGTGCTGTTCATTCTTGACAACATCCATCTCGACGAGCGGTTGGCGAAAAGGCTGGCGGTGGCCTGGGGGCTGCTGACCCCGAGCCAGCGCCCGCGACTGCTGCTTGTAGGCAGGGAATTGCACACCAGGCGCGGCAGCCCTATCACCGGACTCGACATCCCGACAGTGCCACTGAAGGCACGCCAAATTGAGGTAAGGGGTGTCTATCGGCGCCTGGTCTGGCGTAAGACTGGCTCCTCTACCATCGTGGAACCGCCACTCGAGGTCTTGGACCGCTGGGTCAGTACCTTCGGCGGTGACCCCACATCCCCGGACACGACGACTGACCTGATCGCCTTCAGCGCCGCGGTGCTGAAACGACTTCCGGATCTGGCAAAACAGAACTGGGTCCTGACCGAGAAGGACGCAGTCGATGAAATTCGCGAGGTCTACCTGAAGAGATTGGGCGTGGGTGAAATTGGTAATCTTATGCGTCTGGCCGTACTCGCCGACTTTGAGTTGTCCCTGAACGAGGCCGCGCTGGTCGACCAACAGGCGGGCTTCGACGTTGCCAGTCGCCGCCTTGGCCTAGTATTCCGAGAACAGGCCGGTGCCCAGGGGCAATATGTCCGTTATCGCCTGGCTCACCCTGCGCTTGGCCGACTTCTCCTCGCTGCCACCTTTGTCGCCGTCGACCCGGCAACGGAGCTTCGACTGATTGCCCGCGCGGACCCGTACTGTGGCATTACACTCGTCAGTCGGTTGACCGGATTCGAACAGTCTGCCCCAGCAAAGGAAATGTTGACCGTGTTGATGGAGGATTCGAAGCGGTTACTTCTGCTGCCGAATCTTGGTACGATGAAGTCGCTGATTGCTCTGGTACAAAAGCACGATCCAGCTCTTCTGACCAACTTCTTTCGTGCTCTGTCGGACGGTGCGAACCGCACCCGCCTCGTCGATTGTGCTCTGCTCACGCCGCTGGAACAGCTCCAGTCCTTCTTGGCCTATGCGAAGACAACACCGGAGCTGGAAACGGTCTTCGGTCAGCTAGCGGGCGAACTCGGAAGAGAAGAAAACCGCACCCGCCTCGTCGATCGTGCCCTGCTCACGTCGCTGCAGAACGTAGGAGTGTTCCTAGCCTATGCTGAGAAAACAAAGGAGCTGGAAGCGGCCTTCGAAAATCTAACGGACGAACTCGGAAAAGAAGAAAACCGCACCCGCCTCGTCGATCGTGCCCTGCTTACGCCGCTGGGAGATCTCCAATCCTTCCTGGCCTATGCCGAGAAGACAGCCCTCATGCCCCACCCCACACGCCGTCAGAGAGGAAGGGAGCTGAGAGCGGCCTTCGATAAACTAACGGACGAACTTGGAAGAGAAGAAAACCGCACCCGCCTCGTCGATCGTGCCCTGCTTACGCCACTAGAGAAGGTCCAAGTGTTCCTAGCCTATGCGGAGAAGACAAAGGAGCTGAGAGGGGCCTTCGATAAGTTGACGGACGAACTCGGAAGAGAAGAAAACCGTCCCCGCCTCGTGGAGCGGTTTACCATTGCCCCCCTCAATGTACTTGTTAACATTCTGTCGGCCGCAACCGCCCGCGATCTCTGGAGCGCTGTCTTCATGGATGTGGATGAGGAGGGGTGGCAGCGAAGTCGGTTGCAGGACAATGCGACCACGCTCAATGCCTTAGCTCGATTCCAACGAATTGCGAGCGAGAAGGGACGATCGGAATTGGTATTGGCACCCGCCCTAGCGCTGCTACGCACAGCTGATCCAAAAGAATGGCAACCACCCAACGGCAATATTCAGCACCTGTCCCATGTCCTACGGTGCGCCACTAAGGCTACCGACGAAGAGATCCACCGTTTCTTGAAGCGGATCGCAATAGACGAATGGATTGACTACCAGGTGCTGACCGGGGCAAGTACGGGCGGTTTAGCCGGCAGTTTGCTCGCGCTGAGCGTGACGCTACGACCCGATTTGAGAGAGCCTTTTCTGCGATCGAGCCTTCGAGAGCGTGTGATCAAGGAGCTGACCACCACGCGCCAAGGGGAACTTGATGCATGGGTCCGGACTTTGTCCCTGCTTGGCGCGGCGGCAGCACTTGGGTTACGGCTTGACGCCGTTGAAACACACTGGCCTCGTGACGAAGATCTAAGCGCCATCCTTGAACTGAGAACACCAGATTCAGAGCGGACCACAATCGGCCCCCTCCAGATTCAATTCTGGTACGGACTGAGGGAGATGGTGCGACTGCGGAACGATGCGGTTTCGGTGGCTGCCAGAGAAGGCGATGTAATCCTGCGGTTGTGGTGCGCCACTCATGATGGCGAGACAGGCCAATCCCTGTCCCCGTATGCCCGCGCATCTAACGCGAGAATGGTTGCTTGGCTGGAGCGCTGCAAGGCGAATGGGTGGAGGTTGATTGAGGATGGCGGCTGACGATTTTCGCGTTGTGCGATAGTCCCCGACAGCGTGGGAGCGTCATCTCAGGCTCCTGTAGCTGACCACAAAGAAGCACTCCGTGACCGTTGCGACGCGCGCCTTCAAGGGGCGCGTTAGTAGTCGGTAGCAACATTGCGCAAGATCCACAGACTGCAGCCCTCGGCTCGCGAAGTGAAGTCCATCTATGCCACTGATCTCAAAGCATTGGCGGAGAAGGAAGGGAGTCGAACCCTCCGTCCCGGCAAGCCGGGACCACGCGGTTTTGAAGACCGGGGAGGCCACCGGGCCCCATCCTCCTCCATGTTGGGAAGTGCTGGCGAATCGTCGCATGGCTTGCCGCTCACTGGTGCCGCTGGCCATCTTAGCGAAAGCGTTCGTGCGCGCTCACGTACTCAAAGAGCTGCGCCGCGGTCGCGGTGTTGCGGAGCGCGATACGGGTAGCCTCCGACTGCAACAGGAGCGACAGCGCTGAGAGGAAGTTCAAGTGCTCGCCACTCAACGACGGCGACGAGAGCACGAGCGTCATGATCGTGATCGGGACTTGGGCGTGGGCGTAGTACACGGCAGCCGGCGATACCGCCAACGCGGCCACGATGCCGTTTACGCCCGGCAGGCGCGCGTGCGGGATGCTGACGCCGATCTCGACCAACGCGGTACTCGCCATCGCTTCGCGTTCGATGACCGCGTGCGCCGCGCGATCCGCAAGAGCGGCGGCGAGATGGTCGGCCGTCACCAACTCACGTACCAAGCCGCGCACCGCATCATCGAACCCAGTCCACGGGTCGCGCACGATTACCGGCGCCAACGCCAGCCCGTCGTTCACCCGTGCCGCCATCAACGTGGTGTCCTACGCGCCCAAAAGTCGGCCGTTGGGCGGGAACAAGCACGATGCACGCAACTCAGCACGATGCTCTTCTCATATGAAGAGCACCGCCGTTGCGCAAGAGTGGGGACTCGCAAGCGGGACTACGAGCACGCGCGTACGTCTGCCTCCGATGGCGGCGCCGACGTACGCAGAACGTTTTTCAGCCGAGCTTGAGGAGGCGCAGGACCACGACCCCACAGCCGATCACGACCCACAACGCCGCGCTCAGCAGCACTCCGGCGACGCAGCCGATCAAGGGACTGGGCGCGGTCGACACGTCGTCTTCGCTCACGGGAAACTCGCGCGGTGTGACGTAGCCTTCAGCGTGATATGCCATCGGTACTCCCTTCGTTCCGGTGATCCCGTGCCGGAATCAACCATCCAGGAGTGAACCCAAGAACGGTGCCATGCGGAGCGCCCACTCCGGGCGCATCACCACGCCAGCGACCAACGGCTGTCCCTGCCACGCCGAGGTAGCAGGGTGCTTCGCGAAATTGGCAGGTCGTTATCGCTCGACCGCAATGCTCAGTTCCTTGAGTTTGCGCTGGAGGCCCGCACGGGTCATCCCCAGATCGCGAGCCGTCTGCGAAATATTCGACTGGTTGCGGTTGAGGAGCGTGGTGAGGAACTGGCGCTCGAATTCACGGACGGCGGCGCGCAGATCGGTGCTGACATCGTCGGCCGCCGATTGCTGCAGCCGCGCCGACAACAGACTCCTGACGATCGGCTCGCCGTCGTCGGCGAGAGTGGCCGCACGTTTGATCTCGTTCTGTAATTCGCGGACGTTGCCGGGGAAGGCGTATTCCGTCAACGCCTCCATCGCCTCGTCGCTGATCCCGTTGAGCCGGTGCCCACTCTCGCGCTCCCATTCCGCGAGGATGTGCGTGGCCAACAGCGGAATGTCCTCACGCCGATCGCGCAGAGGTGGCACCGCGATCTCAAACGTATTGATGCGGTAGTAGAGATCCTCGCGAAAGTGGCCGGCGCGGATCTCTTGCGCGAGATTACGATTGGTGGCCGAAATCACGCGCACGTCGACGCGGCGCGCGGCGGTGTCGCCGACGCGCAGGTACTCACCTTCCTGCAGCACGCGCAGCAGCTTGGCTTGCATTGCCGGACTCATCTCGCCGATCTCGTCGAGGAAAATGGTGCCACCATCCGCCACTTCGAACAGACCCTTTTGATCGCTGGCGGCACCCGTGAAGGCACCCTTGCGGTGCCCGAACAGAATGCTCTCCAGCAACTCATGCGGCACCGCGGCGCAGTTCTGCGGCACGAACAGCGCATCGTGGCGCGGCCCCGCGTAGTGGATGGCTTGCGCGATCAGTTCCTTGCCGGTGCCGGTTTCGCCCGCGATCAACACCGGAATCTCGCTCGCGGCGGCGCGCTGCACCAGGCGGTGAACCGCTTGCATCGCCGCACTGGTCCCGATCAGGTTCTCAGCTTGATAGCGTGCCACCGCGTCCCGACGCAGGACGTTGACCTCACCGCGCAGCCGCTCGTTCGCCTCGCGCAGCTCGCGGGTGAGGCGCTTGTTCTCCAGCACGAGCGTGTAGGCCTCGATGGCGTTGCGCACGGTCATGCGCAGCTCCGGCGTCTCCCACGGCTTGGTGAGGTACCGATAGACGCGCCCGGCGTTGATCGCCTCGACCAGCGACTCGATGTCGGTGTAGCCGGTCAGGATGACGCGGATCGTGTCGGGATAGCGATCGATCGTGCGGTGCAGGAAATCGGTACCGCTCATGCCGGGCATGCGCTGGTCAGCGATGATGACGGCCACCTCGCCGTGGGTCTCGAGCAGGCGCAAAGCCTCTTCACCGCTCAACGCCGCGAGAATCTCGTAGTGATCGAGCCGCAGCGTGCGCACCACCGTATCGAGCACGCTGCGATCGTCTTCCACCACTAGGATGCGCGGTCGCTGCTCGCTGGCGGCGACGCCGCTGGCCCCCTCATGCGCCACGCGGGGTTCTCTATCCTAGAGTGTGGTCGGCTGGCTAGCGGCGGCCTTGGCCGGTTCCGCTCGCGGGCGGGTCGGCAGCACGACATGAAACGTGCAGCCGGATGACGAGTCTGGATCGAGCCACAGTTGGCCGCCATGCTTGGCGACGATTGAGTACGAAATGCTCAGCCCTAACCCGGTGCCCTTGCCCACCGGCTTGGTAGTAAAGAACGGATCGAAGATGCGGGCGCGCAGCTCGGGCGGAATGCCGGGGCCCGTATCATGGACTTCGATCTCGACCGCGTCGGCCCCGTTGCGATACGGGCGCGTGGCGATGTGTACCAGCCCACCCTCGCCAGCTTCGACGGCGTCGAACGCATTGGTGAGCAGATTCAGAAACACTTGGTTGACTTGGCTGGCGTAGCACTCCACGGGCGGTACCGGAGCTAGGGTGGTCTCGACGCGGACGGTGCCGCAGACGCGGTGACGGAGCAGGTTGAGCGTGATGTCAATCGCCTCGTTGAGGTCGACGCGTTTGAGTTCGGCTTCATCGAGACGGGAGAAGGTGCGCAGGTCGCGGACGATGCGCCGGGCTCGGTTGCTGCCTTCTGTGCAGGTGGCGAGCAAGTGATCGATGTCGCCCAACACCACGTCTAGTTCGAGTTGGCGACGGACCGCGGCGAACGCCTCGGTGGCCGCAGGCGCCGTCTGTTCATACGCGCGCAGCGCCTCGCGCAGGCGACTGACATAGTCGTGGAGCACGGCCAGATTGCCGTCGACGGCAGCGAGCGGGTTGTTCAGCTCGTGCGCGACGCCCGCGACCAACTGCCCGAGCGACGCCATTTTCTCCGCCTGCACGAGTTGCGACTGCGCGTCCTTCAATTCGCGCGTGCGCGCTTCCACTTCGGCTTCCAAGTTCTGCCGCAAGCGATCGAGTTGCTCGAAGGACGCGGCATTCTCCAGCGCGCTCGCCGCCTGGTTGGCGATCGTTGCCAGCAGGTCGAGGTCCTCCGACGTATACAACTCGCCGCTGCGTTTGCGCCCGAGCAGCATGACCGCGCGCAATTGTCCTTCGAAGGCAATGGGCACCGCGACCTCGGCGCCGCACGCCTCGAGGATGCGAGTTGCCGCCGCGTCCGTGCCGCGTGCGATGGGCCGCGCGCCCTCACGTAGCGCGCTGAACAGCGGTTGCACGGGCAGCGTGGTGGTGGGTGCTGTCGCGTCGAGACTGATGACCTCAAGATGCGTCGCACCCAGTTTGTCTTGCACGATGGCTTGCGTTCGCTGCATCACATCCTCGGCGCGCAGCAGCCGAGTAAAGCTCGCGCTGAGTTCGTGGATGACGGGTTTGAAGACGGCGCGTGTTCGGAAGAAGAACCGATCGATGAGCCGTTCCAATCCGACACGGGTGGCGGCGAATCCCAACCCGGCGGTCACCACCAGCGCCGCTTGTACCGCGCGACCCAGTGGGCTGCCCGCAGTCATGAACTCATCCACCACAATCGCGGCGGTGAAGAACACCACCGCCCAGAACACACCCAGCGCGCCGGTGAGCGAGCCGCGGCGCAGCACATGGCGCAGCTCGAAAACGTTCCCGCGCACGATCGCGTAGGCGAGGCATGCGTTCATCACCAGGGTCAGCGGGAAAAACAAGTTGGCCGGTAACACCGCACCGGTGAGATAGCCGGGCAGCATCATGACCCCCAGCATCGGCGGCACGGCGGCGTATCCGATCAACGCGACCCGCGCGCGCTCGCGTGCCTCACGATCGTCCCATACCCAATAGCTGTAAGCGGTAGCGGCCCCGAGGAAAATCATGCTGCTCGCCATCAGCAAGCCGTCCATATCGGCCCATGCGGCGCGCACGTCGGCGTTGTGGAACGAGTGGGTATTGACCCACAGGCCGAGTGCCGTCCAGAGCGCGAGATTCGCGCCCGGGAGCCAGGGCCAGCGCGCTACGATCGCGCGTCGTCGCGGGAAATCGAGAGCGAGGTTTATGAACGCGGCCGCGAGTACGTAGAACGACAGCGAGAACAACCGACCGAAGCGACCATCGATCGCGCTCTCACACAACGCGAGGCCGCCAGCATAGGAGACCACGGTCAGCACCAGGAAACGCGCCGCGGCCGGGTGTTGCGATTGCCGCCGCACCGCCCACAAGGCCAGCGCCAACGCTATCAACGTCGGCGCGACCGCGCAGCCGTATACCGCAAGAAAACTCAGCACTGAGAAACGCGCGGTCGGAACCGTCACCGCCACTCGTTCGGATCCCCGCTCGACTTCGTACGTAACCGCGGTTCCCACGGGTAGGCCAGCGACCAGGTCGACCAGTTCGCTGGGGTGATGGAGTCGTCGAACGTGATCATCCACCATCAGCCCGACGACTCGGTCACGCGCTTTGAACAGCCCGTGTTGCAGAGCAGGCCAAACGGGATCACCAACCCGCATGAACCGGAGGTCTTCCGACAGGCAGAACCCGGGGACGGCGCTGCCGATGCGGCCAGCGGCCCGCGCGGCCACGATCACCGCCGCCGCGAGCACGATCCCGATGGCGAGCCGCTGCAGGATCGCGCGCCAATCGTTCAGTTGAGTAGTGTCGGGCATCAGGCGCGGCGAATCATAGTGCCAGCCGACGCCCAGAACAAGCTGTTGCCCGTCATGACATTATGTCCAACATCAATTGCCTAGGTAGGACGTGTCGCGCTTGACGACGCGCGAGTGTTTATGAAAAGAGTCCTATCACGTCATTGCAAAGCAGGAGGGGATCATGGCGACACGAACGAGCATGCCGCACTCGGCGATGTACGAAATCCTCACCGCGATGGTAAAGGGCACCAAGAAAATGAAGGGTGAGGATTTTTTCTGGGAAGCCGTGAATCGGTTCCATCACTACAAGCCGGCCAAGCACGCCGAGCTCACTGACTGGTTGAAGAAGGCCGGCATCCGCAAACTGCCGACACCGGAGCAGTGTGTGGCCGCGCGCAAGCTGGCCAGCAAAGCTGAGAACGCCACGCTTTCGATCTACGGACCGGAGACCCGCAATTACTGAGGCCGGGCGCGGCCTGGCCGCGTACGACCGCCAGATCGATCGCGAGTTTCGGCGCTGGGCGACCAATGCGCTAACGCGCGATTTGCGCGCCCACGCGTTTGCGCTGCCCCACCAACTTCGACTCTCGCCGCAGCCACGCTGGCGCACCTGGCGCGCGGTGTTCCACAACCCCATCACACGCACGCTGCCCGGCGCCGTGGCCGAGGCGTTCCCGACGGTCACGCCCGTACACCTGCGCCGTCTCGGGCTGGCGCACGTCTTGTGTCTGGCGCTGGCGTTTCTTGACGACCGACTCAACGACGACGATGTCGCGTTCAGCCGCGACCTGAATCTACTCAAGCGCAGTATGGAAGCGGAGATGCAAGCACGCCTGAGCGAGGTCGTCGGGACGCACGCCGGCTACTGGCGCGCAGCGCGGCAGGCACTGCGCGACTATGCCGTGGCGCACGTGCGGGAGGCCGCGGACTGGAGAGGTGGCAGGGCGGAGGACGATTCGCACGCGCGCTACGCGCGCGCGGCGGCGGGCAAGCTGGCACCGGCCCGGTTGTCGGCGCTCGCGGTCGCGATCCTCGGCGGCGCCTCGACGTCGGTTCAGACGCGCATCACACGTGCCGTCGATGAGTGTGTCATCGGGTTGCAATACGTGGACGACGTCGACGATTGGGAAGAGGACTATCGCCGCGGCCGGCCGACGTACTTCGTGCGCCGGCACCTGACGGCTCACGAATGGCGACGGCGAGAGCGCGTGCCGGTCGCCGAATTACGAAGCCGGGTGCACCTGAGCGATACCGGCGTCGAATTTCTTCAGCGTGCTAGCCACCATTTCGGGCGTTGCGCAACGCTGCTCGATGGATTGCCGATGCCGACGTTGCGGACGTGGGCGGCGCGCCAGCGTGACGAATGGGCGCGACGCGCGCTGGTGATCCATCGCGATCATCAGCGCTTTCACCAAACGCTGCTGGCGACGTGGCAGCGACGCTGGACGCTATGAGCGACGCGGCCGCAACACCGGCACTCAGAGCGTTCGACGACCGCATCGATCACCTCTACCGGCGCTGGCTGCGCAGCGCGTTGCCCCCAACACTGCGCGAGGTTGCCCGCGCGCTGCCGCACGCAATGAGCTTCTCGCCGCAGCCACGCTGGCGCACGTGGCGCGACGTGTACGGAACACCGGTGTTCCGCGCGTTGCCCTTCCTGATCGCCGAGGCGTTCCCCTCGGTCCCGCGCGCGACGCTGGAACAGCTCGGAGTCGCCCACGTTCTCATCATCCTCCTCGCGCTGATCGACGACCGCCTCAACGATCGCCAGCTCGCCTTCGCGCGCGACACGAATCTGCTGCGCTACGCGGTGGAGGGTGAGATACACGCCTTGCTAGGCACAACGGTGGGGCCGCGTGCCGACTTCTGGCGCCGCTTCCGACGCGACGTGAGCGAGTACGTCGATGGCCACAGCACCGAGCCGGTGTTGTGGATCGGCCGCCGGCCGGCCTACACGCATTCGCACTACGCGCGCGACTCCGCCGCCAAGACGGCGGTTTGTCGGATCACCGCCGTCGCGGTCGCATTGCTCGGTGGCGCGCCGCCGCCGGCGGTTCGCCGCGTGGTGGCCTTGCTCGACCATTACCTCGTCGGCATGCAGTACCTCGACGACGCGGTCGATTGGGAAGAGGACTTCCGCGGCGGGCGGTGGACCTACTTCCTTCAACTCCACTTGCGGCCCCAGGAAGCACGCCGCGCCGTTCCCGTGACACTCGCCGCACTGCGCAGCCGAGTCGCCACTTCACAGGTGACCGCGGACTTCTTCGCGCGCGGCAGCCGCCACTACGCGGCCTGCCTGCGCCTCCTCGGCGCGTTCGACATGCCGACCTTTCGCGACTGGGTGATCCACAAGCGCGACCGGCTACACGGTATGGCCACCGCACGCCGGCAACAGCAAGACACGTATCGACAGCACTTCGTGCAAACGCTCACGCGAGCGTTCGACGATCAGTATCCCATCATGTTGAGAAAATCTTCGAGCCGCTCGAAGCGCATGTAAAGATTGCGGCGCTTCTCGTCGCCGATCGTCGAGGTGGGCCGGTCGGAGTAGTCGTGGCCGGGATAGAGCACCGTGTTGTCAGGCAACCGTTTCAACTTGTTGACCAGACTGTCGTAGAGCTGCGCCGGATCGCTGCCGGGTAGATCCACGCGCCCACACGACCCGATGAACAGGGTGTCTCCCGACACCAAGTGGCCGTCGACTAAGAAGCACTGCGAGCCAGGCGTGTGGCCTGGCGTGTGAATGAACTTGATCGTCACGTTGCCCACGGCCAGGTCGTCGCCGCTCTCGACCGAAACCATATCGGATGCCGACAGCCCGGCGATCTGGTTGGCGAAGTCCGCTTCGCTCTTGTGTAGATACACTTTCAGATCGAGGTTGCGGGCCAGCAAATCAGTGGCGCCTTGGATGCTGTGCCCCATCATCTTGCCGCCGAGGTGATCGGGGTGGAAGTGCGTGACCAGCGCCGCCGTGATCTGCATGTCGTCCTCTGCGGCGACTGCGAGAATGCGATCGATGTCCCATGCCGCGTCCACCACCGCGGCCTTGTGCGTGAGCGGGTCGCCGATGAGATAGGCGAAGTTCTGCATCGGGCCGAGTGGGAGTTGCTTGAAGTAGAGTGACGACATGGATCAGGCTCCTTTACGTTTGCGTTCATGGCCACGCAGGCCGCGCTCCCAGAGAAACTCCGGCTCGCCGAGTTGCTTGCTGACCCAGCGCGATAGCACGAACAGCAGATCGCTGAGGCGATTGACCCACGGCAGGACGAAGTCGCCGACGGTCTCGTCGCGGCTGAGACGGAGGATGTCGCGCTCGGCGCGCCGGCATACGGTGCGCGCCTGGTGCAAGAAGGCGCTGACCTTGCCGCCGCCGGGAAGAATGAACGAGTTCAGTGGAGTCAGTTCAGTCTGCAGACCATCGATTTCGCCTTCCAAGGCCTTCACGTCGTCCGCACTGATGCGGTACATGCCCTCGTACGCTGCGTCCGGCGGTGTGGCCAACTCACTGCCAAGGTCGAAGAGCTGATTCTGCATGCGTTTGAGCAAGTCCTCCAGGCGGCGTTGATGCGCGCGGGCGGCGCCGTCGGCGTTGAACGTGCGCGCCAGGCCGACGATGGCGTTGAGTTCGTCGACGCTCCCGTAGGCGGCGATGCGCGGGGAATCCTTAGGGACGCGTTTGCCGCCGACCAATGCGGTCTTGCCCTTGTCACCGCCGCGCGTGTAGACGCGCGTGATTCGAATCGCCATTGGCAGCCTTCACTCCCGCCCTCTCCCAGAGGGAGAGGGAGAAGATGCCCGCAACCCGGCGTAGGTGTTCTGCGCTCCGCAATCTTTGCACACCGGCAAGCCGGCCTCTGCCCAACCGGGCGTGATCAGGCGCCCCGACTGATCACGCGCACCGCCGAAGCCGCCTTGCATGTTGCAGAGATCGACAAACCCGGCGCTCGCCATCATCTCCGCCGCGCGTTGCGAGCGCATCCCCGACATGCACCCGATCACCACCGCGGCATCCTTCGGGAAGTGTTGTTCGACCACGGCGAGAAACTCCGGATTCGGGGCCATCTGTCCGCTGGCGGCGTCCCGCACGAACACCGGCACGTTGACCGCGGTGGCTGGATGGCCGGCGGCGAACTCCGCCTCCGTGCGGACATCGAGGTAACGGTAGCCCTTACCGATCAACTCATGCGCTTCCGCGGGCGCGATCTGTTTGATGGCCATCAGTCCTCCTTTCGTTGCGAGTCTAACAATCCCGTCGGCACAGGGAAAGGCGACGGACGCGCTGGCGCGGTTCGCGGTTTCATTGACAACCCGGCGACTGCCACCCTAAGAACCGACGAGCGTGATATCGCATGAGTAGCAAGCCGCACGACGAGTCTGAAGCGCGCACCCGCCGGACCCGCATCGACAAGCGGATCACCGGTGCCGGTTGGGAAATCGTCCGCAAGGGTGCGGTGCGCCCGGCGCGCTTTTACCAGCGCCACGCCCTCGAAGAATATCCAACGGACACAGGCCCGGCCGACTACGCCCTGTGCGCCGACGGACAGGCGCTCGGTATCGTCGAGGCGAAGAAGCTGAGCCTCGGACCGCAGAACGTGCTCGTTCAGGCCGAGCGCTACTCGCGCGGAGCGACTGACAGCCCGTTCAACTTTCGCGGATACCGTGTACCGTTTCTCTACTCCACCAACGGCGAGGTCATCTGGTACCACGATGTTCGCTACCAACTGAACGCCTCGCGCCGGATTGCCGGCTTCCACACACCGGGCGCGTTGCGGGAATTGCTCCAGCGCGATTTTGAAGCGGCCTGCGCCTGGTTCACCGCCAATGCGAATAGTCACCAATGGCTGCGTCCCTACCAGATCGACGCGAACGCCGCGGTCGAACAAGCCATCGCCAGTCGCAAGCGACAGATGCTGCTTGCCATGGCCACCGGCACGGGCAAGACCGTGACCATGGTGAATCAGGCCTATCGGCTGATGAAGTCCGGCGTCGGCCGGCGGATTCTGTTTCTCGTCGATCGCCGCGCGCTCGCGGCGCAAGCGGTGCGCACCTTCGCGTCCTTCGAGCCCGAGCCCGGCTTGAAGTTCACCAACATCTACGAAGTCTACAGCCAACGCTTTCGCCGTGAAGACCTTGGCGAGGATGAGAAGTTCGATCCGAAGGTCCTGCCCGCTAGCTATCTCCTCGATCCGCAGCCGGGTCACGCGTTCGTGTACGTCTGCACGATTCAGCGCATGGCCATCAATCTCTTCGGTCGCGGCGCGGCGTTCGCTCTCGGTGACGAAGAATCGGACGACGACGCGGACAAGCTCGACATCCCGATTCACGCCTTCGACGTGATCATCGCCGACGAGTGCCACCGCGGCTACACCACCGCCGAGCTGTCGATGTGGCGCAACACGCTGGACCATTTCGATGCGATCAAGATCGGCCTGACGGCCACGCCCGCCGCTCACACCAAGGCGTACTTCAACGAGATCGTGTACCGCTACGAATATGAACGTGCCGTCCGCGAGGGCTACCTCGTCGACTATGATGTCGTGACGATCAAGTCGGACGTGCGCCTCAACGGCGTGTTCCTCCGCGAAGGCGAGCAAGTCGAGCTGATCGATCAGACCTCTGGTACCGGGCAGCTCGACTTACTCGAAGACGAGCGTCAATTCGACACGACCGAGATCGAGCAGCGTGTCACCTCGCCCGACTCGAATCGCAAGATCATCGAGGAAGTGAAGCGCCACGCGCTCGCCCACGAGCAGCAGTACGGGCGCCTTCCGAAAACACTGATCTTCGCGGTGAACGACCTGCCGCACATCTCGCACGCCGACCAACTCGTCGGCATTTGCCGGGACACATTCGGCCGCGGCGATGCGTTCGTGCAGAAGATCACCGGCAGCGCGACGGTCGATCGCCCGCTGCAGCGGATTCGAGAGTTCCGCAATCGTCCCGAACCCGGCATCGTTGTGTCCGTCGACATGCTCTCCACCGGTGTCGATATTCCCGACCTCGAGTTCATCGTCTTCCTGCGCCCGGTGAAGTCGCGCATTCTTTTCGAGCAGATGCTCGGCCGCGGCACGCGCAAGGGCGAGAAGTTTCCCGACAAGTCGCACTTCACCGTCTTCGATTGCTTCGACGGCTCGCTGCTGGCCTACTTCAAGAGCGCGTCGGCCTTCACTGCGGATCCGCCCGAGAAGCCGTCGCGCACGATTCAAGAGATCATCGACGACATTTGGAACAACCGGAATCGCCCGTACAACGACCGCTGCCTGATCAAACGGTTGCATCGCGTCAACAAGGAGATGTCCGCCGAAGCGCGCGAGCTGTTCGCCGCTTACGTTGAGGATGGTGACCTCGGGCGCTTTGCCAAGCAACTCCCAACGGCGCTGGCGGACGACTTCACCGGCACGATGAAGTTGCTGCGTGATCCGGCCTTCCAAGACTTGCTGGTGAACTATCCGCGACCGCCGCGCGTCTTCGTTGTCGCGGTAGAGACCGAGGACATCGTCAGCTCCGACATCCTCATCCGCGACGCGGCCGGCAAGGAGTACAAACCCGACGACTACCTCACCGCCTTCGCGCGCTTCGTGGCAGAGAAACAAGACGAGATCGACGCGATCGGCATTCTGCTCGATCGTCCGCAAGGCTGGAGCACCGAGGCGCTGTTCGAACTGCGGCGCAAACTCAGCGCCGTGCAGTGGCGGTTCACCGAGGACAATCTCCAGAAGGCGCACGCCGCGCGCTACGGCAAGGCCTTGGTCGACATCATCTCGATGGTGAAGCACGCCGCGGACGTGCAGGAGCCCTTGCTCACCGCGGCGGAGCGGGTTGATCGCGCTCTCGCGCAGATCAACGCCGGTCAGCAGTTCACCGACGAGCAGCGCCAATGGCTCGATCGCATTCGCGCACACTTGATCGAGAACCTGACGATCGCGCCCGATGACTTTCAGATCGTACCGGTGTTCACGCGCGAAGGCGGTTGGCGTCCCGCGAATCGTGCCTTCGGCGGCAAGCTGGAAGAGTTGCTGCACAAGGTCAACGAGGCAATCGCAGCGTGAGCCCTCACGCCGGAGCCCTCACCCCAACCCTCTCCCAAAGGGCGAGGGGGCGGAACAGAATATCGGGGCAGAGCAATGGACACCGGTGTCTGTTTGATGTTTGCCTTTGGAGTGCCGCTCCGGTTCCCTCGCCCCCTGGGAGAGGGCTAGGGTGAGGGCTCCGTGACAAAGACCGCGCATCCCTCGATCACCATCCAGCAACGCAACCGAGCGCGGACACTCCGCCGCAGCCAAACCGACGCCGAGCAGAAACTGTGGCAGAAGCTCCGCCGAGGCCAAGTCAACGGCGCGAAGTTCCGCCGACAGCATCCCATCGGCCGATACTTCGCCGATTTCGGTTGCGACGAGCAACACCTCGTCATCGAGCTTGACGGCAGTCAACATGCGGTGAATGTTGCACGCGACGACGCGAGGACGGCGTATCTGGAAACTCAAGGCTATCGAGTGTTGCGATTCTGGGACGATCAGGTGTTGAAGAACGTGGAGGCGGTGTTGGAACGAATCGTCGATGCTTTGAGGAGCCCTCACCCCAACCCTCTCCCAGGGGGCGAGGGGGTCGGAAGGCGGAGTCGGACATGAAGATCTGCTTCTACTGCAAGGGAGCACTCCGCCGGCGGCGAATCGAACATGCGCATCAATGGGGTGGGCGACACCTTTTAATCAACGTGGCCGCGGAAGTGTGCGAGCGCTGCAGAGAGGTGTTTCTCTCGCCCGCAACCCTCAGGGGCATTGATCGGCGGACGGGACAGCCGTCTCCAGGCGGCAGGGGAAGAACGAGGTGAGCTGCACCGAGTCCAGTCCCCTCGCCCTCTGGGAGAGGGTTAGGGTGAGGGCTCCGTCATGGTGCGCACACAGCAACAGGTGAGGGCTCCGATCCGATGACCGACGTCGTCCAGAAGCTCTGGGGCTTCTGCCATACCCTGCGCCACGACGGCGTCGACTACGGCGACTACATCGAGCAGATCACCTACCTGCTGTTCCTCAAAATGGCCGACGAGCGCGGCGTCACGCTTCCCAAAACTTGCGACTGGCCGACGCTGCGCGATCGCAGCGGCACCGATCTCATCGATCACTACGTCGACGTGCTCCGCACCCTCGGTAAGTCGCCCGGCATTCTCGGCGACATCTATTCGGGTGCGCAGTCGCGCTTCAACAATCCGGTGAACCTGAAGCGGCTGGTCAGCCTGATCGACGAGACCGAATGGACCACGCTCGGTGTCGATGTGAAGGCCGCCGCGTACGAGGGCCTGCTGGAGAAGGCCGCCAGCGAAGGCAAGAAGGGCGCCGGGCAGTACTTCACTCCGCGCATCTTGATCCAGTCGATCGTGCGCTGCATGAAGCCCGATCCGCGCGCGCATCGCGAGTTTACCATCAGCGATCCGGCGTGCGGCACCGGTGGGTTTCTCGTAGCTGCGTACGAGTGGTTGATCGAAGCATCCAAGGGCGGGGCGCTCGATCGCGAGACCGCGAAGCGGGTGAAGAAGGACACATACTTCGGTCAAGACCTCGTCCCGCGCCCGCGACGTTTGGCGCTGATGAATCTGTACCTGCACGGCATCGAGCCGCACATCGCGTTGGGCGACGCGATCTACGAGCCGCCGTCGGGCCAGCGCTTCGACGTTGTGCTCACCAATCCGCCGTTCGGTACCAAGGGCGCGAATCAAGCGCCGGCGCGCGACGACTTCACCATCGAGACCTCGAACAAGCAGCTCAATTTCCTCCAGCACGTCCTGACCATCCTCAAGCCGGGCGGCCGCGCCGCGGTCGTGCTGCCCGACAACTGCTTGTTCGCCGATCAGGCGGGCGAGGTGTTCGAGATCATCACCAAGGACTGCGTTCTGCACACCGTCCTGCGCTTGCCGCGCGGAACGTTTACGCCGTACAGCCCCGGTGTGAAAGCCAACGTCGTTTTCTTCACCAAGGGCGCGCCGACCGAGACGGTGTGGATCTATGACGCTCGCACCAACGTCCCCGGCATCACCAAGAAGGACCGCCCGCTGGCGCCGGCGCACTTCGCCGCGTTCGACAAATGCTACGGCGCCGATCCGAATGGCCGATCCAAGCGCAAGCCGTCCGACTCGAAAGACGATCGCTGGCGCAGCTTCCACATCAGCGAGGTGAAGCAGCGCGACTTCAAACTCGACAGCTTCAAATGGCTCAAGGACGAGTCGCTCGAAGACGTGGACGATCTGCCTGAGCCGGAAGAGCTCGCCACCGACGCGATCGCAGAGTTGGCGGGCGCCGTCGATGAGCTAAACGCGGTGCTCGCACTACTCGAAAACGGCGCCGCCGATTCCAAGTCCGCTCCGGCTCCGGTCCCCTCGCCCCCTGGGAGAGGGCTAGGGTGAGGGCTCCGTCGCAGCCGTCGAGACTTCGGAGACCATTCGCGTGAAGTCCGGTGCTCGCAAGCAAGCCCTCACCCCCGCCCTCTCCCAGGGGGCGAGGGAGCGGAGCGAGCTGCCGGATGCTTGGGCCGCAGCCAATTTAGCTGAACTTGCCACGCGGATAACCAAGGGTTCAACGCCAACGTCCTATGGCTTCAAGTTCGAGGATCGCGGCGTTCGATTCGTCAAAGTCGAGAACATCCGGGACGGCAGTGTCGACCAGAAGTCCATCAAGCATCACATCTCTCAAGCGGCGCACGAAAACCAGAGGCGCTCGATGCTTGAAGCAGGTGACATCTTGATCTCGATTGCTGGCACGATCGGCGCGACTTGCCTAGTGACGTGCAACGACGTACCTGCCAATACGAATCAAGCGTTGGCTATCATCCGAGGTACGCAGTCTCATCTCACACCGCAGTTCCTCCGATACCAGCTCTCATCGGCTCTCGCTGAGAAGCAAATCGACGCACAGGCCCGCGGCGGCGGGATGAACAATATCTCTCTCAAGGATGTTGGTGCGATCCGTGTTCTGTTCCCACCCCTCGCCGAGCAGCAGCGCATCGTCGCGCAGGTCGAGGTGTTGCTGGCGCACGTGAACGCCGCGCGCGAGCGACTCGCAAAGGTGCCAGCGATCCTGAAGCGCTTCCGCCAATCCGTCCTCGCCGCCGCGTGCTCGGGGCGGCTGACGGAGGAGTGGCGGGAATCACACCCGGATGTCAGGACAGATCCACGTGCATGCAGAAAGCCCGCTTCAACTCGTCAGAGGGGACGCCGCGGCGCCAATCTGTCTCTCGAAGGTGAGCTGCCCTTGGATGAAATGCCGGAATTGCCATCGTCTTGGGAGTACTACCGTGCGGACGAAGTCGCGGAACCGGGCACTGTGATTACTTACGGCATCGTTCTACCCGGGCCAGAGTTCCCCGATGGAGTCCCGTATGTTCGGCAGCAGGACGTGCTTGAAGACGGAACGCTCAACGTCAACGAGCTTCGGCATACGAAGCTAGACATAGCGCAGAAACACAGTCGGTCATCGCTGAAGGCAGGTGATGTCCTTCTCTGCATCATCCGGAATCTACGCGTTGCGACCGTACCCACGGGAATCGAGGGTGCCAACATCACACAAGGGATGGTTCGCATCCGCCCGGCTACTTCAATCACGACCGAGTACCTCGCCGCTTACCTCGCGTGCGTCCACGCGCAGAGCTGGCTGAAAGATCGTTACTTTGGGATGGATATGCCGCGAGTCAACGTTGAGGATGCGCGCGCGGTCCCAATTGCCCTCCCACCCCTCGCCGAGCAACACGAAATCGTCCGCCGCATCGACGCGCTCTTCAAGCTTGCCGACGCGATCGAGCAGCGCATCGCTGCGTCGACGATGCGCGCGGAGAAACTGACACAAGCGATCCTCGCCAAAGCCTTCCGCGGTGAACTGGTCCCGACCGAAGCCGAACTCGCCCGCCGCGAAGGCCGCGACTACGAACCGGCGTCGGTGTTGCTGGACCGGATTCGGGTGGAGCGGACGCGGGAGCCCTCACCCCGACCCTCTCCCAGAGGGCGAGGGAGCGGAGCTGGCGCTGCGCGGGCAACACCGCACAGTCGCCAAACATGAACACCCGGTGCCGGCGTCCGCCGTTATGATCCCTGAGCGAAGCATTGTTCTCGACGCTTCGGGCATTACTCTCGCAAACGACGAACGGCGGCAGGAGTGCAAACGCGATCTGGCGCTCGAAGTATCGAAGCTCCAAATATTCTCGGGCGACCGAATCTTTGTTCTCGCAGACAACGGGAATGGGAAGTCGGCGTTAACCGACGCCGTCGTGGCGATGTTTTCGTTCGGCCCCACTCCGGGCGAGGATCTCGAACTTCCGAACTTCGAAGGTCGCGAGCAACGATTTCGAATCGCTACACTATTTCGCAGCCCGCGCTGGACCGCCCTTCGACAAGGCGGGGAAGCTCACGACATCGTCGCCCTTCGCAACCGAGAAGATGCGGAGGCGACACTCTTCCTCGCTGATGATCCGAAATTGGCAGGCGACCTTATCGACGTCGCCGTCGAGAAGCACCTCACTCTGATGACCGGCAGCGATCCTGAACGACTGGAGACTGCCCTCGAACACTTTCTCGGGGCGCAAAGCGGGCGCATCCTCTGGTTGGAGAAGGGACGGCGGTTTTATGATGGGACAGCCGCCGAATTTCCGCTGCGACTTGAGGCGCTCTGGGAACAGTATACTGCGTGCCAAACACAGACGGGATACTGTGGCGTTGGCAAGGATTTCATCGGACCTGTGCGTCGAGCAGTCCAGTCGATCCGATGTCTGTGAGATATCGAGGATGGCATCAGTTGAGAACGGTCGCGCTTCGCTGTATCTTCGCCAGCAGGCCAAATGAGTGACCGCAGCGCTATCGAGTGGACTGACGCGACGTGGAACCCAGTGCGGGGCTGCACCAAGATCAGCCCGGGCTGCAAGCACTGCTACGCGGAGACTTTCGCCGAACGGTTCCGCGGCGTTCCTGGGCATCCGTTCGAGCAAGGCTTCGATCTCCGACTGGTCTCCGAGAAACTGAACCAGCCGCTCTATTGGCGCTCGCCGCGCCGCATCTTCGTCAACTCGATGAGCGATCTCTTCCACGAACGCGTGTCCGCCGCGTACATCGCGGAAGTTGGCCGCGTCATGGCCGCGGCGCATTGGCACACGTATCAAGTACTCACAAAGCGGCACGAACGAATGCGTGACTTACTCCGCGACGAACTGGCTTGGATGGCTCAGCTTCCCCACGTGTGGTTTGGCGTGAGCGTCGAGAATCAACGGCACGGCTTGCCGCGCATCGATGCGCTGCGGACAACGCCCGCTGCAGTGCGGTTCTTGTCCATTGAACCATTGCTCGAAGATCTCGGACTGATCGACCTTTCGGGAATCGACTGGGTGATCGTGGGCGGAGAGTCCGGTCGTCGTGCGCGGCCGATGCGTGAGGCTTGGGCACGCCACGTTCGCGATCAATGCACTACCCAGGGTGTCGCCTTCTTTT
Source organism: Deltaproteobacteria bacterium (assembly GCA_016178705.1). Classification (NCBI taxonomy): domain Bacteria; kingdom Pseudomonadati; phylum Myxococcota; class Myxococcia; species Deltaproteobacteria bacterium. The sequence goes on along the minus strand of JACOST010000011.1, from coordinate 221,005 downwards.
TGAAGCAACTGGGTGGCCGGCGTGACAAGCGGAGCGGTGATGCTGCCACACTCGACGGGCGACTGTGGCGAGAACTGCCGCCCATACCGGCCGCCGAGCACCTGAGCCTGTAGGAACCGGTAGCACAGGTGGCGAGCCCAAAGACGAAACTCTGGCCGCTCGAACCTCACAGCCGGGGCAAACATCTCGTCCTCAAAAACTACCTCGACGCCTGGTTCCCGATTTTGGGTTCGCAGCATGGCCGCATTCTGTTCATCGACGGATTCGCTGGCCCAGGAGAATACAAGGATCATGAAGAGGGCTCTCCATTGATCGCGCTGCGCGCACTCAAGGACCACAAGGCGCGGCAGATCATCAAGGGCGAGGTGGTGTTCAATTTCATCGAGAGCGAACCTGACCGGGTGCAACATCTCCGCACGCTCGTCGAAGCATGGAAACCAGGTTTGCCGGCATCATGCATCGTCGAGGTGATCGAAGGCCGCTTCGACGAGACGATGGCCAAGGTGCTGGACCGACTCGATGCCGACGCGAAGCATCTGGCGCCGGCGTTCGTGATGATCGATCCCTTCGGCGTGTCCGGGACGCCGATGGATGTCGTGCGGCGTATTCTCCGAAACCCCAAGGCGGAGATCTACGCTTCATTCATGTACGAGGCGATCAACCGCTTCAAGACTGCTCCCGAGTTCGAGCATCATCTCACCGATCTGTTTGGCGGCGACGCCTGGCGTGCCGGCATCGGCATTTCTGACCCGATCGCAAGAAGGGACTTCTTCTACGGTCTCTACATTCAGCAGCTGCGGCAAGCCGGCGCAACGCATGTGGTCCACTTCGATCTTTACGAACAGAACCGCCTTGTCTACGCCATCTTTTTCGCGACCAAGAGCTGGGTAGGCGCGGACCGCATGAAGCAGGCGATCTGGAAGGTCGCGCCGTTTGGCGAGTTCGCCTTCCACGGAACGCACTCCAGGCAGCTTACGCTCGGCCTGCAGACGGTCGACTATGAGCCGTTGAAGAAGGTGCTGCGCGACGAGTTTGAGGGGAAGGGATGGGTTCGGATCGAACGGGTCTTGGAATTCGTTGGCTCCGACAAGACCGACTATCACACGGGTCATGTGAAGAAGGGTGCGCTTGTGCCCATGGAGACGGCAGGGCAGATCGAGATTGACGGCACGACGCGGAAGAAGAAGCGGAGCTATCCAAAAGGCACGAAGCTGCGCTTCAAATGACATGGCCGTGTTTAGAAGGCCGCGACCACGAACCGGCGTCGGTGTTGCTGGAGCGGATTCGCGCGGAGCGGGCGAAGTCGGAGCCGTCACCCCGACCCTCTCCCAGGGGGCGAGGGAGCGGAGGGGGCTTTGCGCGCCGGGGAAGCAAAAGCAGTGCGACCGAGGGCAAGACATTCTGAAATTGAAGAGGGTGGCGATCGTGTTCGACTTCGCGTGAATCGTGCGGTATCGAAGGAACTGATGGCTTCGCTGTGGGCAAAAGGGACAAGCCAATCGGCTGGCCCGGATGCAGCACCCAAGACTCGGCAGAAGGCGCGCACCGATCAGACACTAGTGGACGTGTATTTCTCGGCGGACGTTGAGACCGACGGTCCGATCCCTGGGCCTTACTCGATGCTCTCGTTCGCGATCGTTCCGGCCGGCCGCTTCGATGGTCGAACGTTCGAACCGCCGCGGAACTATGAAAATCCCTTCTGTGCGGAAGTCCGTCCCATATCGGAGCAGTTTCAAGCGGAGGCGCTGCGCGTCAACGGCATCGACCGCGAGCGCTTGAAGCGTGAAGGCCAGGATCCGCGCGTGGCGATGACCAACGCCGCCAAATGGCTCCACGATCAAGCGGGGGACGGTGTCCCGATTCTTGTCGCGTACCCGCTGAGTTTCGATTGGGCTTGGCTGTATTGGTACTTCACGAATTTTTCGGAGACCGGTTCACCCTTCAACCACTCGCGCTGCTTCGATCTCAAGACCGCCTACGCCGTGAAAGCGGGAATGCCGATTGCCGTTTCTGGGAGGAGCCAGTTGCCGCCAGAACTACGGGCCAAGCATGCGCACACCCATAACGCGCTCGACGACGCGATCGAGCAGGCAGAGATCTTCGCCAAGATTTTCACGTGGCAGCCCAAGTGACCGGCGGTCGGAGAATCTTCCAGCTTCGCCAAGCGCAAACAAACCGGCGGCTGAATGGATTCCGGCGGGAACTTCGGAAGCACCTCGGTAGTGATCGTAAGAAGGTCCTGGGCACGCACACCTGCATCTACGCGACCGGATCGGGTGGCCGCGGCGAACTTTCAAAGTTCAGCGATCTCGACGCATTCGTTCTGCGTGTCGGTGCCGCCCCGTCAAACCTCGATACCGTCATCATCCAGAGCGCGATCATCCGCGCGACCGACGCTTGCGGGCTCCCCGAGCCATCCGGCGAAGGCAAGTTCCTCAAGATGCATACAGTGGCAGACCTCACCAACAATTTCGGCAAGCCGCAGGACGATACCGAGAACACGTTCACCGCACGCATGCTCCTGCTGCTCGAAAGCACGCCCATTCTTGGCGATGCGGCGTATCGCAAGGCGGTAGAGCAGGTCATCGACATCTACTGGCGGAACTACCAGGGCCACCAACACGACTACCTACCGATCATCCTGCTGAACGACATCGTGCGGTACTGGCGCATCGTGCTCCTCAACTACGAGGCGAAGAATCTTCCCGATGAGGAAGGCACCGATGACCCCGATCGCCGGCTGCGAAGTTACAAGCTGCGGTTCAGCCGATGCATGATGTGCTTCTCGGCCGTGGCCTACCTGCTCGCAGCAACGAAGCTGGGTGGTAACAACGTCAGTAGGGAGACCGTCCTCAAGATGGTGCGCGCAAGGCCGCTGGACCGCATGGCCTGGATCGCGACACGTTTCGCGCGCAACTCGGAAGTGAGGCGACAGATCGACGAACTACTCGATTGCTACGCGGCATTCCTGCGCGAGACGGAGGCACCGAAGAAAGATTTGCTCCGCCAATTCGGGCGTAGTCGGTACCGCCGCGCGCGTTCCAGAGAAGGGACGCAGTTCGGCCAGAAGATGTTCGACTTGATCGCCGAGCTTGGGCGCGACAACCCGCTCTATCGGTATCTCGTTGTGTAGTAGCGCAAGGAACCCTCACCCCGACCCTCTCCCAGGGGGCGAGGGAGCGGTGCTTGACCTGCATCGTCACTTCACATCCAGAAACACCTGATCGCTGCCATCGTACGGCGGGCTGAAGATCACCAGCGCGGCGGATGGACAGTCGCCGGTGTTGACGAAACTGTGCGGGGTGCCGGCGGGGATGGTCGCGCTGTCGCCGGCTCGCATTTCGATCGACTGCTCGCCGATCCACTGCGTGCCGCGGCCGTGTAGTATGGTCGCGATCAGATCGTGTTGCGCGTGTAGATGGGGGCGCTCGCCCGCACCCGGCGCGAGTTGCACGAAGTGGTAGCTGACGTGCGCCGTTGCGCCGAGACGCTCGGCGCGCACCGGTTGCCCTGGCGCCAGCGGGTAGCGAGTTGCGAGTTCGCTGAGGTTCGTCGGCAGGCCGGGCAGCACGACCTGCGGTGGCCGGTGTTGCGCGCAACCGACGACCCCAACAGCCAGCAGCCCGAGCCACGACGATCGTCGCAGGATGAACGTGCTCATACGGTCAGCATACCCGGGTGACCGGGGTCGAGCGCAAGAGGAGAAGAGTCTGGCTCCAGCTAGCGTCGGGTGACCGATACCGCTATAGGTGTCGCGTCTCCATGCCCAATCCCAACGAGTTTCCCCCGGATCCGCTGGTCGAGATCCAGAAGATCTTCGATCGTGTGCGCGAGCGCTTCAGCCAGGGCGGGCCGACGCGCTTCAACCCGTGGCTCATCGTCGTCATCGGACTGCTGCTGTATGCGCTGAGCGGCATCTACATCATCGCCCCCGACGAGCGTGGCATCGTGCTGCGCTTCGGCCGCGTGGTGCGCGAGGCCGAGCCGGGGCCGGGGTATCATCTGCCGTGGCCGTTCGAAGAAGTGATGAAGCCGGCGGTGACGCAAATTCGCAAAGAAGAGTTCGGCTTCCGTACCGTGTCGGTCGGGCCGCCGGCGCGCTATCGCGACGTCGATCCCGAAGCGTTGATGCTTACCGGCGACGAGAACATCGTCAAGCTGCAGTTCATCGTGCAATTCAAAGTGAAGACCGGTGCCACCGGCGCCACCGAGTTTCTGTTCAACGTGCGCGATCCCGAAGGCACCGTGCGCGACGCCGCCGAAGCCGCGATGCGTGAGGTGCTCGGCCGCAACGCCATCGACAACGCGCTGACCGAAGGCAAGGAGCAGATCCAGCAAGACGCGCAAGCGTTGCTGCAGCACATCCTCGACGAGTACCAGGTCGGCCTCGAAGTGGTGACGCTCAAGCTGCAAGACGTCGATCCGCCCGATCAGGTGTCGGACGCGTTCAAGGACGTCATCAGCGCGCAGCAAGACAAAGAGCGGCTGATCAACGAAGCGCGCGGCTACGCCAACGATGTCGTGCCGAAGGCACGCGGTCAGGCGGCGCAGTTGATCAACGAAGCCGAGGGCTACAGCGCCGCGAAGATCCAGGACGCCAGCGGTGCGGCGCAGCGCTTCATCGCGCTGCAGCAGGAATACGAGAAGGCGAAGGACGTGACGCGGCTGCGCCTCTACATCGAAACCATGGAGCAAGTGTTGCCACGCATGAACAAGATCTTGCTCGATGACGTAGCCGGCAAGCAGGTCGTGCCGTATCTGCCGCTCGATCAAGTGATCAAATTGAAGCCCGCCGAAGCGGGGAAGCAGTAATGGACCGACGCTGGATCCCCATCCTTCTCCTGTTGGCTGCCGTCGTCGGCGGCTGGAACCTGGTCGCTTACACCGTGCCGCAGTGGGAGCAAGCGATCGTCGTCCAACTCGGTGAACCCGTGCGCACGGTGCAAGAGCCCGGCCTCTACTTCAAGCTGCCGCTGATTCAGAACGTCCTGTACTTCGATCGGCGCTTGCTCGCGTACGACTCGGCGCCGAAGGAAGTGCTGACCAAGGACAAGCAGCAGTTGCTGGTCGACAACTTCTCGCGCTGGCGCATCCGCGACCCACTCCAGTTTTATCGCACGGTGCGCAACGAAGCCGGCGGGCAATCGCGGCTCGACGATGTGATCTATTCGATCGTGCGCGAAAACCTCGGCCGCCACACGTTGCGCGAGATCATGAACGAGAAGCGCACCGAGGTGATGGCTGAAATCACCAAGGAGAGCGACACCAAGGCGCGTGACTACGGCATCGAGGTCACCGACGTGCGCATCAAGCGCGCCGACTTGCCGGAGAAGAACGAGCAGAATGTGTTCAACCGCATGCGCACCGAGCGCGAGCGGCTGGCGAAGAAGTTCCGTGCCGAAGGCGACGAGGAAGCACGCAAGATTCGCTCCGAGTCGGACAAGGAAGTGCAAATCCTGACCGCCGAGGCGCGCAAGCAAGCCGAGATCACCCGCGGCAAGGGTGACGCGCAAGCGGTGAAGATCTTCGCCGACGCCTACGGACGCGACATCGATTTCTACCAGTTGGTGCGGACGCTGGAGGCGTACCGCAACTCGGTCACCGACGGCACCACGCTGATCCTCTCGCCCAACAGCGAGTTCTTCCGCTACCTCAAGCAGCTCGATCGACCGAAAGAGCGATGACCTGGCTGCGCATCGGCGCGGTCGGCCTGGCGGTGCTGCTCTACATCCGGTCGCCGATCGATTTGATCCCCGATCGCCTCGGCCTGATCGGCTTGCTCGACGATCTCGCGGTCCTGCTGGGGTTTATCTTCTGGGCGCGTAGGCAACTGCGGCTGACGAATCCGCCACGCCGGCCGTCCGCCGGGTCGAGCGACGGCGAATGGGATCCGCACCGCGTGCTGGGCATCGAACGCGGTGCGACCCGCGACGAGATCACCCACGCCTATCGCGAACAGATGAAGCGCTACCATCCCGATCGCGTCGCGGATCTCGGTGAGGAGTTGCAACAGTTGGCGCACCGCAAAGCCGTCGACATTCAACGCGCGTACGAGGAACTGGGGAAGCGATGACTCCATCAACAACCTATGATCCCGCCCGAACCTATGTGGTTCAACAGAATCCGCGAACCGGCAACGGAAACGTTCTGGTCAGAGGCAACCTACTATTGAACACCGATGGGTCCTTTGCTTACGCCGCGCTCGACTCGCGATTGCGGGAACTCGTGATCCGCGATGCCGACGCCGCCCCATTCCGCCTGGCCGACTATACGCTCGTTGTCGTCTCCCTGCTCGACAACCAACGCGAGATGCCCGAGCTCCAAGCGGAGTTCACGGCCTTTGGCGCAGGAAACGCTCCGACGGTCTGGCCACCGCATGCCCGCAAACTGAATATCTTCGCTCTATACGGCTTACGCGTATCGGGCGAGGCGGGAGCGCTGATGTGGATGCCGGTGCAGGGATGCGTCGATGCGGCGGACTGCCGGCAGGTTCAACGCGATCTGTTCAACTTCAGCGCGATTGTTGACGAGATCAATTCCCTGATGGCCACCGGTCACCATCGGGTCGTCTACTATCACTGCATCAATGGATTCAATCGAGCGGGAAGCTTGACGGCCTGTTACCTGATGAAACACATGGGGCGCACCCGCATCGAGGCGATGGAGGAGCCGCCGCCGGCCGGCGCGCTCGTCGTCGAGCACTACTGGAAATTGCCGTACAAGACGTTGGCCGAATGGTATGCGGAGACGATCGGAAAATAAGATCGGCGGCTCTGCCTCGTCATCGCGGATCGTGCCCTCGAACCGCAACCACTGACCGCAAGCGGTCGCGCGTTTCCGCCCACAGCCCGGGCGTGACGTCCCGGAGGTGTCGGACCCGCAGCGCGAGGGCGGTGTGCGTCGTGGAGTACCTGGCGCGCAAGTACGCGCGGGGCGGAAAGACCGAGACCCACGTGTGAGCGACGCGGAGCACCTGACCGGACAATCGCGCGAGCCAGCGCAAACGCCGCCCACGCGCGGAGTCCTTCCTCCGCGACTCATTGGCGCGATGTGATGCCAGCACCACACCGTGGGCAATCCGTTCGACGACGCGCGGGCGGCCGCGATGGAGCGCGCGCAGAACCTCGGGGGGCGGCCCCGCGTCCAGCGCGCGCCGAGCAAGCTCCAACGTCGCATGCAGGTGTTCGTCGATCGCCCACCGACGCGCGGTATCGACGAACCGGTCCCAGTCGACGACCGCGGTTCGCTGCCGCAGATAGAGGGCGATGTCATACAGCCACAGCAACCGCGCGAGGCCTTGGGGGCGGAGCAGCGACTCGAACCAATCCTTGCGACTGATCAACGAACGATACGTCACCGCGTGCCGATCCAGATGCAGACACAGGTGCGCCAATTCGTGTTCTGGCGCCATCACCCAGACGTTGGGCGGCATCCCGGGAAGCGGGCGCGCCTGCGCGCGCACCGCCTCGAGATCAAAGATGTACGGCTGATACGGCTCGAACAGCCGCCAGTGCAGCTCCACCGGGATCGCTCGGGGCTGTCGCCGCTGGTAGATGTGATGGATGTGACACAGTGGGCCGCGGCGGTCCGCGTCCATCGACAAGAGCGGCGCCAAGCCCAGGTGTTGCAACCGCGCGCCGGCACGCTCGACGTCGCGTTCATCGACGAGCAGGTCGATGTCGCCCACAACGCGGAGCCCGGGATCGTCGTAGAGGGTGCGTTGGAGCGCGGCGCCCTTCATCGCGATGACCGGAATCCGTTCGCTGTCGAAGGCCGCGCCGATCTCCTCGACGCCTGCTTGCGCGAGCTGATTGTGAAACACGTTGGCGACATATTGCGCCTTGAAGTTTTTCAGCCGATCCGCCGGCACGCTCGCGGCCCGGTCACGCAGCGCACGGTACAGAATCGGAACCAGTCCATGATGCGTCGCGAGAAGCGCCAAGCGTGCCCAGTCGCATTGCGTAAGACGCGTCGCGTCAGGTTGCGCACCGGTACCCAGCGAGGCGCGCAAGAGCGCCACCAAGACCTCCGACGTGGCTCGCTCGCTCACGCGTATTCGATGGACATCCGGAACCTTCGTCGCCGGTGGCCGAGCCTCGCGATCGACACGTCGGACAGCAACGGCGACGGGCTTGGCGGGTGTCGTTTCGCTGTTCTGCTTGAGCGGGGCGTCCTCGCTTCGCTTCGCGGGCGGGCTGGGTTGGTTAAAGGTGGAGACTTGTCCCAGGTGTCCGACCAAGGCCGGCGTCGTGTTGTACAATGCGGCGTGTTCTTTGCCGTACCTGCCAATCAAGTGGTCGTTCATCCCGCAGTGGGTGTTCTGCCGCACGAATTCCGCAACCGCTCTTCTGACTGACTTGCTGGGATAAAAGATCGCCTGCGCTCCGCACAGGTAGGGTTGGGTATGGATCGCGTAGCGCTTACCCGGCGATGGATCGGAGCCTTGGCCGAGATTCAGCACGTAGTGCTTACCCTCGATTTCGGCCACCGTCAGCATCAACTGACGAAGCCAGTGTTCGTCGAACAAGATGTCGTCCTCGCAGCACAGGCAGTGGTCGTCGTCGCCGTAACTCAAGGCGCGGATCGCGTTGACGTTGCAGTTGTGCCGCAGATGACCTTCTCTCGCTTGCGATTCGGCTTCCTGGTCCCAGCTCACGATATTCAATGTCTTCCGGTATTTCTCGACGTGCGATGTATCGCTCGACCCGAGGATGAGATTCACGGGAATGTCTCGCCCATCCGAACGGAACAGACTCTCCAGAGTCTGGTCGATGTAGTGCTTCCTGCGCAGCGCGATCGTCGTCATGTTGATGATCATCAGGCACGATCCTCAGCCGCCATTCTCGTCCGCGGTCGGAAAGCAGGAGACCGCGCCGATGTGCTCGACGAGAACCTCCCGCGTCACGTAGAGGGCGGCATGGTCGCGAGCATAACGGCCTATCAGGTGATCCCCACAGGCGTTGTTGATGTTTCTCGTCAGGTAATCCGCCACTTGGTTCCGGATCGTCTTGGCGGGATAAAAGAGTGCCTGCGCCCCCTGGAGTATGGGGATCGGATATCGCTTGAGCCACCGCTTCCCCTCCATGAGGGGCGCCGCTTCAAGCTCCGGCTTGGCGGCGAACAGACTCAGGATGTAGGTTTCCGTTCTCATCTCCGCTGCCGCCAACTGCAGCGAGGCGAACCACGTGGGGTGAAACAGGATGTCGTCCTCGCAGATCAACGTAGCGGCGTCCTCTCCCCACCGCAACGCGCGGATCTTGTTGAGGGTGCAGTTCCGTCGCAGATCGTCGAGGGTCTTCATGTCCCAGGGAACGATCCGAACGGAGGGATGCGCGGCGTATTCCGCGAGATGCGACTGGTCCTCCGATCCGACGATCAAATTGATCGGCAGGTTGGTCCGCATCCAATCTGACGCCAACAAGCTCCCCATCGTCTCGTGAATGTACTGGCACTTCCGTCGAGCGAAGGTAGTCATGTTGATCTGCATGGCGGTCGTCTCGTCTGGCGCGGCATCGTAGCAGGAACCACCTGGCTTGGGTCAACACCGTATCCAAAATCACCGACTCACTCGGCCGGACTCGGTGCCAATTGATTCAAAACATCCGCTCTGGTATCCGATGCCGGCTATCAACTGTGGCGGTCGCAACTCAGATGGACACAGAACCCGCGCCGGAGGCGGCGAATCAAGCGATCGAGTTCACCAGCGTTCCCGCCTACGGAAGTTTTCTCAACCTCAAGGGGATCGTGCGGCACGTCGATCCCGAAAAGCTGCGGGTCGCCGTGTATATCCGAGTGAACGGGGGTTGGTGGACCAAGCCGTACTGGGATTCACCGGCCACGTCGATCTCGCCCGACGGCTCGTTCTCGGTCGACATCACCACCGGCGGACACGACGAGCAGGCGACCGACATCGCCGCCTTCCTCATCCCCGTCGATTACTACCCGCCCGGCCTCCGAGGGGATGTGCAACTCCCCGCGGAGCTTCTGCAGAAGGCCTTGGCCCGCGCCACCATCGCTCGCTCGACGTAACCACACCAGGACGCGGCGGGAATGCTCAAGTCCTTTGTGGTCGTCATACCGTCGTACAACAACGCGGTGTGGTGTCCGCGGAACCTCGATTCGGTTCTGAACCAGGACTATCCGCTGTTCCGTGTGATCTACGTGGACGATGCGTCGACGGACGACACGTCGCGTCTGGTCGGCGAGCACCTGGCCGCGCGCGCGCGGGCGGATCGCGTCACCTTCCTCCAAAATGAATTTCGGGCTGGGGCGGCCGCGAACATCGACCGCGCCGTGCGCTCCTGCGATCCGAGCGAGATCGTGGTCCTCGTCGACGGCGACGACTTTCTGGCTCACCGTCAGGTGCTGGCACGACTCAACGCGATATATCAAGACCCCGACGTGTGGGTGACGTGGGGACAGTTCACCCGGTTCCCGCAGGGCAGTGAGGGATTCTGCGCGCCGATTCCTTCGGAGATCGTCAGCGCCAATGCTTTCCGCGACTATCCGTTCGTCGCCTCCCATCTGCGCACGTTCTACGCGGGGCTGTACCACCGGATCCGCCCGGTCGACGTCCAGGACAGTGACGGGCGATTCTTTGCGACAGCCGGGGATGTGGCGCACATGTTCACATTGATGGAGATGGCCGGCCCGCGCGCGCGGTTCGTCGCCGAAGTGCTCTACCTGTACAACCGCGAGAATCCCCTGAACGACGACAAGGTGGATCGGGCGGCGCAGCATCGCACCGAGATGGAGATCCGCGGCAAGGCCCGGTACGGGCGAGTCGCCAGTCTGGCCGACCCACGCACACCGCGCGAGTTCTACCTCGGCACCGGCGTCGGCCACAGTCTCTTCGAGCTCACCGGCCAGCTACCCGATGTGGACCAGCGGCGTCGACCGTTTCGGCAGATGCGGGCGGTCCTCAATCGGCTCGGCTACACGGTGCGCGAGACCCAGACCTTGGCGGACATCGAGGACCCGCACACCATCGTCGTCTTCGATGTGCGCCCGGGGGAAATCGAACGGCTCGCGGCGTACTCGCGCGACATGCTCAGTCTCGTCCTTTGGAAGGGCCCGATTTCGGCACCGCTCAACTTCGACGCCCAGTATCACCAGCCATTCGGGCGGATCTACACGTGGTGCAACGATCTCGTTGACAACGTCCGCTATTTCAAACTCCACTTTCCGTTTCTCCGGCCAATGATCGACGCGGTGGTTCCCTTCGAGAACCGCAAACTCTGCACCCTCATCGCCTCGCACCGCCACGCCGATCACCCGGACGAGCTCTACAGCGAAGAACGCGAGGCCGCGCGGTTTTTCGCCGAGGCCGAACCGGATTCGTTCGACCTCTTCGGCTTGGGGTGGCATCCGATCGTCGACGCCAACTATCGCGGCGCCGTCCTCAGGAGGGTGGATCGCCTGCGGCGCTACCGGTTCAACTTCTGCTACGAGACGGTCAAGGGTTGGAGCGGATTTGTGACCGGGAAGATTTTCGACAGCTTCGAAGCGGGGTGCGTGCCGGTCTATTGGGGAGCGCCCGATATCGCCGATTCGATTCCGTCGGACTGCTTCATCGCGCGCAACGAGTTCCGCTCGAACGCCGCGCTGCACGCCTTCATGAGGGACATGCCCGCGGAGGTTCACCAAGGATACGTCGACCGGATCCGCGTGTTCTTGTCGTCTGAGCGCGCGGTTCGTTATTCGGCGGAACACCTGGCCCTGACGTTCGTCGACCTCGTCGCGGGCCGCGCGCGGCCGCGCGCCGGCGGTTTGTCCGACCGCATTGGTGTCGACGCGGTGGGAGCCGCGACGTGAGCGCCGTTGCGCGCCCACCCTCCAAGCCTTCACCCGCTGGGGGTCCACCGGCTGCGTTCCTTGAACGGATCGAGTGGCCGGTAACCTTGTCGGTCGTGGCCTACGGCGTCCACATCGGTGTGCGGATCAACGATCCCAATCTCGCCGGCGACCTGGCGTGTCATCTTCCACCCGGGGCGACGCGCGTGGAGTACTGCGACACGGGACGCATCTACTCACTGATTGTCGAGGCGGACGATCCGGCGAGCAAACCTCGGAGTTCCGTATACGTCAACGATCGCCTGCTCGCGTGGCGCGCGACAGTGCCAGCGGTTCTGCGTGCCTTCGAATCGGATGTGCAGCTCCACGTGGCGGAGATGGCGCCCGAACATGTGTTTGTGCATGCGGGCGCCGTCAGTTGGCGCGGGCGGGGAATCCTGTTGCCGGGGCGCAGCTTCACGGGAAAGACCACTCTCGTCGCCGAGCTGGTTCGCGCGGGCGCCGAGTACTACTCGGACGAGTATGCCGTGCTTGACTCGGCGGGAAGCGTCTATCCCTACGCTCGGCCGCTCTCGATCCGAGAGAAGAGCGGCGCGGGCTTCACGAAGCACGCAGTCGACACCTTGGGCGGGCGCGCGGGCAGCGGGCCGCTCCCCGTCGCGCTCGTGGTCATCAGCACGTTCCGACCGGATGGCGAATGGCGACCACAGCACTTGTCACCAGGCAACGGCCTGCTGGCGTTGCTCGCCAATACGGTGCCCGCCCGCCGGATCCCGGAAGTCGTGATGGCCACGTTGCATCGAATCGTATCGGTGGTGCCGGTCGTCGCCAGTGAACGCGGCGAAGCAGCCAGCGTTGTCGAGCCCATCCTCGAGCTGGCCGCTCTGCCTTGACTCGGTCTCGGGTGCGTGAGACAAACCCGGCCGGTTGCGGAGGGTCTCATGGAGATGTACCGACCAACGGCTCGAAAGACACAACTGCTCGTTCAGGACCTTCCGGATGAAGTGCTGATATATGACGTCGAGCGGAACGAGGTGCATTGCCTAAACGGCACTGCCGCGCGCGTCTGGGTGTTGTGCGACGGTCAGCGGACGGTTTCCGAGATCGCGCAACAGCTCGGCTCTGATTTCGAACCCGAAACCGCCGAGACGCTGGTGTGGTGCGCAATAGACCAGTTCGCCGAGAAGCATCTGCTCGAAGAAGCGCTGGACGCTCCAGTGTTGGAGCATAAACCCGCGGACATGACGCGGCGGCAGATGGTGCTGCGGCTCGGTCTGGCGGTCGCGCTGCTCCCCGTCGTCGACTCGATCATCTCGCCGCCGGCCGCGCTGGCCGCGTCGCCGGGAACCACGCCCACCACGCCGACGACCCCATAGTCCGCCCGTGGACCCCGGGGTTCGATCGGCACCCAATTTTTCCATCGTAGTGCTCGCGCGTGACGAGGCGTGCGCACTGCCGCGATTACTTCACAGCCTCAAGGATTTCTTCACACGCGGCGGCGAGCTGCTGGTGGTGGACACTGGCAGCACCGACGACACCATCGCACTGGCGCGCCGGCGCGGATGTCGTGTCGAGGCGGTGAACGACCGGTTCGACTCGGTGCTCAGCCCCACCGCGGCGGCTGAGATCGAACGGCGCTTTGCCAACGAGCAAGACGGCCCGCTGGTCACGCCCGGGCAGCGGCTGTTTCACTTCGGTGACGCGCGCCAGCACGCGGGCGCGTTGGCCGCGAACGACTTCGTGCTCCAACTCGACGCCAGCGATCAGGTGCTGGCGATGGATCTCGATGCCCTCGATCGGTGGGTCGGATCCGGCGCCGTCGGCGCGTTCGAGTATGACCAGTACTACGGCAACGTCGCGCTACGGATCTCACGCTTTTCCGATCGGCGGCGGTACCAGTGGGACGGCCGCGTTCACGAAACGCTGCATGCGATCACGGGCGCGGACACACAACCGGCGTCGAAGGTTCGTTGCGACACGGCGCAACTCTCGGTCCGCCACCACATGGATGAGGACAAGCCACGAAATTATTTGGCCGGGTTGGCGCTCCAGGTATTGGAGTGCCCCGAGAAGCCGCGATGGTGGCACTACCTCGGGCGCGAACTGTTTTACAATTGCTGGTACCGCTCGGCGATCCCGGTGCTCGAAGCGCACGCCGCGATGGCTGACGCCTGGTCGGCCGAGCGTTCGCAAGGGCTGTGCTTCGTGGGGCAGTGTCTCGAAGCGCTGGAGCAAGTCGCAGAGGCGCAGGAGGCGTATCGTCGAGCGATCACACTCGACTCGACGCGCCGCGAGCCGTTGCTGCGGTTGGCCGCCACCGCTTGCCGGCGCGGCGAATTCGAGGCCGTGGTGAAGTATGCGACCGAGTCGTTGGCGATTCCCCGTACCAGTGCTTACCCGGAGCTCGAGGCGAACTACACGTGGATCCCGCACTCGCTTCTATACTGGAGCTTGTTTTGGTTGGGCCGCAAAGCCGAGGCGCGGGCGCATTGGGAAACCTACCGATCACTGGCGCCGGAAGACACTCACTCCCGAGAACATGCGCGGCTGTTCCCACCCGCGGACACGGCGGCCGCCTGATCGCGTCCTCAGCTCCGCGGCTGCCTGGTTTCCCGTCAACTTGAGTGCCCGCATCCCTTCGGCTACGGTTCGCGGCGCATGAGTACGCAGACACGCGCGGTTTGTATCGGCCGTGTCGCCGTTGGCGGTGGCGCGCCGATCGCGGTGCAGAGCATGTGCGCAACCAAAACGCGCGACATCGATGCGACCGTGGCGCAGACCGCGCAGCTCACCCGGGCGGGCGCGGCGATTGTGCGCATCGCTATCGACAACGCCAAGGACGCGCAGGCGTTGAAGGAGATTCGGCGTCAGACCGACGCGACGCTGTCGGTTGATTTGCAGGAGAACTATCGACTGGCGAAAGACGTCGGGCCGTTCGTCGACAAGATTCGTTACAACCCGGGCCACCTGCATCACGTCGAGCGCAACAAGACGGTGCGCGAGAAGGTGCGCTGGCTGGCCGACGTCGCGCGCGACAGCGATTGCGCGATTCGCGTCGGAGTCAACTGCGGCTCGGTGGCGCCGGAGTTCCTCGAACGCTATCCGCACGACCAACTCGAAGCGATCGTGCAGTCGGCGCTCTATCACTGCGCGCTGCTCGATGAAGCCGGCTTCGATCGCTACGTCGTGTCGCTCAAGGACTCCGATCCCGCGAAGGTGGTCGCCGCCAACACGCGCTTCGCCGCAGCGCGTCCCGATGTCCCGTTGCATCTCGGCGTCACTGAAGCCGGGCTGCCGCCCGACGGCATCATCAAGAGTCGGCTGGCGTTCGAAAAACTGCTCGCCAATCACGTCGGCGACACCATCCGCGTGTCGCTCACGTTGCCGAACGAGCGCAAGCACGAGGAAGTCGAAGTCGGCCACCAGATCATCGCCGACGTTGCCGCCGGGCGCTTCATCAGCGTGCCCGACTTCGGCGCCGGGCTGAACATCATTTCTTGTCCGAGCTGTTCGCGCGTCGAAAACGATGCCTTCGTCGAACTGGCGCAGCAGGTGAAGGCGCTGACCACTTACGCGCAACAGCATCGCATCACCATTGCGGTGATGGGCTGCCGTGTGAATGGCCCCGGCGAAACCGACGACGCCGATCTCGGTTTGTGGTGTGGTCCGTCGACGGTGAATCTCAAGAAGAAGGACGTCAAGGTCGGCAGCTTCAGTTACACCGACGTGTTGCCGCGCTTGCGCGATGAACTCGACAAGCTGATCGCTGAGAGCCGGCAGTAGCTGGAACGTCCGAATCCAACGTTGGGGGCGCTGATGATTGCACGTCGACGAAGCTCACTCGTGGTGGTTCTGTTCGCGATCGCCTTCAGCGGATGTGACCAGATCGAGTCGCGCATCATCGAGCGGATGGCTGGACGGGCGCTCACAGGCGACCGCAGCGATCTGCTCGACGACGGCAATCTCCACGTTGTCCTCTGCGGGACGGGAACTCCGTTGGCCGATCCCGAGCGCGCGGGCCCGTGCACCGCGGTGCTCGCCGGCGGCCACTTTCTGCTCGTCGATGTCGGACCCGGTTCGTGGAGCAAGGTGGCATCCGAGCGTTTGCCGCGCGCGCGGCTCGATGCGGTGTTGCTCACCCACTTCCACTCCGATCACATCGGCGCGTTGGGCGAAGTCGTGGTGCAGAGCTGGATTGCCGGACGGAGCAAGCCACTGACAGTCTTCGGTCCGCCCGGCGTGGAGCAGGTCGTCTTCGGTTTTCGCCAGGCCTACGGGTTCGACACGGAGTACCGCGTTGCGCACCACGGCGCGGAGGCAATGCCGCCGGATGGCGCTGCCGCGATCGCGAAGACGATCACGTTGCCTAGGCCTGGCGAGGCGGGACTGGTGTTCGAAGCCGACGGCCTGCGTGTCACGGCGTTCGCGGTGGATCACGCGCCGGTGGCTCCCGCCTATGGCTATCGGTTCGACTACCGCGGACGTTCCGTGATCATCAGCGGCGACACGAAGAAGAGCGACAACCTCATTCATCACGCCCACGATGCGGATCTGTTGGTGCACGAGGCGCTCGCGGCGCGGATGATCGAACCCGTCCAACGCTACGCGCGCGACCACGGCCTGACGCGCTGGGCGAAACTCACCAGCGACGTGGTCACCTACCACACGACGCCGATTGAAGCGGCGCAAGTGGCGAAGGCCGCGAACGTGCGCATGTTGGCGTTCACGCACATCGTCCCGCCGCTGCAAAACTTCGTCGCGCGGTGGATGTTTCTCCGCGGCGTGTCCGATGCGTGGAACGGCGAGGTCGTGCTGGGCAAGGACGGCATGCACTTCACGCTGTCACCCGGAACCGCCGCCGTAGTCGTCGACACGATGGGCTGACGTGCGAGCGGCGGCGTCCACCGCACCCGCAGGCGCGCAGCGGCCACAGCGGCGGCTCTTGTGGAAGCTCGGAGCCGCGCTTGGCGGTGTGGTGCTCGGCTTGGTGATTTGCGAGGGGCTCCTTCGTCGTTTTTATTTCTCCGATCACGACTATTTCGTCTGGCCGCCGCAGTTGCGGCGCGTGCTCGACATGGCTCCGGGCAGGCTGCCCGGGGTCGCGGGAACCGGCGAGTTTCGCACCAATTCACTCGGGATGCGTGGCGACGAACTCCAGCCGTCGCACACGCACGCGCTGTTGGCCGTCGGCGGCAGCACGACCGAGTGTTATGTGCTCGATCAGCCGAAAACGTGGCCCGCTCGCTTGCAAGCGAAACTCAACGCGCAGCGGGGCGATCAGTCCGTGTGGGTGGGGAATATCGGCATGAGCGGTCGCAAGGCGCCGCACCATGTGCTGCAGCTGCGCTACCTCCTGCCGCATCTGCCGCAGATCCAGACCGTGCTGGTGTTGACCGGCATCAACGATTTATCGCTGCGTCTTTCCCACGACGACTATCGGCCGCAGTCTCTTACGAGTGCCGACTTTGAGGATGAGTACATCGACGCGGCCTTCATGATCCATCCGCGGCGCGTGTTCGCTGGCCCCGCTTGGTATCGACGCCTCGCGCTGTGGCAATGGGCATACTTACTCTACAGCCGCCAGGACGTTGCGCGCGAGCGTCATCGAGTACCCGGAGGGTATGAAACCTACCGGCAACACCGGCGGCAGGCGACGGCAATCCGACGAACGCTGCCTGACCTCACCGACGCGATCAACGAGTACCGCCTCGAGGTTGAGGACATGATTGCGACCGCGCGCGCACACGGTCGCCGCCTCATCTTTCTGACTCAGCCCACGCTGTGGAAAGCGGGACTCTCACCGGACTTGGAAGCGCTGCTGTGGTTGGGCGGCGTCGGCGACTTCCAGGTCGAATCTGAGCACGAGTACTACAGCGTCGAGGCGCTCGCGCAGGGAATGGACTTGTACAACGCGGCGCTGGTCGAGACCTGTCGCAAGTATCAGATCGAGGTCATCGATCTCGCCGCGCAACTGCCGAAGGACACGACCGTCTTCTACGATGACTGTCATTTCAACGAGACCGGCGCCGAGCAGGTCGCGCAGATCATCGCCAACTATCTCATCGAGCATCGGCAGTCCGGGCGCGACGGCGCGCAGTAAAGCCTTCGCGAAACCGTGGGCCCCATGGCGTGCGTGGGTTTACGCCGTCTCCGCACTGACCTATCCTGAGCGCCGATGTCACCGAGCAATGCAACCAGCGCATCGCCACCGCGTCGCCGTCCCGCCGTCGCCGTCGTGCTCTCGAGTATCTTCCCGGGCTTGGGACAACTGTACAACCGCGAGAAACTAAAGGCCTTGCTGTTCGGTGTCGCCGGCGTGGTGACCGCGTTTGGGCCGTTCAGCCCGGTGGACGTCGAGATTGATCTGAGCGATCCGACGCCAGGGCTGCACAACGTGCTGGTCGCCTCGCTGCCGTTCCTGGTGATCGCGCTGTGGTCGGTGATCGATGCCTATCGCGCATCGAAGAGACCATGAGGGAGACGATTCACAGTTCCGAGCGCGGATAGTACGGACGGTCGCCGAGCGCTTTCACTTCGGCCCAGAACTCGGGGCCGCCGGATTTACCGATCTCTTCGAGGTGCCAAGCTTGGCGTTTGTAGTTCCAACTTTCGGGGCGCAGCGCCTTGGCTTGTGCGAACGCAGCCTGCGCGGCGTCGCCGCGTTCGTGCTGTTGCAGGAAAGTCCCGAGGCGGAAGTACGCGGCGGCGCGCGCGTGGTCGGGATTCGGTCCGGCCAAGCGCTCACGCACTTGCTCTGGTGTGAGCGCGTAGGGACACGCGGGACCGCGCTCGACCCAGTCGCGCACGGCCGCGAGGTAGCGTTGTTGGTGGCGTTGATGCTCGGCGAGCATCGCTGGGAAGTCGAAGTCGGGTTCCATCATGCCGCGGAAAAATTCGCCGGCGAATCCGGGGTCGTTGGGTCGTACGATATGACCCGCTTCATCGATCCACGCAATCGATGGAACGTTGACCCAGTCGTACAACTCGGCGACGCGGTGGTGCACGTCAATCAGACTCGGATGCGTCGGCGCGGCTGGCTCGATCCATTGAGCGGCATCGGCCGCACCGCCGGTGTCCATGGCGACCGTAATCACGACGAAGTTGCGCGGCGCGAGTTCAGTGTAGAGTGCCTGCCAGACCGGCAGGTCCATGCGGCAACCTCACCAGGAGGCCCAAGAGGCGAGCAGAACTTTCTTGCCGCGATGCTCGTGCAGCGAGTGCATGCGACCGCCGAGGTCGGGCAACGTGAAGTCCGGCGCCTCCAACGACGTACGCGCCGCACTGCGAGCGGCCGTGCTGGCATCGAGCACCCAAACGGTCGCGCTGTCGTCGTGAACCAACACTTGGCCCATGTGCCGCGCAAGTGCGGCGAGGTTCACGCTGCCGTCGGAGCGCGCGAACTCGGCCTCCCGTCCCGGTGGAATCGGCACGCAGAGTGAGCCGCGGCAAAAGCCGTCACGCGTGAGCGTCCAGCCCGTCGCGCGCATCAGCTCGGGTCCCGCCAGCCAGAGATCATCGCCACTCACCTGCGCGGCAAGCGCAACGTCGGTATCCTCGGTGAGCAGCGTGATCGTTGCGTTGGTCATGCCGCGTCGTACATCGCCGAGAGCACGGGAGCAAGGCGCACGCATGCCGCGGCATAGAACACACCTCCTCCACCCGGGTTGGCGAATCACCGCCGCAAAGTGGTGTCGGCGCGGCCGCTGATCAGCGGCATGTCGAGGTAGGTGCGAATTCCCGGCGGTGCTTCGCAGACGTAGGGGATCGAGTTCACACAGTGCATCGCCGTCGCGACGATTCCCGGGTTGCGGTCGAGGTCCGCAGTCTCGAACGGCGGCTGCAAGCCGCGGAAGGTCACGTGGATGGAGGGATCGCCTTCGACCTCAACCTCGAAGCGCTCGCCACCGATTGTCCATGGCGGATCGAGATGCTGCTCGCCCATCAGCCAATTGACCCGTACGGTGATGACCGGTGTGCCGCCCACGAGTCCTTGCCAGGTGAACCGTTGCGCGGCGATGGTGCCGCGATCGAGGACGCCGATCGGGGTGTCGATCGGCGCGGTGGCCACCGCCATTTCGTGCGTGCCACCCTTGCGTTCGTCGAGCTGCAGGCCGAGTCCCGCGGCGAGCATATCGATCGATTGGCCGAAGCCGAATCCGAGTAGATCGAGCATCGGACTCGCCTGCGCCTCGTCCGGGTGTTTGCCGAACAGCATGATCTCGCGCACCACCAGTTCCGCGCGGTACACACGGATGTCAGAAAACTCTTCCGCTCGCACGTGGCGCACGTTGCGGCACAGCGACGACACGGTGAGTGGAAGCAGCTCGGTGATGCCGCCGGGGTGAATGCCGGTACCGTGGAGCGAGACGCCGCCCTTGCGGCACGCGGCTTCCAATTCTGCGACACCGGGTGTCTTGAATGGATAGAACCATCCAACCGGTGTGACCACGTTCTTCCCCGACTCGAGCAAGCGCACGACCTCGTCGAGCTGCGGCAACAGCGGGCTGTACACCACGCAGTCGGCCGGCATCGCGAGGATCTCGTCTACGCTCGCCGTCGCCGCGATGCCTAACCGATCGAGTCCGCACAGCTCGCCGACATCGTGTCCGGCTTTCTCCGCGCTATGCACCCAGGCGCCGACCAATTCGAGTTGCGGATGCGACAACACGCCCTGCACCGCGATCCGTCCTACGTTGCCCGTCGCCCATTGAATCACTCGATACGCCATCGTCTCCTCCTGCGCCCGCTGTTCTCCAACTCACAGAGCCCGGTTGCAAGCGAAGAGTGATTTCGGGTCGCGACGCGTGCTAGGTCGGAGCGAAGGAACCGGCGTGGAGGGTAGAGCATGGGACGAGTAACGGTTGGCTATCAAGACGCCTGCGTGCATCCGCTGTGGCTGTCGCGCGTCAACCTGCGGCTGGCGCGATGGATGGGCGCGTCGGCGGTGTGGCTCCCGGATCACTTCATGAGTTTTACACCGGCGCAGGTGTGGCGCCCGGAGATCACACCGGCCGCGCGCGTGGTGCCGTCGCTCGACGCGCTCTTCGATCCGCTGCAGTTGCTCGCCGTCACCGCGACGCGCATACGCGGTGTCGACGTCGGGACGTCGGTCACCGAAAGCATTCGACGACACCCGATGTCGCTGGCGCAGTCGTTCGTCACGCTCGACCACATCTCGAAGGGTCGCGCGATTCTCGGCATCGGCAACGGCATCCGTGAGAACACCGAGCCGTATGGTCTGCCATATGCCGACAACGTTGCCCGTCTCGAAGAAGCGCTCACCATCATTCGGTTGTTATGGAACAGCGGCGGCGAGCCGATCAGTTACGATGGACGATTTTGGCGGCTGCGCGATGCCGTGTTCCGTTTGCCGCTCTACAACGGCAAGCCGCCGCGGCTATTCGTCGCCGCACACTTTCCGCGCATGCTGCGGCTCGCCGGACGTTTCGGCGACGGCTGGCTACCGGGTCAGAAGGTGTCCGCGGTGGAATACCGCAACCGCCTGGCTGTCATTCGGAGCGCGGCCGACAAGGCCGGCCGGCGCATGGATGGTTTCAGCGCGACACATACGATGCTGGTCGCGCTCGGTGAGAGTCGCGAGCAGGTGCTCGAGCGAGCCATGAAGAGTCGCTTCTGTGCAACCTTGACCCTCGGCGTTCCGGCTGACGTGTGGCGTGCGCACGGGCTCACGCATCCGCTTGGTGACGCGCATCGCGGTTTTCTCGACATCGTGCCGACGCGTATCAGCGATGTCGAGATCGACCGCGCGGTGGCGATGATGATTCCCGAGTTGCTGCTGACGCTGATGTATGCCGGCAGCGCGCAACAGATCTGCGACGAGGTGGCGCCATTGGTCGACGCCGGCTGCGGTCACTTCATCATCGCCAACGCCGGCGCCAGCTTCACCGGCGACAACGTCCGCGGCCTCTGGCGTCTCGCTGAACTGATGCGACGACTGCGACGCTTATGAGTGCGGTGGCCTTCCCGACGCTGCTCACCCGATCGGCGGTCGGCGATGGTGCCACTGGGTGGCTTGCTCGTAGGCGTGACCAACCTGGCAGAGGGCCGCCTCGCCGAGCAATGGGCCGACGAGTTGGATGCCGTGGGGCAAGCCGTCATCACTGAAACCCGCGGGTACCGACAGCGTCGGATTGCCGCTGAAATTGAACGGGGCGGTGTAGCGAAGGAATGGCGCGAGCGCCGGAGTGATGGGACCGTAAGGATCGACCGCGTCCGCCGGTGGCGCTTGCATGAACATGCCGGGACAGGCGAACACATCGGCCGCCTCGAAGATGGCCTGAAAGCGGCGCGCGAACTCGACCCGCCGCACGTGCGCGCGGGCGTAGTCCTGGGCCCGCAAGCCCGCGCCGTAGTCGAGGAACGAACGAAAGCTCGGACCGTACGCATCCGCCCGCGACGGATAGGTGGCTGCGTGTCCGACCACCGCTTCAGCGGCACAGATGACGAACCATTCTTCGAGCAGCTCGCCGACATCGGGCAGGGATACTGCGATCAGTTCGGCACCCTGCTGTTTCAGGACTTCGAGCGCCGCGAAGAGCGCTGCACTGACATCGGGGTGTGAGAAGTCGCGCGCGAAGTGTTCGTCGACGCCGATGCGCACGCCACGCACGCCGCGCGTCAGCGCGGCGCTGCATTGCGGGGCGGGGGCATCGAGCGAAGTTGGGTCGTGGGGGTCGCGCCCGGCCATCACGTCGAGCATCGCGGCCGCGTCGGCGACGCTGCGGGTCATCGGCCCTACGTGATCGAGCGTCATGCCGAGCGGAAAGACGCCGTAGCGGCTGACCCGCCCGTAGGTGGGCTTGAGTCCGACCACGCCGCACCACGCCGATGGACCGCGGATTGATCCACCGGTGTCGGTTCCGAGCGACGCGAAGCACAAGCCGACCGCCGTTGCGACGCCCGAACCGCTCGACGAGCCCCCCGGGCTGCGGGTCTTGTCCCATGGGTTGAGCGGGATCGGCAGCGACCGCGCGTAGCCGCTCATCGCGAACTCAGTCAGGTTGAGTTTGCCGAGGATGACCGCGCCGGCGGCTTCGAGGCGTTCGACGACGGTCGCGTCGTAGTAGGGGACGAAGTCGTCGAGCACGCGCGACGCGCAGGTTGTCCGTACGCCACGGATGAACATCAGATCCTTCACGGCGATCGGTACGCCGTGGAGCGGGCCGCGATCGGTTCCCGCGGACAACTCGCGCTCTGCCTTTTGTGCGTGGTCGAGCGCGCGGTCCGCGGTGATCGTAATGTAGCTGTGCAGGGGCGGGTCCAGACGCTCGATGCGCGCCAGCACCGCGCGCGTCAACTCGACGGGTGAGATCTCCCGTCGTCGCAGCATGCGCGCGGTGTCGGTGAGCGTTCGGCAGCAAAGGTCAGCGTCCATTCGTTGTCCCCGCGAGAAACCGCCGCGTCAGCCGCTGTCGCCGACTCGCGTGGGCGCGGAGCCCCGCTCGCGCAGGATCGCCAGCACGACCAGCAGCGCGCCGACGATGAGCGGTGGCGCCACCGCCTCGCCAACGCTCAGGACGCTCCACGTCGCCCCGAGCATGATGGCGACGAGCAAGGCGTTCCCGTAGCGCGCAACCGGCGGCACCAGCAGCGCCACACCGCCCGCGATCTCGAGGACGCCGATCAGTAGCCGGAAATTCGCCGAGTAACCCATGTGCTCGAACCCAGCGGCCACCTGCGCGACGCCGATGATCTTGGGTGCGCCGGACGCGACAAACAGCAACGCCAGAAGCCAACTCAGAATTCGCTGCGCCATGATCTCCCCTCCTTCGAATATCGTATTGCCTGGCCTTCTCACTACGCCGCGCCGCGCGCTCGATCAATGATTAAAGCGGCGTCACCCGGCGCCGCATCGCCGCGCCACGCAATGTGTAGATCTGGGCGCACCAACACCAGGGCGCGTTGATAGATCGCTTGCACGCGTGGCTCGCGCACGTCGAGTACGTGCAGCGGCACACCGCGCTCGCGCGCGGCCCGCTCGAATGCCTCGGTCGGACAGTCCGCGAACCGCACAAGCGTAAATCCGGGTCCGAAGCGATCGAACAGCGCGCTGCCATCGGCGAGGAACACGCTCGGCGCGCGCACGCCCGGCCATGTCGACGGCGTGTAGCGCAGCGGATCGGCCGGCGGCGCTTCGCCGTCCTCACCACAGATGATTGGCGAGTGCTCGTAGCGATAGCCGATTTCGATGCCGAGGCTCTCGTTCTCGGCGTTGCCGAGCGCGAGGATGCCTTCTCCCAGCGCGCGGCGCGCGGCCGCACCCGCTGGCGACTCTTCGTGTGCGGACGGATCGTAGTGGTCGAACAGGATCTTCAGACGCACGCCCATGTGGCGCTGTGACGCTTCGCGATTGCGCAGCCCGATCGGCCGCCGTTCGGCTTCGTAGCTCTCCAGCAACCGCGGGCCACCCCAGCCTTGCAATTGTGCGGCGAGCTTCCAGCCGAGATCGACGGCGTCGCCGACGCCGGTATTCATGCCGTAACCGCCGGTCGGGATGTACTGATGCACTGCATCGCCGGCCAGCCACACGCGGCCGGCGCCGTACTGCTCGGCGACCAGTAGATGCGGCGTCCACATGTTCGCCACCAGGATCTCGCAATCGATTGCCGCGCCGAGGCATTGAAAGAGCAACGCCCGCGGGTCGACCGCGGCGGCGTCAACTCCCGGCGGCAACGGCGTGTGCAGGGTCCAGATCTCGCGATCGTCTTGCGCGATCAGCGTGCCGCCGATGGGCGACTGGACGTGCCACGACACGCCAAACTTCTGCAGCACGTCGAGCGCGCGCGAACGGAAATGAATCATGAAGAGTTCGGCGACGCGCGATTGGCCTTCGAGTTGGATGCCGAGCTGTTTGCGGGCGGTGCTGCCGCCGCCGTCGCACCCGGCCAGGTACGCGCAGCGCACGGTTTCGGTGCGGCCCGTCGCGGTCTCGCGAATCACCGCCGTAACGCCGCCAGCGTCTTGCGTGAATGATTCCAACCCCCAACCGAAGCGCAGTTCGATCTCGGATGCATCGCGTTCGAGCAGCTCCTTCAGCACCGGTTCGAGCACAACTTGCGAGATACGCATGTACGGTTCGAGCGGCAGCGAGCCGTCGTTGGTGCGACGGATGATCTCGCGCGTTTCGATCACCGATGGATACGCGAAGCGCGCCACTTCGTACTCGGCGGCACGCGTGACCCAAATGACATCCATCGGATGGTCTTCAGGCACGGCGGCGGCACGGACGGCAGGTGCGATCCCCAAGCGGCGGAAATGCTCGAGGCTGCGCCCGTTGGTGACGTCCATCTTCGGATGCCGCGTCGTGGTCGGATTGCGTTCGACGAGCAGAGCGCGGATGCCGCGATAGCGCAGCTCGTGCGCGAGCACGAGACCAACCGGACCACCACCGGCGATGAGAACCGGGACGTCGATCATCTTCGTCACCTTATAGAAACGGATTGGGCGCGGCTTGCTCCGCATCGAGCAGCATGCCGCCGACGGCTTCCCAGCCCTTCGTCTGTCCGACGATGTGCTGGCAGATGGTTTCGATATCGCGCAGGTGACGATCGAGCGGACTCTTGCGGCTGTAGATCGCGCTGCCCCCAATGGTGTCGTACATCGCTTGGACGATGCGGCGCGCCGATTGGAACGCGTTGGTGCGCGACAACCAGACATTGGCGCGCTCGGCCTTGGTCAGCTCCGCATCGGCTTCGAGTTTCGCCCATTGCGTGGCGAGCGAGTCGTAGACGTAGGCGCGGGCCGCGCCGTAGAGACTCTCCGCCTCGGCGACAGCGGACTGCACTCTCGGAAGGTCGCGGTAGCGCTTGAAGGACGGCAACTCCACTTTCTCAGCGACGATGTCGACGACCGTGTCGATGGCGGCGCGGGCGATGCCGAGCGGGATTGCCGACATCTTGCGCAGTAACGTGTCGGCCCGCTTCCACAGAATGCCCGCGCGCTTCGGTTCGAAAAAGCTGAAGGAGTGTTCTTCGGGAACGAAGAGATCGCTGCAACGGTAGTCGTTGCTGCCGCTGCCGCTGAGTCCTGTGGTGAACCAGGTGTCGAGGATCTCGTACTGTGAGGGCTGGGCGATGACGATGCGCCACTCCGGCAGGCCGTCGGGACGCATCAGGGGCGCGCCATCCTCGAACACCACACAGCCGCCCGCGAGCCAGTCGCAGTGGGTGCAGCCGCTGCCGAACATCCAGTTGCCCGTCACCTTGAATCCGCCGCGCACACGATGCGCTTGCCCGACCGGGTAGACCCAGCCGGCCTGCACCATGTCGAGGCGCGGGTACATCGCGCGCGCGACCGTGTCGTCGAGGTAGCCTGAGTAGATCCCCGAGTCGCAGCCGATCATCGTGCACCAGCCGACCGATGCGTCAGCGCGCGACAGGGTCTCGATCACTTCGTTCTGCTGCATCGGAGTCATTTCCGGTCCACCCCAGATGCGCGGCATGGTGAGTCGGAACATGCCGGCATCACGCATCCGCGCGACCACGTCATCCGGTAACCGACGCGCCGATTCGATGGCGTCGGCGCGCTCGTGTAGCCACGGCGCGAGCGCGGCGGCGTTGCGCAGGATGTCGTCGCTGGTGAGCGGACGGCCTTGCTGGGGATGAACGTCGCTAGCTGTGGGCATCGGGTGCGCTCCTGTATCGAGAACGGCTCATCGCTTGAGCAGCGCGCTGCGCTGCGCCAGCGTTTGCCCGACGCGCAGCATCAGCCGCGGCGCCAGGCGATAGAGCAACCAGGCGATCTTCGCGTGGACGGTGACGACGATGATCGCCCGATTGCGTGCCACGCCATTCACGATGTCGCGGGCGCAGGCGTCGGGCGCATACAATCGTATCGGGATGTCGTTGAGCACCGCGTCGCGGGTGGTGTTGAGCCACTGCATGTGATCTTTGATCGGTGTGTCGATGACGCCTGGACAGACGGCGCTGACGCGCACGCCGTATGCGGCGGCCTCACCGCGCAACGCCAACGACAGGCCGACCACGGCGTGCTTGGTCATTGCGTAGCCGGTGGCGCCTGGCGGCGGCACCAGACCCGCGAGCGACGCCGTATTCACGATGTGTCCGAACCCTTGTCGGATCATCAGCGGATAGGCGGCGACGACACCGTGGATGACGCCGCGAAGGTTCACATCGACGAGTCGATTCCAGTCCGCGAGCGTCATGTGACGCGCGTCGCCCATAGTGGCGATGCCGGCGTTGTTGAAGAGATAGTCGAGACGGCCCAGCGTCGAGGCCGTCTCGTTGATCACACGCTCGACGCTGGCCGCGTCGGTGACGTCCAGCGTTGCGCTGGTGGCGGCGCCCGCTGCGAGCGCGGCCGCCGCCACTCGCGCGCCGTCGCCGTTCACATCCGCCAGCACGACCCGGGCGCCGCGTAGCACCAACGCGGCGCCGAGCGCCTGGCCGATGCCGGAGGCACCGCCGGTGATGATCGCAACCTTGCTTGTGAATGTGTCCATTGATCTCACTCTCTCGGTGGGCCGCCGCGAATGTGATCGCGCATCGCTTCGAACGGCCATGGGCCCTGCCATGTGCCACCAAAGTAACCGGGTTCGATGCGCTCAAGCCACCAGGTCGCGCCCGCATCGGCGAATGAAGCGAGGGCCGCCGCCGCGCCGGCCCGATCATGGCGAGCGAGCGGCGCCGTTGGGTAGACGACATCGAAGGGCGCTTCGCTGTGGCGATGCGCGCATGTGTAGTCGATGACCGCTTTGAGCTGCGCGATGCTTTCGCCCTCACGTCCAAACCAAGGGAATACGCCGTCCCAGCGTGCCGCGCGGCGCATCGGTGGCCGGTTCGGCCAATTGCCCGCGATCCAGATCGGGATGCGCGGCGACTGCAGTGGGGGCGGAAGAAACTGCGCCTCGGTCACGCGATAGTAGGCGCCATCGAAGCTGAACGGCTGGCCGCTCCACAATCCGGTGAGGACCGCCAACGCTTCATCGACCATCGCGCCGCGCGCATTGTCGTTCATCTCCTCGCCAAAGCTTCTCCATTCCACTCCTCGCCAAAGCTTCTCCATTCCACCGCGCGCCCGCCCGAGCTGCCGCTGCCGACACCGACGACGAGTCGTCCGCCGGAGAGGTGATCGAGCGAACTGGTTTCGCGCGCCAGCTTCCAGGGGCGGCGGCGCGGCAGCGGCGTCACCAGCGCACCGATGCGGATGGTGGTGGTGCGCATGGCGATTGCGGCGAGGGCGACCCACGGATCGACCATGTCGATCGCGATAGGGCGCGCGATGTGATCCCAGATGAAGAAGCCGTCCCAGCCCGCCGCTTCCGCCTCCGCGGCCAGTTGCGCGAGGGTTCGGGCTGAGCCGAGCGCGCCGAAGTTGGGCAGGTACACGGCACACTTCAGCACCGAGGACATGCACGACGATAGCGCATCGCGGGACTTCCCGTCCACGGCGGGAGGCTATCGACGAGATATCGAGATGACGCGAGGTGGCTGATCTCAACGCGGCGCGAGCCGCTCGATGGCTTGCTCGAGGCAGCGCTTGATCTCGTCGCGGCAGGCGGCGAAGAAATCTTCATCGCGGCCGGCGGGATCTTCGATGTCGCCCTGACCGCCGGCAAACTCCTTGAGCGTGAACACCGCTTTGCCGTCGGCTTCGGGAAAGGCGTCGCGAATCATGCGAACCTGTTCCTGCGTCATCGCCAGGATGAGGTCGGCATCGGCGACCATGTGACGATTGCGCTTGAGATCGGTGGAGACCGACTCGGGGGCGATGTGAATGCCTTCGTCACGCAGAACGAGGCGCGCGTCCATCGACACCAGTGCACCGTCGCGCGCGTAGGCTGCGATGCCGCCCGACTCCACCGACAGGTGGTCGTGCAGCGCGCGCTCGGCGATCATCTTCTTGAGCAACGCCTCCGCGATGATGCTGCGGCTGGTGTTGGCGTGACAGATGAAGAGAATGTTGCGGTAGGACATGAGTAGTACGCAGAGGGCAGTAGACAGTAGGCAGTGGCTGGCAAAGCCGCTCTTCGACTCTTGCTGCCTACCGCCCTCTGCCTACCGTCTACCTTGTCTTTCACCCCTGCATCGCGGTCATCAGCATGGCGGTCATGTCTTCCTTCGCGGTCGCGCCCTTCCCTAACTCTGTCTTCAGGGCGCTTCCCAGCTCCGCAGCGTCCCAAACAGCGCGCTTCGATACTTTTCCGACGGCGTGCCAGCCTTGCATGAGCCAGACGGTGCCGGCGCCGACGCGGAACACTTCGCCGTGCACATCCTTCGCATCGTCACTGGCCAACCAGGCTACCAGCGGAGAGATGTGCTGCGGTCCGAAGGCGTCGAACTCGCCTTCCTTGACTTCGCGGCCCATGATCGCCGCCGTCGAGGGAGTCGCATCAACCGTCAGCCGGGTGCGAGCGATCGGCGCGATAGCATTCGCGGTCACGCCATACTTGGCCATTTCTTTGTCGATGATGATCGCCATCGCTGCCAGTGCGGCCTTGGCTGAACCGTAGTTCCCCTGGCCAAGGTTGCCGAGCAGTCCCGCGTCGGACGCGGTATTGATGACGCGACCGTTGAGGATGTTGCCTTTCTTGTGCTCCTCTCGCC
Organism: Deltaproteobacteria bacterium; assembly: GCA_016178705.1. NCBI lineage: Bacteria > Pseudomonadati > Myxococcota > Myxococcia > Deltaproteobacteria bacterium. Next base: position 191,627 of record JACOST010000011.1, on the reverse strand, counting down.
AGTACTCGCACGCATGCCGCGCCATGTTGAACGAACCCTTGAGGTGCACAGCGATGACCGCGTCCCAATCCTCCTCGGCCATGTTGAAGATCATGCGGTCGCGCAGGATGCCGGCGTTGTTGACGACGATGTTCAGCTTGCCGAAGGTGTCGATCGCGCATTGGACGATGCGCTTCGCGCCTTTGAAATCGGTGACGCTTTCGCCATTGGCCACCGCGTCGCCGCCCATCTTCTTGATCTCGTTTACGACATCTTGCGCCGGACCGGTGCTGGCCCCGCTGCCGTCGAACCCGCCGCCGAGATCGTTGACGACGACCTTGGTGCCGTGTCGCGCCATCGTCAGTGCCTCCTCACGACCGATCCCGCGGCCCGCACCGGTGATGATCGCAACCTTCCCTTCGAGCAAACGCGCCATCTTTGTTCCTCCTTAAAGTAAACCGTGATTGGTGTCGGATGTATTGCCCTAGGGACGTCGCGGTGGTGCCAGGACGTGCCGGGACAATCGCCGATTATCTGCCCCGAAAGGCGCCGCAAAGTCAAGGTGAACTCGCGGTGGAGCGCGCGTTTCAGCCGCAGCCAGCGCGACCGCTGGTCTTCACTTCTTTCGCAGCGTGTCGATCACCACCCCATCGGTGGGAAACGCCAATCGCGGCGCCGCGTCAAGCGCGAAGAACGCCGCCTCGTCGAGATCGTCAGCCGCCGCCAGGCGTCCGCCGCGAATCGTGCCCCAGAACCAGACGCCGACAGTCTGGCGGGCGCGATCGTGAAAGTTCGAGTGCACGGCGCAGATCTCGCCGAGATCGACTTCGAGACCGGTCTCTTCGAGAAACTCGCGGCGCGCGGCGTCGCGAATGTCTTCGTCCCACTCGACGTAACCGCAGGGGATGCACCACAGTCCAGCGTAGGGTCCGCGCCGGCGTCGCCCGAGCAGCAACCGTCCCGATTCCATCACAACGACCGCGACGCCGACCGCGGGATTGCGATAGCTGACTCGGCCGCATGCCGGGCATGCTTGGCGGGTATCGAGGGCTCGCCGATGTAACGCGCCGCCGCAGTGCTGACAGAATCGCGCTTCGTCCGCCACCCCGGTACGATAGCGAGCATGCAGCAAAACGCCAAGCGGAACGCGGAATTTCGTGCGGCGTCCGGTTTTTAGGTTGATTTACATCCCGGCGCCGTTTACGATGCGCGCTCGCCTGGGTTGGTGCCGGGTTTGGTAACGCGGGATTGGCAGAAGACGATGCGACTTGCGCGATTGTTGCTGGGGCTAGGGATGGTGCTCGGGGCCACACAGGCGGTGGCCGGCCCGCCGGCGCAGAAGCTGCCGTCGGCGCTTGTGGTCCTCCCCTTCATCAAGGTCATCCCGACTACTCAAGATACACGCATCGAGCTGCTGAATTTGACCGACCAGGCGATTGATCTGCAATGCTTCTACGTTTCCGGCGACGCGTCGGACCACAGTTGCAACGAGATCGGCTTCTTTCTCAGCATGAGCCCGTTCCAGCCGGTTTCGTGGCTGGCGAGCAAAGGGTTCAGCGATGTCACGACCTTCAGCCGCGTGCCGCCATTCTTTGGCGAAGGCGAGTTGAAGTGTGCGGTAATCGCACCGCGCCCGGAAGTTGAGTTTCACAACGCGCTGCAAGGACGCGCCATCGTTTTCGCTAACAACGGCCGCACCATCGGGTACAGCGGTATCGCATTCCGCCGCTTGGTCGACGGCGACTACACCGGCAGTATTCCCCTCGACGGAGTCACCTACGAGCAGTGCCCCGACAAGTTGCACTTCACTCTGCTAGCCGAGCAGTCCGGGGTATCGGAGAGCCAGGTCGTGCTGGTGCCGTGTACCGAGGATCTGCTCAACCAAGTCCCGACGCAGCCCAACGTGCAGTTCACCATCATCAATGAGTTCGAGCAGGCCTTCTCGTCGGCGACCAAATTCAAGTGTTTCAAGCGTCTGAGTCTCGCCGATATCAGTGGCACCCTTGATCGCAGCATCCTCGGGAGCGATACGGCGCATCTCATCGTGCGGGGTAGCAGTTTTTCCCTGGTGGGCTTGGCGATCGATGATTTCACTTTTGGCAGCGCTCGCCTGACGGCGGGCAACGATCCGTCGTTCGAAGGCGGGCGCTCGGCCACGGTGACGTTCCCGTAAGCGTGTATGGGCTCCTTCGGCGAATTTCTCGCGGCTGCGCTGCTGGCGTTCTTGCAGCAACTCAGCGCCATGCTCGGATCCAGTTCACCGGTGCCACTTACCGGCGTCGCGCCTGCCACCGCTACATTGACGCGCCGTCCAACCGCGGTCTTCACGACGACGGCCACTCGCCCGCCGACTCGCACGCCCAGCCTGACGCCAACGCCGAGCAACACCAGGATTCCGACGCTCACCGCCACCGCGACATTGACACGGCGCCCGAGCCTGACACCCACTGCGACGTTGACCCGGCGGCCCACGCTGACGGCGACGAGCACCTTCACTCCGCGGCCAACCCGAACACTGTCAACAACGCCAACCGTAACCTCCACCCGGACGCAGACCGGAACACGCACGCAGAGCGGAACACCGACGAGCACGCGAACACGGCGTCCCACGTCGACTCCGACTCCCACCATCGACCCGGCGACCATCCCAACCCCGACGACCGTTCCTGGGTTAACGTCGATCGGATTGGCGGTGGCCACCGGCACCGGACCGGCGCAGAAGCTGCCATCGGCGTTGCTCGTCTATCCGTTGATCGAAGCCGACGCTGGCGGATTGCCGCGCGACACCCGCATCGAAATCGTCAATCTCACTGGCAGCGCGGTACTCGTCCACTGCGTATTCATCGACAGCGTCAGCTGCAACGAGACCGACTTTGGCTTCTCACTTACTGCGAACCAACCCGTGTCGTGGATGGCGAGCCAGGGCTATCGGCCGTTCTTGATCTCCGCCGCGGCGCCGCCGTTCGTCGGCAGTGGCGAGCTGAAGTGCAATGTCGAGCCCCGCAACGCAGACCTCAGGTCGCACAATGCGTTGCAAGGCCGCGCGCTGGTGTCGCGGTCGTCCTCACCGGCCGAAGCCGTCGGCTACACCGCCATTGGTTTCCGCCGCCTGACGCCAGGGGATTTCGGCGGCACGTTCCACCTCGACGGCGAGGAGTACGAACAGTGCCCCGACCGGCTGCACTTCAGTGTGCTGGCGACGAGCGCGGCCAGCCTGGCTGACGCCGATAGCGAACTGATTCTCGTGCCGTGTACCGAGAATGTGCTGTTCGGCGGCACGACAACCAGCGTCACCTTGAAGATGATCAACGAGTTTGAGGAGACCCTGTCGGCGAATGCCACACTCGATTGCACGTTGCGCAAGCGCTTCAGCAAGATCAGCACGCTGCGCCGGAGCAGCCTTGGCACCGACACGGCGCACTTGGTTGTCCGTGGGGTTGATGTGCCGGTGATCGGGCTGGTGATCGATCGCTTTGATGCGCTAGGCAGCCGCTCGGTGTCCGCCAACGAGCCGTATCTCGAAGGTGGCCGCTCCGCGGTCGTGCAGCTCCCGTAACCCGCCGAAACGTTTTGACCAGCCGTCCGCGGCTGAGTAGGATGCGGGCAGAAGGACGACCCCAATGAGGGAGTTTATCTACGGTCTGATTCTCGGTGCCGCGAGCATTTGGTGCTATCGCTACTTCGACGCGGCGGGCATCCTGTCATATCTGAACAGTTCCACGCAGTGGGCGGTGGAATCGACGCGCGGCTACGGCGGCAAGGTCAGCACCAAGAAGTAAACGTAGCCCCGCTATCGACAGGCCAGCGCCGTGCGGCCGCAGCCGGAGCGCAACGCCTGCTGAATCAAATCCACCATTTCGCGTGCCGAGATTTTTCCGCTGCGTCGCAATTCGCGCAGCGCGCGCGCGACACACCGCACGTATGTGCCCTGTCCTGACCATTCCCCGCCGCTGCGTGGGCCTTGGCACGGGCAGCGGCGGGTGAGATTGCAGCCATCGTCGCCGACCGGTTGATCGGCGGTCGTCGCCCCGCACTGATCGCAGGCGTCGCCGACCCCATCACCGTCCGCGTCGTGTTGATCGAAATTTGGTGTGTGGCGGCAGTTGTCGACCGTGTCGCCAATGCCGTCACCGTCGCTGTCGTGCTGATCGGCACCGGCGGGCTGCGCCACCAGCACCACGAGGTAGCCGATAGACTGAGAGTTCGACGAGCTGAGTATCACGGTGAAACGGGGGAGATGGATGTCTTGCCGTCGCCCGCTGATCAGGACCACGGTCGTATCGTTGATCCGTGCGTCGACCACCAGGCGAGTCTCCGCGCTCTTCCGCTGCAGAAATCCTGAACCGGCGAGGGTGAAGGATTCGGCATGCGCGTCAAAGCCGGTGACGGCCGCGACGTCGGAGTTGCCGGGGAGCGGCAGGGGCTCCAGGTCGAAGGAACCGGTCAACGGTTGCGCCGGGGGCGGTGGGTCGACACAGCCCCGACAGGTCGCGGTAATCGAACTACCGGGGCCGAGTACGTAACGTGTTCCCCCGGCGCGCGCCGCCTCGGGCGCGGTGAGGATCAGTGCGAGAGCCACGCACACAGCAATGCCTCGCCCTATCATTCGAATTCACGTTACCGACGCGTGCTAGCCGAGGCAAGCCGCGGGGAGTGGCGTGGCGTTGCGACTCAGCCGCGCGCGCCACGTCGCGGCGATTCGGGGGTTGGCACCAGCGGCGTGGCCTGATCACGTTCCGGAATTGGCGTGTGAGTTGGGCGCACCAGGGACCGACCATGAGGCCCATGGGCGCTCCCGGGCGTACGGTGGTGATGTTGATCCTTGCCGGTCTTGCACTCGAAGACCCGGCGTGTCGAGGTGTGGAACTGCATGGCCACGTCGGCCGGAGCCTTGCCGGCGTTCAGCGCCGCGCGCACGGCCGCGCAGTTGAGCTGTCGCGCCGACAGCGGTGCGGCAGGCAGTGTGAGCGTGCCGAGGAGCGCCGCGGTGAACAAGCGAAAGGGTCGGGAACTCATGCCAGCTTGCCATCGTCTAGTGGGTGAAGCCAAACCAGTCAACCAAGGACACGGTGCAGGCAAACCTCACCGGCTGCGGGGCGGTAGCCACCGCGAGTTGTTTGGAGCGAAGCGTGTATCAGGAAGTGTCCGGCCGGTAGACGGCCGTGAAGCGTGTTAGGCGAGAGCCCGCTTAGGCTTCGTAACCACCACCACCTCCTGCCCATTCACCCGCAACGTACGCCGATCGGTCGGCGTTTGCCGCCCGCTCTGTTTGCGGGCTCGAGCTTCGCGCCAGTTGCGCAGCTCCTTCTCGAGATTTTGTTTGATCATCATACTACCTCCACACGAGGCTCGATTTGACGGCTCAATTGCCGACAAACGCCTCGATACTCTTCGCCCGGCTGGGGTGGCGCAGCTTGCGCAGCGCCTTGGCCTCGATCTGCCGGATGCGTTCGCGCGTCACCGCAAATCGTTGGCCCACCTCCTCCAGGGTGTAATCCGACTTCTCTCCGATGCCGAAGCGCATGCGGAGAATCTGCTCTTCACGCGGGGTCAGCGTCGCCAACACCTTGCGCGTCTGCTCTTCCAGGCTGGTGTACACCGCCGCGTCGGACGGCGACACGGTTTGGCGATCCTCAACAAAGTCGCCCAGCGAACTCTCCTCTTCGTCGCCGATGGGCGTCTCCAAGGAGACCGGCTCCTTGACGATGCGGAGCACCTTGCGGACCTTGTCGAGCGGCATCTCCATCTTGGCCGCGATTTCCTCGGGGGTCGGTTCGCGACCGAGCTGTTGCACCAGGTAGCGCGATGAGCGGACCACCTTGTTGATGGTCTCGATCATGTGCACGGGAATCCGAATCGTGCGGGCCTGATCGGCGATGGCGCGACTGACCGACTGCCGAATCCACCACGTGGCGTAGGTCGAGAACTTGTAACCGCGCTGGTACTCGAACTTCTCTACCGCGCGCATCAGACCGATGTTGCCCTCTTGCACCAGGTCGAGGAAGCCGAGGCCGCGATTGGTATACCGCTTCGCGATGCTGACCACGAGGCGGAGATTGGCTTCGATCAGTTTCTTCTTGCCATCCTGCGCCTTGTTCTCGCCGGCGCGGACGACGGAGAGGACGCGGTTGAGTTCGTCTTCGTCCATGCTCACTTCGCGTTCCGCTTCGCCGATGTGGCGGCGTGCGGTGCGGATCTCGTCGACCACCCGCCGAGCGTCGTCGGGCTGCAGCCGTAGCTGGCGGCTGGCGCTGGCCACCGACCGTCCATCTTCCGCTCTGAGACGGGTGCCGATCTTGAGCACTTCGGTGGCGGGCCGGCGCAGACGATGCTCGTAGCGCCGAATCACCTCATGCTGTTGGCGAATGAAGATGGCCCCTTTGCGCAACCGCTCGACGATGGTGTTGATGTGATGGCGGCCGATCTGGAGCTGATCGAGCGTCTGGCGCACACGCTGAGTCGCTTGCTTGAGCTTTCGTTCGACCTGCTTGTGGCGTGGCATGTGGCGTGCCTTGCGTTCGGCAGCCTCGGCATCGCCCTGATCGGCAACGTACCGGCGTAGCTTCTCGAGCAGCTTGAGGATCGCACCCTCGTTTTTCGCTTGTTGCTCGATGTGCTCTTCGGGAGTTTCGCCTTCTTCCTCTTCTTCGGTCGACTCTTCGTCCTGCAGGTCGCGCTCGGCCATCTCGCCGGCCTTGATGAGATCGGCGAACTGCAGCAGATAGTTGATCGTGAACTGCAGGGCGAGCACCTGGTCGGTCACTTCGCGTTCGCCGGTCTCGATTTGTTTGGCGATCTCGACTTCCTGCTCGCGGGTGAGCAGCGAAACCGCCCCCATCTCCTGGAGGTACATGCGAACGGGATCGGAGGTGTCCTCGGCGTAGCTCTTCTCCTCGCGCTCTTCTTCACCCCACTCTTCTTTTTCCTCGGTTTCCTTGGGGACGGCGGCATCGGCGAGGGTCTCGACCGCATCAACGTCCATCTCGCCCAGCATGGAGATGACGCCCTCGATCTCTTCGCCGCGGGCGATATCCTGCGGTAACGCCTCGCCGAGATCGCCGAAGGTCGACGCCGTGGTCGTCAGCTCCGATCCACGCGCCGCGCGCCCTGAAGCGGGCGATGGCATCGAAACCGATCGCTTGCGGGGGGCCACTGGCTCCCGCTTGGACCGTGGGCCGGGATTATGCTTCTGCCGTGTCACACGCACGTGGGCGGCCCAAGCCTAAAACTGCTGGGTCTGCATCAGGTTCGGGATGGAAAAGTTGGGATCAACGCCGCGCTCAGGCCCGTCTTCAAGACCAAATTCGTCGCACTGCTGACGGGAATGCCGATGGGCGTATTTAAACGGCCGCATCGGGAGAGTCAAGCCCTTTGGCGCCGAAGAGGAAGAAAAAATGTGAGGTCAGGCCTTGGCAGAGGGCTACTCGACGGCCCTCATTCGGAGCAACGACCTCGAAGAGTACGGTTGGTTGCCGTCGCGCGCTGCGCCGTTAAGGCCCAGACGGGGCGGATCGATCCCGCTCCCCGACTGCCAGAGGAGGTGATCGGAGCCAACGCGTGCCTAGCCACAAGTGGACAAGCCAGCAGGGCGCGGGGTAGGGTTCGCCACAGAGAACCCGATGCGCAGCGAGTTCACGGTGATCATTGAGCGCGACGGCGATTGGGTCAATGGCGCCGTGCGCGGCGGCTCGTGATGTTCGACTGGTTTCTGACGCCGCTGCCTGAGGTCAATCCGATGCCGCCGATGCCGCCGATGCCGCGCCGCGTGGCCGGCGCGCTGCCCGCTCTACCCGCGCTGCCATGGGTCGGCGCGGGTATCGGCTTGCTGCGCAACCCGACCGCGTTCTTTCAACGAACGCGTGCGCGCCTGGGCGACACCTTCGTTGTCGACGTCTTCGGCTATCGCCTGTTCTGCGTGTTCTCGCCCCGTGGCGTGCAGCAGCTCTACGCGTTCGCCGAAGACCAGGCGAGCTTCGGGCTGGCTACCTTCGAGTTGGTGCTCAAGCGCAAGCTGCCGCTCGAACTGCTAGTCGGTCGCCGCACCTTTCCGCATACGCTGTTCGGCAAACAAGAGACCGAGGATTATCTCGGGTGTCTGGAGGAGGCGGTGGGCGCGCAGATCGAGGAACTGGGCGCGCACGGCCGCTGCGAGATCTTTGCGACCATGCGCCGGCTCGGCAATCGGCTCGGGCTGTCGTGCTGGGCGGGCCGCGAGGCGGCGACGCCACCGACGCTCGATCGGCTGATCCCGCTCTTCGACCGCCTCGATTCCGGCGACTCCTTCGTGCGCCCGGCGCAAGCGTTCGTCACCTTCGCGACGCGCAAGGCGCGCGAACGCCGCGCCATGCACGGCATCGAGGAGATTTTCACGGAGATCTTGCAGGCGCGGCAGCGCACCGGCATCCGCCTTGGCGACTATCTCGAACGCATCGCCGACGGATTCGCCGATCTGCCGGCGGGTCAGCGCGAGATCAACGCGGCCCGCGATATCATGGTGTTGCACATGGGCGCGCAGTCGAATCTCTACGCAGCGCTGGCATGGACGCTGGTCAATCTGCTCTTGCACCCGCAGTACCTGGAACGCGTGCGTGACGGTGACGACACGTTGCTGGAGCAGTGCGCCAACGAGTCGATCCGGATGGCGCAGCGTTCGATCACGCTGCGGCGGGTACTGTCCCCGCTCACGATCGAGATCGAGAGTGGGCGATATGCGCTGGCGCCCGGCGTGATGCTGACCACCATGCTGCCAGTCAACAACAACAGTGCGGCGCGCGGGCTGGATCGCTTCGACCCGCGGCACTATGAAGGGCGGCGCTTGGCCAAGGACGTGCCGCTGCCGGCGCGCGAGTTGGTGAGCACGTTCGGCCACGGCATCCATTCGTGTCCGGCGCAGCGCTTTTCGATTTCCGCTATTCGCATCGCCTTGCGGCGATTGATTGATCGCTACGACCTACAGCCGCATTTCAGCGCCGCCGTGCCGCGCCCGCGCCAGGTGGGCGGCGTCGCCCGCGCCGCTCACCCCTGCCTGATGACCTACGCGCGCCGCTGATGCGGCGAATCCCCCACACGCGCTGGGGGGCTTGCCCCACAGCGCGTGCGGCTTAGCCCGCGGGAACCTTCGATCCGCGGCATTTCTTCCTTTCGAGTGTCAGCCCACAAGTTGGCAAGCCGATTGCCTTAGCTCTTGTCAGTGCTCGCGTCGGAACCAATGAGTCCTAAGAGCTGCAAGGAGGATCAGCCCATGAAGACCACGATGCAACTATCCGTACTGGCCGCCACCGTGCTCGCGCTCGCGCTTTCCCCCGCGCGCCGCGCGGCAGCTGATGACGAAACCTTTGATACCGAGATCAAGATGCAGGCCTCGCTCGATGCTACCAACTGCGACGCCACGCCGCCGACCGTCACGGTGCTCGGCCTCACGATCGATGTCAGCACGGCCACGATTGAGGTCGAGAGTGGCGCGGCAGATCCGGGTGAGGCCGACGACTCCACCAGTCATCGGCATGGTAGCGGTGGCGGTAACGATCCCGCGCCGGGCGGTTGCTACTACTGCGCGCCGCCTCCCACGCCTACGCCGACAGCGGCACCGATCGCGGCGCCGATCACCAACGGCTGTGCTGGGCTCGTGGTCGGCAAGTTGGTCGAGGTGCGATTGGCCAGCGACAGCACACCGCTGATCGCCACTTCGGTCAAGCAGACAGGCAACGGCAACGCCGAGACGGAGATCAAGGCGCCGATCCAGGGCATCGATGCCGGCTCGATCACGTTGCTTGGGCTGTCGGTCGATGTCAGCGGCGCCGGCATCGACGGTTCGGACAACGACGACCAGAGTTCCGAAGCCATTGATCCCAGCCAACTGATGGTCGGCCAGTTCGCCGAAGTGAAGTTGGCGTCAAGCACCCTACCGCTCGTGGCCACTGAGCTTGAGGTCAAGAACTTCGCCAACCAGGTCGAGGTCGAGATCGAAGACAACCATGGCAACGCGATCAACGATGTCGACGACGACGGTAATCCGGTCGACGATATTTCCGTCGACGTGGTCGCGCTGACCACCGTGCAGAATCCGACGCCAGCCAATACTGCCGTTGGAACCGTCGGCGGGCGCACAGGAAAGCGGCTGCACTTTCACACCAACGCCAACGGCAACTGCACGCTCAACGGTTTGCCGACCGGGTTTGCCAAAGTCGTCGTCACTCGGGTGCAGGCGGGCACCACAAGCGTGAGCCGCCGGATCGCCCGCGTCCGAGGCAACGAGACGCGCCGGATTCGCATCCGCCTGCGGCCGATCCATCACTAGGCTGCGTTACACAAGCGGCACCTCGAACGGGGTGCGGGCAGCTCGCCCGCACCCCGTTTCATTTGGCCGACACGCGCTGTAGTGTGTGCACAACGCGACGTTGCTCGGCTGCAACATGGCACGGCGCGTCTGGCCGCGCCGCCCTGCGCGGCATCGTTTGCAACTGGCGGCGTGAAAGTTGCGGGAAGCTCGATGATCGTAGCGACGGGAGGACAACGCATGGCGACGACGGTGCTGAGGAGCTGCAATCTCTGCGAGGCCGGATGTGGCCTCAAGTTCGAGGTCGAGGGCAATCGCGTCGTCGCGGTGCGGCCGGATGAGCACGATCCACACTCGCACGGTTACGTCTGTCCCAAAGGCATGGCCATCGCCGACATTCATCACGATCCCGACCGGCTGCGCCGCCCCGTGCGCCGCGGCCCGGACAGGCGCTTTCACGAGGTGTCGTGGGACGAGGCGTTTGCGCTTGCGGGCTCGCGGCTGCGTGAGATCCGCGCCCGCCACGGCGCTGATGCCGTCGCCGTCTACTTCGGCAACCCGCTGGTACACAACTATAGCGGCATCACCATGCTCGGGTCGTTTCTCAACGCGCTCGGGAGCCGCAATCGCACCGGCGCGGGCTCGCAGGACACGTCACCGCGCTTCGCCGCGTCCTACTATCTCTACGGGAACACCATGGTGATGCCGGTGCCGGATCTCGACCGCACCGACTACTTCCTGTGCGTAGGGGCGAACCCGGCTATCTCGCAGGGCAGCGCGATGGTGACGCCCGACGTGCGCGCCCGCCTGCGTGCGATCCGCGAGCGCGGCGGCAAGATCGTCATCGTCGATCCCCGCTTTACGGAGACCGCGAAGCTCGCCGACGAGCATGTCTTCATTCGGCCCGGCGGCGACGCCGCTTTCCTGTTAGCCATGGTGTACGCGCTGCTCGAAGCCAAACGGATCGACCCAATCGCGTTGCGGCAGATCACGACCGGATGGGATGAGATCGCATTGCGGCTGCAGTCGTTCTCACCCGAGCGCACCGAAGCTATGACCGGGATCGCCGCGAGTGTGACCCGCCGTCTGGCCCTCGAGTTCGCCACGGCGGCGCGCGGCGTGGTCTACACCCGCGTTGGCACATGCAACAACGCGTTCGGCACGCTGGCCACCTGGGCCAACGATCTCCTCAACCTGGCGATGGGTCGGCTCGGCGCCGAAGGCGGCGCAATGTTTCCCGAGCCCGCCCTCGATGCGTCGCAGTTCGTCAAGCTCGGCGGCATGAACGGACACGACCGCTGGCGCAGCCGCGTGCGCGGCCTGCCGGAGACCGGATGCGATTTGCCGGCGTCGATTTTGGCCGAGGAAATCGAAACCCCGGGAGCGGGCCAGGTCCGTGCGATGGTGACCGTCGCCGGCAACCCGGTGTTGTCGACGCCGAACGGCCGGCGCCTCGATCGCGCGCTGGAGCAGATCGAGTTCATGGTGTCGGTCGACTTGTACATCAACGAGACGACGCGGCACGCCGATCTCATCCTGCCACCGTGCTGGTCGTTGGCCGAAGACCATTCGGAACCGCTGTCGCCGAGTGTGTCGCTGCGCAATGCCGCTCGCTGGTGTCCGCCGGTCGTGCAGAAGGAAGCCGGCGAACTGGCCGACTGGGAGATCCTGTTGCGACTGACCGAAGAGCTTGGCGGCGGTCCGACCGGGATGAAATGGATCGACGGGCCTCTGCGCCTCGCGAGCAAACTGGGGTGGCGCTACGACCCCGAGCGTACGCTCGACTTGTTGTTCCGCATCGGCCCGCACGGCGATCGCTTCTTGCCGTGGAAGCGCGGGATCAATCTGGCGCACGTGAAGGCGTCACCCTACGGCGTCGATCTTGGCGCGGCGCAGCCTGGGTTTCGCCATCGGTTGCAGACCAAAGACGGAAAGATTCACCTGGTCGCCGCGCCACTGATGGACGCGTTGGCGCGGCTCGAAGGCGAACTGGAGCAGCCGCATCCGAGTGACGAAGTGCTCCTCATTGGACGGCGCGAACTGCGCACCAACAATTCATGGATGCACAACGTGCCGTCCCTGGTCGCGGGTCGCGATCGCTGTGTGTTGTACGTCCATCCGGACGATGCCGCGCGCGCGGGACTACGCGACAGCGAGCCGGCGATGGTGGAGAGCCGGGTGTACAGCGGCATCGTTCCGGTGCGGGTCACCGACGAAGTCATGCCCGGCGTCGTCAGCCTGCCGCACGGCTGGGGTCATGCGGCGAGTGCGGCGTGGCAATCGGTTGCAGGCGCGCATGCGGGAGTGTCGGCGAACGACTTCACCGACGACCAGCGCGTCGAAAGCGTCGTCGGCCAGTCGATCCTCAACGGCGTCCCCGTCCGTCTGCGGCGTGTGGAGAGTGGGAGCGTCGACCGCGCGGCGTGAGGTGCGCCGGTACCCTTGAATAGCGGGACACTTGCGATGCCCGCTGCGCACCATGCTTCAGCTTCCGCGTCCGCTGAGGTACAAGGCGCGTCCCGATGTCTCTCTTGCTCAGTTGCCAAGCCATCAGTAAAGCCTACGGCACCGCCCCGCTGTTCGAACAGCTCTCCTTCGGGTTGTTTGAGGGCGATCGTGTCGGCCTGGTCGGCCCCAACGGCAGCGGCAAGTCGACGCTGCTGAAGATCCTCGCCGGGATCGAGACCCCGGACAGCGGCACGCGCGCGGTGCGCAAGCTCCTGCGCTTGGGATACGTGCCGCAGGACGCGACCTTCCCGCCGGATCAGGGCATTGAAGACATCGTCACCGCCGCGCTTCCCGACGACCTCGTCGATGCGGACGAGCGCCACACGCGGGTGAGCATCGCGCTCGCCAAGGTTGGCTTTCCCGACCCGCGACAACGCGCAGCGACGCTGTCGGGTGGGTGGACGAAGCGCTTGGCGGTCGCTTGCGCGCTGGTGCGCGCGCCCGACCTGTTACTGATGGACGAGCCCACCAACCATCTCGACGTCGACGGCATCTTGTGGCTGGAGAAGCTGCTGCGTGCGGAAGCTCTCGCGTATTTGGTTGTTAGCCACGATCGCTACTTTCTCGAGAACGTCGCCAATCGCATCATCGAGTTGAACCGCTGCTATGCCACCGGCGTCCTCGATACGCGCGGCACCTACAGCGACTTCCTCGAGAAGAAGGATGAAGCGCTGCGCGGGCAAGAGAGCTATCGCGCGACCCTGGCGAACCGCGTGCGCGGCGAACTCGAATGGCTGAAGCGCGGCCCCAAGGCGCGCACGCGCAAGTCGGGGGCGCGCATCCAAGACGCAGCGTTGTTGCAGGCTGAACTCGCGACGGTCACGAGTCGGACATCGACCCGCGCGGTGCGGATCGAGTTCAACGCATCCGACCGCAAGACCAAGCGGCTGCTGGTCGCCGAGCAAATCGCGAAACGCTTCGCCAGCCAAACGATCATCGAGGGGCTCAGCCTGACGCTGTCGCCCGGCATGCGCCTCGGGATTCTTGGCCCCAACGGCAGCGGCAAGACGACGCTCCTGCGCTTGCTGGCGGGTGATGAGTCCGTCGATAGTGGCACGATTGAGCGCGCCGACGGGCTGCGCATTGTGTATCTCGATCAACACCGCGAGCAGATCGACGACACGCTCACACTCCGCCGCGCCCTCGCGCCGCATGGCGATCAGGTCATCTATAACGATCGGCCGCTTCACGTTGCCACCTGGGCTAAGCGCTTCCTGTTCCCGAGCGAGCAACTCGACATGCCGGTGGGGCGGCTGTCGGGCGGCGAGCGGGCGCGCGTGTCGATCGCGCAACTCATGTTGCGCCCGGCGGACGTGCTGATGCTCGACGAGCCGACCAACGACCTCGACATCCCGACGCTCGAAGTGTTGGAAGAGAGTCTGCTCGAATTCGGCGGCGCAATTGTGTTGGTGACCCACGACCGTTTCCTGTTCGACCGCGTGTCCACCGTGGTGTTGGCGCTCGATGGCACCGGCCGGGCGGAAGTCTTCGCCGACTTCCAGCAATGGCAAGATGCGCAGCGCGGGCAAGTGACGGTCGAGAGGCCGGCTGCGGCCAGCCCGGTCGCCAAGCCCGCGCCAAGTGGCGTCAAGCGCCTCTCGTACACCGAGCGCCGCGAATGGGTTGCGATGGAAGCGACAATTCTGGCCGCCGAACAGGCGCTCGAAGCGTGCCACGCGGCGACCAGCGATCCCTCCGTCGCCGCCGACGCCGCGGTGCTGCACCAACGCTACACAATGCTGCGGGAAGCGCAGGAGCACGTCGATCGCTTGTACGCACGCTGGGCCGAACTGGAAGCGAAGCAAACGCAGTGATCACATTGCGTGGCGAGTCAGCGGCGTTCGGCTACCACCAGCGCACGCCAAACACGGTATAGAGGAGCCGGCCGAGGCTGACCGCTGCCGGGTCACCGGCGCGAGCAGTGCCGCGAGCCGGATCGACCCCGGCGAGAATGGCATCCCACGGCGGTGCGGCCGCGGGCGAAGCCGTCCGCAACGCGAACGACAGCTCGACGCGATCACCGGGCCGCAGGCGGCCGAGCGCGTAGGTGCGCACGCCGGCGTCCTCGCTCATGGCGAACGGTCGCTCGACCTTGCCGAAGGTTCGTACCGTGGGTGGAAGGACTGCCGCCTGCAGCCCAGAGTCGTGCAGGCGGACACGGACTTGCTCCTGGTCTTCAGTGCCGGTGTTGCCGACGGTGAGCGTGTAGATGGTAATACAGCCGCTGCTCAGACACGTGGGCGGCAACGTATAGGCCGCGTACAAAACCTCTTGCTCCGGCCGCGAGAAGATCGACGCCCCGCCGCGCGCCAGCGCCAACCCTCCCAGGACAGTCAGCATCCACCGGAGTTGACGGGGGGTCACGGTCTCTCCACATCGTCCGTGAGGACCGCGTCAGGGTCCGACAAGGCGACTATCAAAACGGCGCGTCGCCGCAGATCGTGACGCGTTCCATGCGGCGATGAGCGCGGACGTTGTCGGTCACCACTCGGTGCTGCGTGCAGCGGTTGTCCCACATCGCGATCGAGTTCGGGCGCCAGCGGAAGCGGCAGGTGAACTCCGGCGAGGTGACGTGCTCGCAGAGGAAGTGCAACAGCGCATCGCTCTCCTTGCGCTTCATCCCTTCGATGCGCTTGGTGAACGAGGCGTTGACGTAGATGCCCTTGCGGCCCGTCACCGGATGCGTGCGAATCACCGGGTGCACGGCGGTCTGATCTTGCTCCAGCTTCTGTTTCTGTTCGGCAGTGGCGACGGCGAGGAAGGTGCCGCCGTCGTGTTTGGCGCGCAGCTCCCCGAGCAGCCGTTGCATCGCCGACGACAGCGCGTCGTACGCTGCGTACATGCTCGCCCACATCGTATCGCCGCCAGCCTCGGGTATGACCAGGCCGCGGAGGACGGAGCCCAGTGGCGGCTGGCGCTCGAAGGTCACGTCACTGTGCCAATGCTCCGCGACGTACGGCATGTGCTCGTTGCTCTCGAGCACGACGATCTCTGGATGACCTTCCGCCTGCAGCGAGGGCAGTACCGGGTGTACGTGCAGTTCGCCGAAGCGTCGCCCGAAATCCTTGTGCTGCTGTGCGCTGATGTTCTGATCGCGAAAGAAAATGACCTGGTGCTGCATCAGCGCCGCATGGATCTCGCGCTCGGTGTCCGCGTCCATTGCCACGGCTAGGTTCACCCCCGACACTTCCGCGCCGAGCGCGGCAGCGATGGGTTCAACTCGAATGCGTTGGTCAGTCATGAAGGGCTCTCCTTCGTCGCGGATGGTCCTGACCTTAAGATGAAAGGTGACGAGGAGCAACCGACTCCCACGCCTCCTACCCGCGGCGATCACCCGCGCTGGGAGCCGAGTTGTGCGACGACCGCCTAATGCGCCGGCAGCGACTGCTGTGGCGATGAGCACCGGAGCGTCGTTGACCGATCGCGATCAAGGTCCACACAGATTCGGGAGCGTCTCTCGCGGTGGCATGACCGGTGCTTTTCCAGGGGTGGGATGCTCGGTCTCGTATTGACGGCTGGCGGCGCGCGCGGCGCCTATCAAGCGGGTGTGCTCAAGCGCATCGGTGAGATCGCCGCGCTCCGCCACAAGCCCTCTCCATTTCGAATCGTCACCGGCGCGTCGGCGGGCGCGATCAACGGGGCGATGATCGCGGCGCTGAGTCCCAATTTCCGCGAGGCGACGCAGCAACTCGCCCGATTGTGGTCGGAAGTCACGGTGCGCGACGTGTTCAAGGCCGATGCGCTGTCGCTCGGCGCCAACGGTCTGCGCATGTTGCAGGATTTGACCTTCGGTGGGTTGCTCCCGGGCGCCGGTGTGCGCTCGTTGCTCGACGCCTCGCCGCTGCGCGCCTTTCTCGCCAAGCACCTGCCGCTCGAGGGTATCGCCGAATCGATCCGGCGCGGACATCTCTACGCCGCGGCGGTGTCAGCCACCAGCTACCACTCGGGCAAGTCGTTCACCTTCATTGAAGGAACGCCTGGGCATCCGCTGTGGGTGAAGGCCCGCCGCGTCACGCTTGCGGTCCGACTCACCATCGATCACATCTGCGCCTCGGCGGCGATTCCGATTGTCTTCCAGCCGGTGCGGCTGCGCTCGGAGGTTGGCGATTTCTACTTCGGCGATGGCGGACTGCGGTTGGTGACGCCGTTCAGCCCGGCGATCCGGCTTGGCGCCACGCGGGTGTTCGCGGTCGGGATCCGTTGCCCGCGTTCGGCAGACGATCTCTCGCAGACGGAGTTGATCACCCGGCGCGACGAAGAACCGAAGATGCCACCGCCGCCGCTGTCGCAAATCTGTGGCGTCTTCTTCAACGCCATCTTTCTCGATCATCTCGATACCGATCTCGATCACCTCAAGCGGATGAACGAGTTGGTTCGCCGCTACGGCGGGGGTGCGGTTACCTCCACGCAGGAAACTGACCGGCCGGCGATGGAGCCCATGCGGGTCGTGACCCCGCTGGCGATCAATCCTTCTGAAGATCTGGCGATCGTCGCCAAGGCCTTGGCGCACAAGATGCCGCGTCTCGTGCGATACCTCATGGATGGTCTGGGAACCCCGGACGCGCAGAGCGCCGATCTGATGAGTTACCTGCTCTTCGATTCCGCCTACACGCGGGCGTTGATCGACATCGGCTATCGCGATGCCGCTGCGCGCATCGATGAGATTGAAGCGTTTCTCCTCGCCGACGCGGTCGGCGCCGTCGCCCCTCGTCCCGTCTCGGTCCTGAAGCCGCGCACCTCGCGCGTCGCCAGCGAATCATCGCGGCCGGCGTAGCATCGCCCCTTGCGCGCTGAAAGCCTGCGACGAGGTCGTTGAACCCCCGTCGAAAGCCGGCAACCATCTCCAACGCTACGAACCGCGAACCGTTCGTTTGCAGCGTGAGCTGAAACCGGATCAGTTCCTAGGCATCGTACTCGCGGGAACTCGGAAGCCCACGTGATAGTTTAGTGTGTGAAGGAAGGATCTGATGATTATCGCCACAACTACTTCGACTACACGCTGGCTGCTGCTCGCTGCGGTAGCGAGCCTTGCGTTGCTGCGGCTGCCCGCCGCTCATGCCGCCGACAGCGTCCAACCTCAGTCGACGGCTAAGGCCACCTTTGCTGGTGGCTGCTTCTGGTGCATGCAGCCGCCGTTCGAAAATCTTCCCGGCGTGGTATCGGTCACGGTTGGCTACACCGGGGGCCAGACGAAGAATCCCACCTACGAGGAGGTTTCAGCCGGTGGTACCGGGCATGCCGAGTCGGTGCAGATCGTCTACGATCCGCAGAAGATCCGCTATGAGCAGTTGCTCGACGTGTTCTGGCACAACGTCGACCCGATTACGTCCAACGCGCAGTTCTGCGATCACGGCAATCAGTATCGCACGGCGATCTTCTATAACGACGAGACGCAGCGGAAGTTGGCGGAGGCGTCGAAGCACCAACTCGATGAGTCCAAGCGCTTCGCCCGCCCGATCGTCACCGAGATCGTCGCGGCGACCGAGTTCTATCCGGCCGAGGAGTACCACCAGAAATATCACGACAAGAATCCCGTGCGGTACAAGTACTATCGCTGGAACTGTGGCCGCGACCAACGCCTGAAGGAGTTGTGGGGCGCGGCGCCGAACGGCGGGATGGAGGAGGCGCCGTAATGTTCGCCATGATGCACAAACGAGTTGCACCACGCCGAATGCTGCTGTCCTTCGTCGTGATCGCGGCAATGCTCGCCGGTGCGCGTCGCGACGCGCGCGCATGGGACGCCGCGACGTTTCACAAACCCAGCGAGGCGACGCTGCAGCAGTCGTTGACACCGATGCAGTTCAAGGTCACGCAGCAGGAAGGCACCGAGCCGCCGTTTCGCAACGAGTACTGGGACAATCACCTCCCCGGCATCTACGTCGACGTGGTCTCCGGTGAGCCGGTATTCAGCTCGCTCGACAAATTCGAATCCGGCACCGGTTGGCCGAGCTTCACCAAGCCGCTCGCCGCGGACAACGTTCGCACGAAGACCGACTTCAAGCTCTTCGGGCCACGCACGGAAGTCCGATCCGCGCACGCCGATTCGCACCTCGGGCATGTCTTCGACGACGGCCCGCCGCCGACCGGCAAGCGGTACTGCATGAACTCCGCCGCGCTGCGCTTCATTCCGGTGGCGAAACTGCAGGAAGCGGGCTACGGCGAGTACCTCCCGCTCTTCACCAGCACGCCGGCCGCCGGCAAGTGAGGTCAGAGTTTCGCGCGCAGGATCTTCCCGCTCCCGGTGCGCGGAAAGTCAGCGACGACGTCGAGTTGCTCGGGCCACTTCTGTTTGGCGAGTCCCTTGGTTGTAAGGAAGGCCGTGAGCGATGGCAGATCGATGGTGGCGCCGGGGCGCAAGCGGACCACCGCGCACGCCCGTTCGCCGGTCGCCGCATCGGGGCGCGGGATCAGTGCGACTTCGGCCACGGCTGGGTGTTCCGCGATCAGGTCTTCGACTTCCTTCACACTGATCTTCTCGCCCTTGCGGATGATGATGTCCTTCAGGCGGCCCGTGATGCGGAGATAGCCCGCAGCGTCGAGCACGCCGAGGTCGCCGGTACGAAACCAGCCGTCCGACGTGAAGCTCTCGGTGTTCAGTGCGGTGTCGAGATAGCCGGCGAAACATTCCGGCCCGCGCCCCTGCACCTCGCCTTCACTGCCGGCAGCCACACTCGCGCCGGACTCGTCGGCGATGCGAATTTCTGCCGGCCAGATCGCACGACCTTCGCTATCGATCCCGCGCGCGAGCGCGTCGTCCGCACCGGTAGTCGTGAGCGTGGGAAATTCAGTCGAACCGTAGACCCGTTTGGTCACACAGTGCGGCAGCCGCTCGCGCGCGCGCCGCATCAGTTCGGGCGAGACGCCGGCGCCGCCGCACGAGAACAGGCGCAGCGAGCTGAGATCGTGTTGCGGCGCGGAATCCGCGTGCGCGAGGAGGTCTTGCAGAAACGTCGGCGCGCCCACCATGTAGGTGACGCGCTCGCGTGCGATCAGCTCGATGGCCCGCGTCGGTTCCCAACGGTCCATCAAGACCGCGCTGGTGCCGAGCAGTGCCGGGGTGAGGATGGCGTGGATGACGCCGGAGATGTGGGTCAGCGGTGATGGCATGAGCGTGCGGTCGGCCGGCGTGAGTTGATGGACCCGTTCGAGCGAGCGCACTTCGGCGATCAGCGATTGGTGCGTGTGCAGCACGCCTTTGGGTTCGGCGGTCGTGCCTGATGTGTACATCAACATGAGAATCGCGCCGGGGTCGGTCGCTCCCGGCGGGGGCATCTCTGGGCGCAGCGCGCGTTCCCACGGAGTGTCGAGAAACTCGCTCAGTGAACGCAAATCGGGTGCGGCGGCGTCACGCGCGACGAACAGGAACTCGAGTTGCGGCAGATTCGAGCGTAGCGCCGTCCACAGTGCTGGGTAATCAACGCCACGGTAGGTGCCGGGAATGATCGCGGCACGGGCGCCTGACTGTCGCAGTGAGAACTCCAACTCGCGTGCGCCGAAGATCGGCAGCAACGGATTGACCGTCGCGCCGAGGCGGGTGGCGGCGAGGAACATCACCACGGCTTCCCACCAATTCGGCAACTGGTACGCGATCACGTCGCCCGCGCCGAGCCCGAGCTGGCGCAGCCCGCGCGCGGCGCGCTGGCTGAGGCGATCCAGTTCGAGGAACGTCAGCTGGCGAGTGCCGTCAATCACTGCGACATCGTTCGCGTGCGCGGCAACGGTTCGATCAACGTGCTGGTGCAGCGGCAACTCGCCCCAGAACGGGCGGTAGTCGGGCGCGTCGGCGGGCGGGCGATGGGTCGGCTGCAGACTCACGGAACCGGCTTAGTCGAAGTCGATGGACGGGGTCAACGCGAACGCGACCCCTCAGCGCGTCCTGCTGACATCAAAACAAGAGCGGACGCACTTCAATCGAGCCATTCCTCGCTGTCGGAATCTTTGCCGCCAGTTCCAGCGCGTGATCGAGATCCGTGCAGTCGAGAATGTAGAAGCCACCGAGTTGTTCCTTGGTCTCAGCAAACGGCCCGTCAGTGCGGAGCGTCTTGCCATGGCGAACCCGGACGGTGGTGGCTGCGGTTGTCGGTTGCAGCTTGCCGCTGTCGCGCAAGATGCCGAGCTTCTCTACCATCTCGGTGAAAGCCGCATACTCGGCCATGAGTTCTTCGAACTCGGGATCGCCGGGCTTCAGTTGCTGGGTTTCCACATCGCAGATCATCATCAGGTATCGCATGGTGGGTCCTCCTTGCTGTGTGATCGGGCGCAGTCCCGGCGCCTCTACTGTGCTGTCGAAGTCGACCGCAGGAAATCGACATCAGGTAAACATCTTTCCGTTCAGTTCTCTTCCCGTGTGTTGTGCCGTCGTATAGCCTCTCGCCCGTCAGAGATCATTAGAGGAGATCGCACAACGCCAGCCCTGGCGCTTCTTCGCCGCCGCGATTTCCGTCGCCTGTACGTCGCCATCGCAATCAGCGAACTCGGCGACGCGTTTCACTACATCGCGCTGATGTGGCTGGCGCTGATCGAAGGTGGGCCACTCGGCGTCATCGCGGTGCGCCTCGCCGATAGTGTTCCCGCGTTGGTGTTCGGCCTTCACGGTGGAATCGCAGCCGACAGGTGGGATCGCAAGCGGACGATGATCAGCGCTGACTTGGCGCGCGGGGCGATCCTCGTTCCGGTCGCGATTGCGGGGCTGGCGCATCGATTGCCGCTGTGGGGATTGGTTGTGGCGGCATTTCTGCTCGAAACGGCGACCTCATACTTCGCCCCCGCTTACAACGCGCTGGTGCCCGCACTTGTTGACCGCGACAACGTGCAGGAGGCGAACGCGCTGGTCGGCGCGACGACCAACGCGCTGTCGATCGGCGGATGGGCCGCGGCCGCCGGACTGCTGGCCATCGCGCCGCTCAGCACGTTCTTCGCGTTGAATGCAGTTTCCTTTTTCCTGTCCGCCGCATGCATCTGGCGCATCGCTCGCTCCGACGGTCGCGGCACCAACGTGAATGCCGAACCGCCGCGGATTCGCGAAGCGCTTACGACGCTGCGCCCACTGCCCACTCTGGCGGCTGGTGTCATCGTGCTCGGTCTGGGCGTAACGATCTCGGCGGGAACGTGGATCACCGGCGTGCCCGCATTGGTGCGCGACGTACTGCATCGGGAAGCCGGCGGCTTCTCGATCGTGATGGTCGGATACGCGATCGGCTCGGTGGCCGTCGGCGCGGTGCTCGCCCGCTACCCGATGAAGAACAAAGCGCGCGCCAGCTTGCTCGCGTGGACCTTGTATCTTCCAGCCTACGGCCTGTTTGCGATCAGCGGTTCGCTCCCGAGCGCCGTTGCCGGCGCAGTGGTCGCGGGAGTTGGGCACAGCGCCGCGCTGATCCTGCTGACTTCGGCGGCGCAGGAGCAGATTGCCGACGACGTGCTGGGTCGCGTGATGGGCGTGATCTCACTGGTCCATCGCGGTGCGCATGCGACCGGCCTGTTGCTGATTTCGCCGCTGTTCGCGATTGTCGCTCCGCGTGCGATCTTTGCCGGTGCGGCGATCGTCATCCCGATGGTCGGAATCGCCGGAGCCCTCCTTGCCTACTCGATCGACAGGCGCAGCCAGGTTGCCTGACCTTCCGAGGAGATTCCTCGACTCGCTTCGACGTATCCTTTTCGTTTTCCCATTCGTCTATAGGATGAAAGCCGACGTAAGGAAGGGAAGGGCACGTGCATGGCGGACATCGAACTCAACGATCAACTGCGACGGGGACTCGTGAGTGCTTGGCATGAATTCCTCGAGGCGCTCGATCCCATTCGGCCGGACCTCTACCGATATTGCCGCCGGCTCACGGGCGACATCTGGGACACCGAGGACCTTGTGCAAGAGACGTTGCTGCGCGCCTTCGGCCATTTGAGTCAGGTCCTCTACAGCATCAAGCATCCGCGCGCTTACATTCTACGGATGGCATCGAATCTGTGGATCGACACCGTGCGGCGTCGCGTCGCCGAAGGTGACGCCCTGGCGCTGCACGCCGCCGATCCGTCCAACGCGACGGCGCCCGCTTCTTCCGTTGCGGAGTCAATCGAGCTGCGCGAGGCCGGCACCCGACTCATGCTGTCGCTGGCACCTCAGGAGCGTGCCGTCGTGGTGCTGAGGGACGTTTTCGACATGAGCATCGAAGAGACCGCGAGCATTCTCGACACCACACCGGGCGCGGTCAAAGCGGCGCTACACCGCGGGCGCAGTCGTCTGCGCAACGCCAACGAAAGAGGGCCGCGGCGCCCGCCGCCGTCGGCGGAGCTACTGGATCGATTTGTCGAACGCTATCGCGCGCGCGATCTTCCCGGGCTGCTGGCGTTGATGAGCGATACGGCGACGATCGAGATGCACGGCTTGGAAACCGAAATCGGTCGCGCGGGCTTCGAGCGCCAGCGCGGTTGGTTCCATCACAACTTCTACAACCCGTTCGATGGATCGCCGTCGACGTTGCGATGGCAGGCGGTGGCCTTTCAGGAGGAACCCATCGTGCTGGTCTTCGATGGGCTGGACGATGCATTGGTCTCGGTCATGCGCATCGAAGAGCAGGACGGTGCCGTGCAGCGGATTCGGGTCTACGCGTTGTGTCCGGACACCGTCGCCGAGGTCGGTGCAGCCTTCGGGTATCCGGTGCGGACGTTGGGCTATCGGTTTCCGTTCAACGTGAGCGCGCAATCGTAAGGTATGCGCCACGCGCCTCCGCGCTCGTGTCTCGCCAGTCTATGTCGCGTTCCGTGTAGGGGCGACGCATGCGTCGCCCGCGAATTGACGAGATCCACTGCGGAGAAGACGGAGGGCGATGCATGCATCGCCCCTACGCTTCAGAGAAGATAGCAAGTCGCGGGCAGGTTCGAGACGCGACTAGACCCAGAGATCACGTCTACTCGCCTGCCAGCAGACCATTCATCCGTTCCATGGCATCGAGGCAGCCCTCCACCATTTCGCGCACGACGTCGCGTGTCGACATGGCCACGTTCATCTGACCGACGACCTGGCCGACGAAATAGGTTACGAGCGGGCGCGCGCTCGAGTCGGCTTTGTGGGCGACACGCTGGATGCGGCGCTGCGCATCGGCCACGAGCATGCTTTGTAGCGGCATCGCCAACGGCGCGGGCGCACCCGGCTCGTCCCAGGCGTCGGTCCACGCGCTGCGCAACATGCGCGCCGGCTTGCCGGTGAGCGAGCGGGAACGGCGCGTGTCGGCGGATGTCGCGGCGAGAAATTTCTCCCTGATCGCTGGCGTCGTCTCCGCCTCGTGTGTGGTGAGCCACACCGATCCGCACCACACGCCCTCGGCGCCGAGCGCCATCGCCGCCGCCATCTGCCGCCCCGACGCGATGCCGCCGGCGGCGAGCACCGGGAGGGGAGCGACCGCATCGACGACCTGCGGGATGAGGACCATCGTCGCAATCTCACCCGTGTGTCCGCCACCTTCGGTCCCCTGGGCGATGACGAAGTCCACGCCGCCTTCCTTGTGCGCGAGCGCATGATCGATCCGCCCGGCCAGTGCAGCTACTGGGATGCCCCGAGCGTGGGCTTTATCAACCAACCATCGCGGCGGGGTTCCCAGCGCTGACGCGATGAGAGCGACCTTGTGATCGAATGCAACCTCAATCAGCGGACCCATGCTCTTCGGATCGATGCGCAAGCCGGCCATGCCGCGTTGGTCGCGCTCGTTCTCCGTCGACGGCGGAAGCGGGGGAACGCTGTAGCGTTCGAGCACCGCCTCGATCCATTCGCGATGCGCGTCGGGCACCATCGATCTCAGACTGGCGGGATCGAATCCGCCGGCCTCGGCGCCGACATACTTGCTGGGGATGAGCAGATCGACGCCGAACGGCCGCCCTTTGGTCTGCTCCGCGATCCATTTGAGGTCGATGTCGAGCTGCCCGGGAGTGTGGGCCACCGCGCCGAGCACGCCCAACCCGCCCGCGTTGGTCACCGCCGCCGCCACGTCGCGACAATGGGTGAAAGCGAGGATCGGGAAATCGATCCCCAACATCTTGGTGACTCTGGTGTGCATGGAATCTCTCTAACAGCCGTGACCTCAGCGCGCTACTAATGAAGCCGGCGAGCCTCTATCTTGCACGCGGCGAATGTGCGAATCCAGCCCGCAGCGATGACTCTGCCGAACTTTCTTGTCCTCGGCGCCGCGAAGGCGGGAACCAGCGCGCTGCACCAATACCTGCTCCAACACCCGGCGATTTTCTTGCACCCGACCTGGAAGGAACCGCGGTTCTTCGCCTACGAGGGTCAGCCACCGACCTATTGCGGGCCGGGTGATGAAACATTCAATCGGCGAACGATCACCACTCTGGATGCCTACGCGGCGTACTTCGAAAACGTCCGGCATGAAACGGCGATCGGAGAAGTGTCGCCGGTCTACCTCTACAGCGAGCGCGCGCCGGCATGCATTCAACACTACATTCCGCAGGCGAAGTTCATTGTCGTGCTGCGCCATCCGGTGGATCGAGCGTATTCGCACTTTCTGCAGCTCGTGCGCGATCAGCGAGAACCCCTGCGCGATTTCGCCCAGGCTCTGGCTGCAGAGGATGCGCGCGTGCGCGCCAACTGGGAATGGTCCCGGTACTTCCGCCGCGTCGGGCGCTACCACGAGCAACTGACGCGCTACTTCGATCATTTCGATCGGCGCCAGTTTCAAATCCATCTGTATGAAGACTTCGAGGCTGACCCGGTTGGAATGTGCCGAGACATCTTTCGCTTCCTGGGGGTTGATGACGCATTCACTCCCGATACCTCGCGGCGGCACAATCAATCCACGCTTCCCACCAGTGTGGCGTTCCAGCGAGCGCTGCATGCGGTCGCACGAATGCTACTCCCAGCAAAGTCGCTGCTGCCGACAACATGGTGGCGACGTGGCGGAATGATATGGCGACGGTTGTACGAGTCGAATCAATTTAGGCCCGCGCTCGATCCTGAACTCCGCCGGCAGTTGACGGCGAGTTTTCGCGACGAGATTCGACGGCTGGAAGCATTGATCGAGCGCGATCTGTCGCGTTGGTTGGAGTAGCGGCACAGTCAGCACCACGACTCGCCTCGTTGGAAAGCCCGACGCGTCTGAGCAGATTGACGAGACGACGTGCACCGTGCGAAGCAGTAAGTACCGCAATGCCAACAGCCACACCCACTCCACTCCGTGTCTTCCTGAGCTACAGTTGGGATTCGCCCGAGCACAAACAGCGCGTCCTTGAACTGGCGCAACGCCTTCGCGCCGACGGCGTAGACGCGCGGATGGACCGCTTCACTACCTTCCCCGAGGAAGGCTGGCCCCGTTGGATGGAGAACGAGATCGAGCATGCAGCGTTTGTCGTTGTGGTTGCAACGCCGAAATACGCGGAGCGCTTCGCCGGCCACGCGCCTGCGGGTATGGGGCTCGGCGCGACCTGGGAAGGTGCCATCGTCACGCAGGACCTCTACGAGAGCGGGGTGCGCAACAGGAAGTTCTTGCCGGTCATCTTCTCGGATGCGGACGGCGCAAACATTCCCAAGCCACTTCGCTCCTTCATGCGCTATCGCGTTGACAGCGAGGAAGGTTACCTGGCGCTGTACCGGCAGATCACTGGACAGCCTGAGATCGTTCCCGTCGCGCTCGGCGCAATGCGCGATCTGCCGAGCGGTACTGGTGTCGGTGCTCTGCCACCGCTGGCTCCTGTCCAGATTCACGACCACGCTGCCGCACGCTCGAATCTGCCTCGCTTGCCGTATGGTTTCTTCGGGCGTGAGGAAGAGTTGCAGACGATTGCCAGCGCACTCGAGCCGCAAGCCCGCACCTGGGGCGCGCTCATTGACGGCCCGGGCGGCATGGGCAAGACGGCTCTTGCCATTCGCGCCGCGGAGCAAACTCCACCAGGCCAGTTCCAGCGCATCATCTTCCTCTCCGCCAAATCCAGCGAGCTGACTCCGGACGGCCAGCGGGCTTTGTCGAACTTTGTGACGCCGGCGTATCGAGAGATGCTGACCGAGCTTGCCCGCGAGATCGATGTGTGGGACGAGGCCAAGACGAAGGACGAGAAGGAGCGCCCCGCGCTACTACAGCGGGCTCTGCAGAACGAGCGCGCTCTGCTGATCTTCGACAACCTGGAGAGCCTGCCGGCGGACGACCGCGACCGGCTGTTCGATTTTCTGAGCCGACTGCCACGCGCTTGCAAAGCCATCGTAACCAGCCGGCGGCGCTCGGATGTGGATGCGCGCGTCCTGCGGTTGGACAAGCTCGGCCGAGGTGCCGCGCTTCAGTTCATCGCCGAGTTGGCGCGCGACCGCAAACCGCTGCGCCTCGCCACGGAAGGCGAACGCGCTGCCCTTTATGAAAACACCGGCGGCAACCCACTTCTCATCCGCTGGATCGCCGGGCAACTCGGTCGCGGCCAATGCCGCACGGTGGCGACAGCGCTCGACTTGCTCCGCAACGCTCCGGCCGACAACGATCCGCTGGAGTTCATCTTCGGCGATCTCGCCGATACCTTCACCGAAAGCGAGACTCAAGTGCTCGCGGCGCTCTGCCACTTCACGTTACCGGTTGAAGTGAGGTTCATCGCCGAGCTCAGTGGCCTGCAGGCGGTGGCGGCGCAGACGGCGTCGGAGAATTTGACCGACCGCGCTCTGGTCATCAGTGATTCCGAAGCCCGCCGCTTCGTCCTGATGCCGCTAGTGGCAGCCTTTCTTCGCCGTGCTCGTCCAGAGGCGGTGCGGGCTGCGGGGGACCGCCTCACGGGTCGCGCCTACGCGCTGGCAGTGGAAGACGGCTATGCTAAGCACGACCACTTTCCCGTGTTGGAGGCCGCCTGGCCCACCGTCGCCGCCGCACTACCGCTTTTCCTGCAAGGGTCGAATGACCCCCTTCAGACGGTCTGCTACGCGCTTGGGACGTTCCTCGATTTCTCCGGCCACTGGGACGAGCGTCTCTCCTTGAGCCTTCAGGCGGAAGGAAGGGCCGTGGCCGCAAAGGACTTCGACAATGCCGGCTGGCGGGCCTATGACGCCGGCTGGATACACTACCTGCGCGGTCAGTCCGAGGAAGTACTCGCCTGCGCTGAGCGCGCCTCCGCCTACTGGCGGGAGGCCAAGGCGGGCGCGCGGGAGCGGGCATA
This sequence comes from Deltaproteobacteria bacterium, assembly GCA_016178705.1. Lineage (NCBI taxonomy): Bacteria > Pseudomonadati > Myxococcota > Myxococcia > Deltaproteobacteria bacterium. The sequence continues at coordinate 163,738 of JACOST010000011.1, read as the reverse complement.
TGCCCTCCGTCTGCGCGGTACTGGGTACCAACTCGCGAAGGACTATCCCGCCGCGATCACTGCCTACGATGAGGCCGTCGAACTCTGGCGCAGCCTGTCGCGGGAAAGCGAAGATGTTGCGATGGGCCTGAACGATCGAGCCGATGTTGAGTATCTGGCGGGGGATTTGGCCGGCGCTGAGCGCGACCACCGTGAGGCTCTGCGTATCGCGAAGGCGCTCGGAGACTCGGAAGGAGTCGCAGCTTTCACCGGCAACCTGGCGCAATTGGCGCTGAACCGCAAAGACTGGGCCGCTGCCGAGGCGCTGGCGAGCGAGGCTTTGGCCTTGGCTGAAAAGCTCGGTCGCAAGGATCTGGTCGCAGAGGAGTGTGCCAACTTGGCACAAGCACTGGCTCACCAGAACCGGAAGCCGGAAGCATTGCCCTACGCCCAGCGCTCCGTGGACCTCTACACACAACTCCGCTCGCGGAGTTCGGACGGGGCTCGCAGAATCCTCGATGAGTGTCAGTCGTAGTTTGCCCTCGACAAACTGTAGAGACTGTCGACACGGCCGCGTCATCTCGTGTCGCGGTCTTTGTGCATGGTGCAGATGACATTGCCCTCGGTGCCGTGAAACTGGATGAGCCAGCCGACGCCAGGGATGACGAACTTCAGTATCACCACCTCGGCCGATGAAGTCTCGATCGTGGCTGAGGTGTCGTCAACGAGGTCGTCCATCGAGAAGCGGATGGCCGTGCTGTTGTACCTGAGACTTGTCACCTGGAATCTGCACGGGCCCCCGTTCGCGCCGCGGCGACGCGCTCGAATGGGCGCCGCCGCGATGGAGATTGCGCGGCGGGCGCCGGATCTCGCCTTGCTCCAGGAAGTCTGGTTTCCCGGCGACGCTGCCTACTTGGTCGATCAGCTTCGCAGTGACTACGACTCGATCGATGTTCCGGCCGGCGCGCTGCTTGGCCGCAAGGGGGGGTTGCTCGCGTTTCTGCGGAGGTCGAGTCCGTGGTCAACGGAACGGCGCGTCGCTCGCTTCGAGGAATTCGGCGCGGCGGCGAGTCGACTCATCTTCTGGCAAGGCGACGGCCTTGGCGCCAAAGGTATTCAGATCATCGAACTGCGCCATCGTGATTCCAGCCAACGGCTGTTCGTCCTCCACACGCACCTGCAAGCGCAGTACGGTGAGTACCGCTATGAGGAGATCCGACACGCGCAGATTGCCCAGTTGTCAGAGGTGGCAGCGGGATTGGACTCGGCGGTGCCGGTGCTCGCGGCCGGCGATCTCAACACGATGCCGGAAGAGACGGTGCTGTACGCGCAGATCACTGGTCCATGGGGAGACCTCACGCAGAAGCTGCGTCAGCGGTGCGGCCGCGGCACCGTCCTTCACAACGAAGCTGTGAAGGAGAACGAATGGCTCGACTACGTTCTGGCGCACCACAGTCCGGCTTGGCGTTTCACCGCTGAAGTCGAAGCGATCCGCAACACCGGCGTCGACGATCCCTTCTCCGACCACGATGGCTTGGATGCCGCGATCGCCATCCGCACTGCAGTGAGCCCAGCCCTTGACTAACGGTCGTTAGTTAGGCACCGAGTGCGGGCGAATGACAATCCCTGAGGCCATGAACGGCCGCGCGGTCTCGCCGCGACGCGAACGGCGGCACGGTGAGAGTGAAATGCTGTTGACACAAACGAATTGCGCGACCTATAACCCGGCGGCCTTCGCGCGAGTGACGTTGAGTTCCGGGTGTTGAATCGATTCCATATCCATCTCGGTGTGCAGTCTCGACGCGTCCTGCGCGTGCTGCTGGCGGTAGGTCTGGCCGCGCTGGCGCCCCGGCTGGCCGCGGCGGCGCCACCGCCGAGCGAACGGATCACCGACAATCTCTACGGTACGAGATTCCTGAACGATGACGACGCGTGGGTGGTCGGCGCGTTCGGCACCATCTATCGGACGCACGATCGCGGCAAGACGTGGCAGTCGCAAGCGTCGCACACGCAAGAACCGCTGTTCGCCGTGGATTTCACCGATACCAATGAAGGCTGGGCGGTCGGCCGCTCCGGTGTGATCGTGCACACCAACAACGGCGGCGATTCGTGGAGCGCGCAACCCAGCCAGACCGATCATCACCTCTTCGATGTCGACTTCGTCGATGATGAGGTCGGGTGCGTCGTCGGAGACTGGGGTACGATTCTGATCACGAAAAATGGCGGCGAGACATGGGAGCCTCACTCGTTCTCACGCGACGTCATCTTGAATAGTGTCTCGATGGTCGATCGTAAGCACGCCTGGATCGCCGGCGAAGCCGGCACCGTGCTGGTAACCGAAGACGGCGGGCTGACGTGGAGCGAGCAGCACACCGGGGCCGACAAGACGCTCTTCGCCATTCACTTCGCCGATCGCCAGCGCGGTTGGGCCGTCGGCATGGACGCCTTGATTCTGCACACACAAGACGGTGGCGCCACCTGGGAGTTGCAAAACGGCTCGGGGCAAACCGGCGGCTTGGAGCAAGTCGGTGCCGGGCAAACGTTCGACAACCCCACCCTGTACGCCGTAACCGTGGTTGGGCCGAACGGCTACGCAGTGGGCGAGATCGGCGCAATTTTCACCAGCAGCGACAGCGGCAGAACCTGGACCCGGGAGCCGGTGCCGCAATCGTGGGGGGTTAGCTGGCTGCGGGACGTGGCGATCGTTCCCGGTGCCAACGGAATGATGGTCGGCGCCGGCGGACGGCGCGTAGCGATAGCGGACGGTCGGGTCGATCTCCCTCGCGAGAGTACACATGCTGCCGAAACGCCTCATTGAGAAGTATCTTCACTTTCTGCTCCGATACCGCGTGCCGGTGTCGATCGCGATCGGCATCAGCACGCTCTTCTTGCTGTGGTTCTGCATCTTCCGCTTGACGATCTACACCAATTTCATCGACCTCTACCCGCCCGGCCATCCGTACATTCAGACCTACTTCAAGTACCGCAGCATGTTCGGCACCTCGAACGTGCTGGTCATGACGCTCGAAGTCCAGAAGGGTGACCTCTTCAGCGACCCGGAGATCATCCACAAGGTCGATCGCATCACCCTCGACCTCCTGCACAACGTGCCGGGCGTGAACGGCGAGCAAGTGATTTCGATCACCCACCCGAAGTTGAAGACAACCCTCACGTCGGGCTCGGGCATCAAAGTGGTGCCGCTGGTCTATCCGAAGCTGCCCGATGATCAGGAGGAACTCGATTTCTTGCGGCAGAAGATTTACACCACCGAAGGCGTGCGCGGCCTGTTCGTCTCGAAGGACGACAAGGCGACGTTGATCACCGCCGGCTTCTGGGAAGAGTACATCGACCTCGCCACCATGTGGCAGAAGGTGCAAGAGATCGTGAAGCGCGAGGAAGCCGATGGCAAGGTGAAGATCTACGTCGCTGGCCCGCCGATTCTGTTCGCGTACTTCCAACAGGCCCTGGGCAGCATGGGCTACGTGCTGGCCGCCACCGGCATCGCGATGATCCTCCTGCTGTGGTTCTACTTCCGCACCGTGCAGGGGGTGGTGATCCCGACCTTCTCGGGTCTGATGAGTGCGGTCTGGGGTCTGGGCTTCGCGGGCTTGGCCGGACTGACACTCGACCCGCTGGTGCTGGTGGTCTTCGTCCTGATCACGGCACGCGCGCTCAGTCACTCCGTGCAGTCGATGGAGCGCTACCACGAGGAATACTTCCGCTTGAAGGACAAGCGCGCCGCCATCGTCAGCTCGTACGTCAGTCTCTACAGCCCGGCGATGGTGTCGATCGCCTCTGACACCGCGGCGACGTTGACTATCGCGGTGGCCAGCATTCCGCTGATGCAGAAGCTCGCGTTCGTCGCCGCGTTCTGGATTCTGTCGATCTTCCTTAGCGTGGTGACACTGCACCCGATCATCCTGTCGTTCGTGCGGCCGCCGAAGCACGAGCCCAAGGCCGGGCAGCTCTCCGATCGCTTTTACAACGCCATCACCCGCTGGCTGATCGCGCTGGGCAGCGGCACCTGGCGCTGGGCCGTGGTCGCGACGTTCGCGCTGATGATGGTGATCGGCGTTTACTTCGGCCATCATCTCAAGACCGGCGACACCGAGCCGGGCCATGCGCTGCTCTATAAGGATCATCCGTACAACGTCGCTTTCAGCAAGGTGAACGAGAAATTCGCCGGTGCCAGCCAACTCGTCATCATCGCCGAGGGCAAGCGGCCCGAGGCGATCAAGGACGCGCACACACTCAATCAGCTCGACCTCTTTCAGCGCTACATGGAACAAGGCGAAGGGGCGGACGGCTCGCTGACCGCCACCACACTGCTGAAGAAAATCTTCCGTACCTTCCACGAAGGCGATCCGAAGTGGGAAATGCTGCCGACGCGCAACGACCACGTTGGGCAGCTGTTCTTCCTCCTCACCTCCGGTACCAGCCGCGGTGAGATGGACCGCTTCTTCAGTCCTGACTACAACAATGCCACGGTCACGATCTTCTACAAGAACTACACCAACGAAGTCATTCACGGCGCCCTCGATCGCGCCAAGGCCTACATTGCCCAGAACTCGCAGCCCAATGACAGCGTACGCTACTTACTCGCGGGCGGACTGCTCGGCCTTCTCGCCGCCACCAACGAAGAGGTCGACTGGTCGTATCGAGTGAACGTGCCGCTGATCTTCTTCGTCGTGTTTCTGTTGAGCTTCGCGACCTACCGCTCGGTGGTCGGCGCGCTGATCGTGATGATTCCCTCGTTGGTGGCGCAACCTCTGTCCGAAGCAGTGATGTATTTTGTCGGCATCGACTTCAACATCAACTCGCTACCGGTAGCCGCCATCGGCATCGGTATCGGCATCGATTACGGCTACTACGTGCTCAGCCGCATCGTCGAAGAGTACGAAGTGGTGCAGGACTTCGACGAAGCCAATCGCCGCGCGATCGCCACCACCGGCAAGGCGATCATTTTCACCGGCACGACGCTGGTGGTCAGCGTCATGTTTTGGCTATTCCATCCGCTGAAGTTTGAAGCCGAGATGGCGTTCTTGCTGATGATGTTGATGATCTTCCACGCGATCGGCGCTCTGGTGTTCATCCCGGCGCTAGTGTCGTTGCTGAAGCCGCGCTTTGCCATCGAGCGGGCGGCGCAGCGCGTTGAGCTCGCGGCACGAACCGGCACAGTCGGCTGACGCCGCGGCCAGAAGGGGGCAGACGATGCGCAAGTCGTTGTGGTTCGTCTTGATACTGGCAGTCGGGTGGTTCGTTGTTCATGGGGCCTCTGCCGCGCCCCAGCCTGACGCCGAGATGGCGGCCAAGCAAGCCAAGGAAGCCGGCGTGAAGCCCGGCGAGGTGCTGGGCAAGGACAACTGGGAGCAGGCCAAAGATCTCCTGCCCCCCGAGATCCTCAGGCACTACAAAGACGGCGAGTACGTCAACACGATCATCGATTGGCCGCTCGGCGTCTATCATTGGGACCCACAGTTCAAAGCCGCCAGCGAGACGAACGCCGGCCGTTACACGGTCACTCCGGTTGGCACCGTGGTCGACAAGACGAGCGGCCAGCAACCGCCGTTCATCTACGGGCTGCCGTTCCCGACCATCGATCCCGCCGATCCCAACGCCGCGATCAAGATCGAATGGAATTTCCAGTACGAGTACTGGAACGAAGGCAACAGCCACAACATGGTGCTGCTCAACTGGGTGAACCCGTCGCACGTCGACCGCGAAGCAGTGCAAGACGTCCACTTCCTCTATTATGACGGCCAAGGCGAGCGCTATCGCATCGCCAATCCGAACAATCTCTCCGGCCAGTTCATTGCCATCGCCACCAGCCCCGCCGACTTGAACGGCACTGCCGCGCTCACCTGGCGCTATCGCGAAGCGACCAAGCGCGACTCGAACTGGGTGTACGTGCCGGCGCTGCGTCGCGTGCGTGCGGTCAGTCCCTCCAATCGCTCCGACGGCTTTCTCGGCTCCGACATGAGCCAAGACGACGGGCCGTTCTTCGACGGCAAGCCGGAAGACTTCACGTGGAAGCTGGTCGGTGAAACCGAAGTGCTGCGCTTGGTCGATGCCGCCAGCTTCGCGGGTCGCCCGACTCAAGTGTGGCTGCCCTCCGGTGGTTGGCGCTCGGTGTGGCCGGCGGGCGTGCCGACCGTCGGCTTCCAGGATCCGAGTTGGAAGGGTGTCGGGTGGGCGCCGGTCCGCGCCGCCCTAGCGCGCCGCCCGAGTTGGATCATCGAGGCCGTGCCCAAGGACAAGTACTACCTGTACGGCAAGATCCAACTCTACGTCGACAAGGAAACCTATCAGGGGGCGTGGAACCGCAAGTATGGCTGGACCGGCGAACTGCTCAACACGCTGCAGGTGCTCGCGTATCAGAAGGAAGAGCTGAAGCGCCCCGACGGCACCAGCGAGTGGCTGTGGGCATCGTCGATGGCCTATCAGTGCGCCGAGAACATCAAGATGAATCGCGCGACGTTGGGCGGACTGCTCCCGCCGGGCAAGGACGTGCCGAACGACCGCCGCGTTCCCTACGACCCCAGCTTCTTCGACTACAACACGTTGCAACGCTTCGGGAAGTGAGTGGTGAATGGTGAGCCGTGACTCGTGAGTCGTGACCGACGGAACAAGTTGAAAATCTCCACCCAATCCCCGACTCACCACTCACGACTAACGACTCACGATTCCCGACTCGCGATCCATGGACTTCCGACCGACCACCGCCGAGGCACGCTTCCGCCACGACGTACGCGAATGGCTGCACACGCATCTGCCCGTCGGTTGGGGTACGCCCGCGTTTCGCCAGCCGACCACCGCGGCGGAGAAGGTCGCCTTCGTCAAGTTGTGGCAGGCCACGCTCTTCGACGGCCGCTGGGCCGGCATCGCGTGGCCGCGGGAGTATGGCGGTCGTGGCGCCAGCATCGTCGAGCAACTCATCTTCAACGAAGAGTACGCTCTGGCGCGCGCGCCCGACATGATCAACCTCGCGGTCGGCATGGGCTTGGTCGGGCCGACGCTGATCGCGTCGGGTGCGGCGTGGCAGAAGGAGCGCTTCCTTCCGAAAATTCTGCGCGGCGACGAGATCTGGTGCCAGGGCTTCTCCGAACCGAACGCCGGTTCTGACCTCGCCGCGCTTAAGACCCGCGCCGAGCTGCGTGGCGACGAGCTGATCGTTACCGGCCAGAAGATCTGGTGCAGCTACGCGCACTATGCCGACTGGTGCATCTTGGTCGTGCGCACCGATCCGTCCGTGCCGAAGCACAAGGGGTTGACGTTCCTCCTCGTCGACATGAAGAGCCCGGGCATCACCATCCGCCCGCTGCGCGAGATCACCGGCGAAGCCTGGTTCAACGAAGTGTTCTTCGACGAGCTGCGCGTCCCACGCGCCAACATCGTGGGCGAGATCAACCGCGGGTGGGACGTGGTGATGACCACGCTGGCGCATGAGCGCGGCGGCGCCGCGCCGCACACGCGGTTGCAGATCGAGCGCCAGCTACTCGGCGAGTTGGCGCGCCGTACCGGGTGCAACGGAACGGCGGCTGCCGATGACCCGATTGTCCGCCAGCGCATCGCGCAGTTTGCGATCGAGGTCGAGATCCTTCGCCTCACCGCCTATCGCAACGTGTCGGTGATCCTGCGCGACGGCAAGCCGGGACCGGAAGGTTCGATTCTGAAGTTGTTCTGGAGCGAGCTCGATCAGCGCATGAAGGACACGGCCATCGAGATACTGGGCCCTTCGGGCTTGCTGCTGGAAGAGTCGGCGCGTGCGGTTGACGACGGCTTCTGGTCGCACGAATTGCTTTGGTCGCGCGCCGCGACGATCTACGCCGGCACCTCGGAGGTGCAACGCAACATCATCGCCCAGCGTGTGCTTGGATTGCCGAGAGGATAGGGTGTTTGGGAAGGACTTGAGGAACGAATCATGAGTGAATCAATCGGTATCATCGACGTGTGGACGCAGTATCTCTCTCCGACGCCGCCGGAGAAGCGCAGCGCGCAGGCGGAGAACGTCTTCAAGCGCTACGGCAAGCTCGATTGGTACCACAACGGCACCAACGTCGCGCAGATGCTCGAGGACATGGACCGGTCCGGGGTCGCCATCGCGTGCATCTCCGGCGAACCGCATCACGTGCGCGAAGCGGTGCGCGCGCATCCGACGCGCTTCATCGGCGAGTATCATGCCGATCCGACCGACATCATGGCAGCGGTGCGTGGTCTGCAAGAGCATGTCGAGAAATACGGCTTCAAAGTCCTGCGCATCGAGCCGTTCCTGTGGCGCAAGCCGCCGACCGATGCCGCGTACTACCCGCTCTACGCGAAGTGCATCGAACTCGACGTCGCGTTTCAGACCCAGGTCGGCAACACCGGCCCGCTGTTTCCGTCGGAGACTGGGCGCCCGACGTACATCGATCAGGTCGCGCTCGACTTCCCCGAGCTGCGCATCATCTGCGGCCACATCGGCTGGCCGTGGACCGAAGAGATGATCGCGATCGCGTGGAAGCACGCCAACGTCGTCATCGACACCTCGGCGCATGCGCCGCGCCATTACCCGCCGGCGTTCGTCAATTTTCTGAAGACCTTCGGCCAAGACAAAGTCTGCTTCGCGACCGACTATCCGCTGCTCGGCTTCGACCGCGTAGCCAAGGAGATCGACGAACACCTCGGGTTGACGCCGGAAGTAAAGCGGAAGTTCCTGCGCGAAAACGCACGGCGGATTTTGAAACTGCAGTGACGCAACAGTTTCCCTCTCCCGGAGAGAGGCAGTCGATTGTCTCTGAGCGTAGGGGCGACGCATGCATCGCCCTCCGGTTTCTCCGCAGCGGACATGTCACTTCCGGGCGACGCATGCGTCGCCCCTACAGGGAGAGGAAAATCTGCTAGGAAACAGCGCGACGGCCGCGCTCATTGACAGTCTCCCTCCGGGCGAGGGAGCGGAAGGAGAAGAACATGCCCGACTTCAAAGCCATTCAGTTCACGCTCGAAAACCAAGTCGCCTGGGTCACCATGAATCGGCCCGACGCACGCAACGCGGTCAACGCCGAGATGCGCGAGGAACTCATCGCGGTACTCAGCGACGCGCGCAGCAACGGCGACATTCGCGCGCTGGTGCTCACCGGGTCCGGCAAAGGATTTTGCACCGGCGCCGATCTCAGCGGCCCGCGCGGCCAAGGGCCGAGCGGCCCCGGCGCCGGGCGCGAGGTGATGAAGCAGAGTTCGCAGCGCCTGATTCGCGCGCTGTGGGAGTTGGAGAAGCCGGTGATCGCCGCGGTCAACGGCGTCGCCGCCGGACTCGGTTCCCACCTCGCCTTCGCCAGCGATCTGGTGATCGCGGCGCAGGACGCGCGCTTCATCGAAATCTTCGTCCGCCGCGGCATCGCCATCGACGCCGCGGGCGCATTTCTGCTGCCGCGGCTGATCGGCCTGTCGAAGGCGAAGGAGCTGGTGTTCTTCGGCGAGGACCTCAGTGCCGACGCCGCGCTGGGTCTCGGCCTTGTCAACAAAGTCGTCCCGGGCGATCAACTCGCGGCGGCCGCGCGCGAGTGGGCGGAGAAGCTCGCCCAAGGCCCGACGTTCGCGATCGGTATGTCGAAGCGCTTGCTCAATCGCTCGCTCGAATCGTCACTCGAAACCGCACTCGAAGAGGAAGCGCTGGTGCAATCGCTAGTCACGCAGTCGGAAGACACCCGCGAAGGCATGACCGCTTTCATGGAACGCCGCACGCCGCAGTTCAAAGGGAAGTGAGCCCGGACATTGAGACCGCCGATGCACGTGCCGGCCGGCACCCCGTGCGGGTTAGCGGCGGTCCGTGCGCTGCCGCCAGTAGTCGGGACGGCGGTGTTGGTGGGCGACCGCAACGAGATACACGTAATCCTGCCAGATCCGATAGATGATGCTGTACGGAAACCCAGGAACGATCCGCTTGCGAAAACCACCGGCAAGCGGCGCGCCCGACTCGGGAGCTGAAGAGATGCGCTCGGTAGTGTGCTCGACCGCCGCGAGGAAGCGAAGACCGAGTCCATCGAGACGGGCCTCATAGAAATCCACCGACTCGTTGGCTTCCGCCCGCGCCTCCGGGTGGAAGACGGCCTCCTTCACGGCCGCAGCTTGGCGCGGAGTTGCGCGAAGACTTCGCCAGCCGGTATCCCCTCGACCACTCCGTCGCGCAGCTCCCGAAAGCGCCGCTCCGCCTCGGCAAGCCAGAGCTTCTCGATCTCCTCTGGCGACTCCACATCCCCTTCCAGGCTGGCCAATAGCTGCACTGCGAGCCGTGCGCGGTCCTCGGGCGGCAATCGGAGCGCGTCGTCCTCGATCTCAGCTAGTGAGTGCGCCATCTTGTTCTCCACTTCGCTGTTGAGCGTAGCACGGTAGCCGCTAATGCCGCCAACGTTTGACTTGAGCGGCCTGCCCAAGGCCCGACCTTCGCCATCGGCATGTCGAAGCGGTTGCTCAATCGCTCGCTCGAATCGTCCCTCGAAACCGCGCTCGAGGAGGAAGCGCTGGTGCAATCGCTGGTCACGTAGTCGGAGGACACCCGCGAAGGCATGACCGCTTTCATGGAACGCCGCACACCGCAGTTCAAAGGGAAGTGATCGCGGACATTGCAACCGCCGATGCACGCCGATCAACGCCGATGGTTGATTCGGTTGGTGACGGGTATTCGTCGGTGTGAGTCACCCAGTTCGAGATCAGTCCGCTTCCCCGAGTAGCGTGCCGAGCGACCCGACGTGGATCAACCATCATAGATCATTCCGTGTTCATGGAGAGTCAAGTTGGGCAGAGCCGACCCGCTAACGCTACCGATAGATGACGGAGCCATCTCGGAGACCTCCGTCGCGGAGTCGGGATACGGTTGCCCAGATGAGGGAATCGATCACTTTTTCGTCTGTGAAATGGACGGGCTTGAACCTAGCCCGAAAGGCGGCCATCGACTTTCTCAGCAGCCCGTTCGCGAGAATCCGTGCGTACTCACGGCTCAGGAACGCATGAAAGTTCACGAGCCGCTCCACTCGCTGCGCAAGGTCGAGGCCGCGGTCAGGTTGGCGGAAGAAGTAAAAGGCCGCGATTTGAGAGTCGTAGATCGGGGAGTGATGATCATGCATATGGACGAGCTTTGTAACGAAGGAAAACTGAAGACTCTGCCGGCCTTTGGACTGGGTAGGCACGTTGAACAGGTCTGTGGCGAGGCTGGCTAACGCCGGCTGGCGTCTACCCGCAGCCGCGAGCCGGCGGAAATACTCTGCGCAGTATGCCGGGCTGAGGCGCGCCGCGTTCATCGCCCAGAAGGCCCGGTACTTCGACTGATACGCGGAGTCTCCAGCCCGACCGATATTCTCGACGAGCCAGTCGTAGTTCGGGACATGAGTAGGAAGGATGGATGCAACCAAGGTCTCGGAGTGGGCCTCAATCAGCTGGAACACTTCGTAACGCTCTCCTGCGCCACTCCCGAGCCGTCACAGCGGTTTGCTGCTGCCCAACTTTGAATTAGGCGTATCAACGACCCAGCGACCCGCGCAAGGCTTCGCGGGTCAATACGGGTGCACGCATGCGCGCCTCATACACCCGGATGCATCACGGATTCAAGGAACTGCGGGGCATCCTCTCATGCGACATCGAACCGTGTTGACCCGCCGCGCCCGGCGGGTCAACACCATGATCATGGTCGCGCGACTTCGCGCTTACGATTGATCGCCGTAGGATCGCACCCATGTGCGGAGTCGCTCACGTGCTTCGGGCGCGAGCGGGATCATTTCGATCCGCGCCAGCAGTGTGGGTGCGTGGACGAGCCGATGCCCGAGCGCTTCGCGGGCGAAGGCGAAGTCCTTCTCTCGTCCGGCGGCCAGTTTCGACACCACCAAGTCGTGTACTTCGAGGCACCAGCCGGTTGCGCCGCGCGTGCTCTCGTTGCGAACGGGGATCAAGCGCTCGCGCCACCCGTCGGGTAGCACGGCGGTCGACTCGGCGACCCCGTGGGCGTAGTAACCGTACGTGGCGTGAAACGGCGAAAGCTCACCGATCGATCCGTCGATCAGGTCCGCGCGTTCCGGATGATTGCGCGGGAAGACGTCGGCTTCACAGGAGACGCGCAAGGCGGCAGGGGCCGCCGGAAACTGACCAAGGAGGGCCTGGCTCCCCAGCACCACGATCTCATCATCGTCGGCGATGTCGGCGGCGGCACGGATGAGGTGTTCGAGCGCTTCACGTGTCATCGGTCTGTTCAATCAGGCTGCGCACCTCACGCCACAACCGCCAGCGTTCCTGAGCGGACAAACAGCCGGCGAACGGCGACGACTGACGCAGCTCGCGACCTCGCTCGCTCGAATCGATCAGCGAGCCCGCGATGGTTCCCATGTCCTGAGCAAGAATTTCGCTCCACGCGCGTGCGTACTCCGGTATGGGGTGACCGCCCTCCAGCCAGCTCTGAACGCGTGCGCGCGCAATCTCAAGCAACGACCCATCAAGAAGCAGGCGCTGGGCGATCACTCGGTGGTAGGCGATGCTGCGCTCCTCAGCAATGCGGTGAAGGTCAAGCCTTCGTGACGACTGTGGCACGCGACGGAGTCTAGTCGCGGCGGTGAACGAACTCAACGGATCGCGGTGTTTCGCGCGTTTCGACGTTTCGGGTGAGCGGTGTTCCGATTGCACCGCGTCGCGGGTTTGATCTATGCACCACCAGACCGTGAGTCCCACTCGTTGACGTGAACACCACACCATGGAACGCGAAGTCATCATCACCGGTATCGGCGGGCAGGGGATTCAGCTCATGGCGAAGATTCTCGCGCAGGCTGCGATGCAGGCTGGCAAGCAGGTCATGCTGTTCGGGGTTTACGGCGGCATGATGCGCGGGGGGCCGAGCGACTCGACGGTGGTGATCGGTGACGACGCGATTCAAGCGCCACCGATCATCCCGCTCACCTGGAGCGTGCTGGCGATGCACGCGACGGGGCTGGCGGAGCAGAGCAAGAAACTGCGCCCGGGCGGCGTGCTGTGCCTCAACTCGACGTTGGTTCCGGCGCCGGCGCGCGATGACGTCACGCTGCTGAGCGTCCCGGCGACGAAGATGGCGGAGGAAGCGAAGAACATCATGGGCGCCGGCATGATCGCCCTCGGCGCGTTCGTTGCCGCGACCGCATTGGTCCCGCACGAAGCGCTCATCGCCGCGATGCGCGAGTCGCTGCCGCCTCATCGCCAACATCTCGCGGAGAAGAACGTCGCGCTGCTCAATCTCGGCGCCGATTTCGTTACGCGAGGGATGTAGGCGACCGCGGTCAATGGATGTTGATCGGAAACAAATCTTCACCACGAAGAACACGAAGGACGCGAGCAGAGAAGCAGAAGGAAGGTTCCGGTGCCGGCCTTCGTGGTCTTCGTGCCTTCGTGGTGAACTCCTTATTTTCGCATCAGGTTCAAGTTGCATCACGTCCGATCCGCAACCCGCGCGGCGTCGCCCAGCGTTCGACTTGTCCGAGTGCGGCGTCGACCACCAGCGCCAGTGCCGCCGCCGGCAGCGCGCCGGAGAGCACCAAGTTGGTGTCGCTCACGGTCAAGCCGGTGACGATCGGGTCGCCGAGGCCGCCGGCACCGATGAAGGCCGCCAGCGTCGCGGTGCCGATGTTGATCACCGACGATGTCCGCACACCGGCGAGGATCACCGGCGCCGCCAGCGGCAGCTCGACTTGCCACAATAGCTGGCGCGGACGCATGCCGAGGCCGAGGCCGACTTCGATCAGCTTCGCATCGACGCTGCGCAATCCCGTCACCGTGTTGCGGATGATCGGCAACAGCCCGTAGAGAAACAGCGCCACGATCGCCGGGCGCGCGCCGATACCAAAGAACGGCAGCATGAAGGCGAGCAGCGCGATCGATGGGATCGTCTGCAGCACGCCGGCAATCCCGAGCACAGTCGATGCAAGGCGTGGCTTTCGACTGGCGGCGATGCCGAGGGGGATGGCGACCATGCACGCGAGCGCTTCCGCAATTCCGGTGAGCAGCAGGTGCCAGCTCGCCAGATTCAACGTGATGAAGCGGCGTTGCCACAACAGCGCGAGCAGCGAGCGTGACCGCACCTCGCCGGTGGCGTGCTCAACGCCGATGCCCACCTCGCGTAGAAACGACGCCGCGACGTCAGCCGGTTCGCGCCGTTCGAACTCGACCCGATGATTGAGCCGCCGCATCGCCGCTTCGTCGAGTCGGCCGGCGAGCAACGCGAGCGCCTCGGCGGCGCGCGGAACGCGCGTCAACAGATCGCGGCGCACCAACGGCGCGGCTTCGTATGGCGGAAAGAAGTTCCGATCGTCACGCAACGCGACGAGATTGCCGGCGACGATTTTCGCGTCGGTGGAGTAGCCGTCGGAGACTTCGATCGCGCCATCGGCGAGCGCTTGATACGCGAGGTCGTGCTCCATGCCGACGAGCGACGCGGTCTGCAAGCCGTAGACGCGGAGCAATCCCGGCATGCCGTCTTCGCGCTGCAAGAACTCGTGCGACATGCCGTAGCGCAGCGGATGCGCGGCCGCGTCGCTCACCGACGCGAGTTGCAACTCGCGCGCGTGCGCGGCGCGCATGATCAGCACGTAGGTGTTGTTGAACCCAAACGGCGCCAGCCAGACCAAATCGTACTGCTCGCTGAAGGCGCGGCTGACGCGCGCGAAGGCGTCGCTGGCGCCGGCCACCGCGCTGGCATCGCCGACGATCTCGCGCAGCCCGGTGCCGGTGTACTCGGCATACGCGTCGATGGCGCCGTGTTGCAACGCGTCGAACGCCACTTTCGTTCCGGCGAGATTGAAGCGCCGCTCCACGCGCACACCGGCGTGTTGCTCCAGCGTTTGCGCCATGATCTCGCCGAGGATGGTGCCTTCGGTGAAGTTCTTGGCGCCGACCACGATGGTCGGCTCGGTGGCGGCCAACGTCGGCACTGCCAACAGCAGCGCGAGTAGCAGCGCTCCCGGTGAGAGTGCCCCTCGATACACCGGGCCAAGAGGACGGGCCGGCACTCGGGGTGAACGGGTCGGGGGAACCGAACAGGATGGACAGAGGTAAATCCGTTCACCCCGAGTAGGCCCCATCTGTCCAGGGGCCGTATCGAGGGGCGGCGCGCATGCCCGCGAGGGGCCGCGTATCGAGGGGCGTTGTCCCAGCAGACTCACTGACTTCACAGATCACCCAACAAACCCAGAAAGCTCGCCACGAACTCCGACGCCGGCGCTCGGCGAATCTCTTCGGGCGTGCCGACCTGCGCGAGCACGCCGTCGGCGAGCACGGCGACGCGATCGGCCAATAGAAACGCTTCCTCCACGTCATGCGTGACCAGCACGACGGTCTTGCGCAGGCGGGCGTTGATTGCCTTGAACTCGAGTTGCAGGCGCCGGCGGGTGAGCGGATCGAGCGCGCCGAACGGTTCGTCCATCAACACGATCGGCGGATCGGCGGCGATGGCGCGCGCGAGCCCGACGCGCTGTCGTTGGCCCCCGCTCAGCTCGGCCGGGTAGCGCGGACCGTGCAGCGCGAGATCGAGCCCGAGCAGCGCGAACAGTTCCTTGGCGCGCTCGCTACGCCGCGCTTCTGGCCAATCGAGTAGATGCGGGACGATCTCGACGTTCTGCTGCGCGGTCAGATGCGGAAACAGCCCGGCCTCCTGCACGACGTAGCCGATGCTGCGCCGCAGTTCGACCGCGTCGCTGCGTTGTATGTCGCTGTCGTTCACCCGCACCTCGCCCGACGTTGGTGAGACGAGGCGATTAATCAGCTTCAGGGTTGTTGTCTTGCCGCACCCCGATGGCCCGAGTAGCGCCACGGTTGCGCCGTGCTCGATGTGTAGCGACACCTCGCGGAGCGCGACGTGGCCGTCCGGGTAGATCTTGGTGACGGCGCGCAGATCGATCATGCGTCCCGAGCGCAGCGGAAGCCGGCGAAGACGGCGCGAGTAGCGGGTGCGTACCAGTTGCGGAAGGTGTTGCGTACGATTGATCCTCGGCTTGCCCACGAGCCGCCGCGCAACACCAAGTGCTGGCCGTCGAAGTAGGGTTGCGAGTAGCCGTCGTACGGATACGCTGCGAAGTCTGGAAACGGTGCGAACGGGGTGGCCGTCCATTCCCACACGTTACCGTTCATGTCGCAGCAGCCGCTCGGGCTGCGCGCGTCGAAGCGTCCGACCGCCGTGGTCGTCCCGAACGCACGCTCGCTATTGCAATGCGACGAGTCGGGCGGTTCCTCGCCCCAGGCGTACGATCGCGCCGCGCCGCTGCGCGGGTTCCACGCCGCGGCCTTCTCCCACTCGGCTTCGGTCGGCAAGCGCTTGCCGGCCCAGCGCGCGTAGGCGTCGGCCTCGTACCAACTGATGCACATCAGCGGATGGTCCGGTCGCAACACCCCATCGCTGAAGAATCCCGCCGTGCACCAGCCGGCGTCGTCGCGTTGCCAGTAGCGCGGCGCGTGGATCGTGTGAGCACAGCGCCAGGTCCAGCCATCAGCGCTCCACCATGTCGGCGAGTCGTAGCCGCCCGCCGCGATGAAACTCAGGAACTGCGCGTTGGTTACCGGCGTGATGTCGATCAGGAAGTCGGCAACATTGACGCGATGCGCAGGGACCTCGTTGTCATACCAATCGTCGAGCTTGTCGCGCCCCATGACGAAGGCGCCGCCAGGTACTCGCACCATCGGTGTGTCACCCGCTTCACCCGGTACGAGCAGCGCCGGTTGCGCAGCCGATTTGCGATCACACATCTGCAACACCAGCGTGATGGTCTCGCTGTGTTGGTACTCGTGCTGTAGGACGGTGCGAAAGACACGGCCGTCACGCAGCAGATGGTGATTCGAGTCGAGAGTAACTGCATCGAGGTACCGCAGCACGCGCTGCCGCACGGCGGCGAGCCACGCCATGATGGTTGGACGTGGCGGCAACTGGCGGCGTTGCGACTTCGGCGTTTCGAGCGGCGAGAAGAGTTGACGGTACTCGGGTGGAAGGCTCGCGTTGCCCTGGCACTGTTCGAGTAACCAGTAGGCTTCGAAGGTTGCGATGTGTCCGACGTGCCAGCCGATGGGGCTGAAGTCGGGATCGGGCTGCGCGGTGAACGCGTCGTCGTCGACGAGTTCGAGCAACCGCAGCGTACCGGCGCGCGCAGCGTCGAACCGCGCGCGCAGCGTCTCGCTCAATCGAGGTCCAGCGAGCTGCATGTGATCCGGAGACTCGTGTCGACGCTCAGCATCGTGCCAGCCTCTACCTCTTCCCACTGTCCGTTGGCGAACAGTGGCTCGGACGCGACGACCACCGCCTTCGGGAAAAACGGGTCGGCGCGAGCGACGTACAGCGAGGGCGCGTAGTCGGTCGTCGAGTAGCGGCAGGTGACGATCGCTTCGCCGTCGGTGATAGCCAAGTTCAAGAGTGCGTCGAGGTGCAGTTCGCGCGTCCAGTCGTGCAGCAGCCCGAGTGTGCGGCTGAGCGCGTCACTCATCGCCGCGGCACCGTGCGTGTCGGGCGGCAATTGTTCAAGCAGCAGCGCGAAGAGGTGTTCCGAATCGCTGCCGCCCTTGATCGCGGTGTAGTACTCGTCGCGCAAGCGCTCGCGCAGCCGCCGCATGATGCGTTCGCGGAAGCCGGTGATGTAGCCGTTGTGCATGAACAGATAGCGCCCGTACGCAAACGGCTGCGTATGCGCTTGGCCGTACGGCATGCCGGGCGTGGCGCTGCGCACCGCCGCGAAGACGCAGCTCGATTGAATCTTGCGGCCGAGCTGCGGCAGGTTGGCGTCGCTCCAGATCGGCATCTCGCTGGTGAACACACCGGGCGTGTCCTCGACCTCGGGTTGATACCAGCCGACGCCGAAGCCGTCGGCGTTGACCACGCCGGAGCGCATCTCGCGCGGCCGATAACTTTGCACGACGAGCGAGTGCTCCGGTTCTTCGATCAGACGACGAAGGGGAATTCTCTGCCCGATGTATTCCACTAGCCTGCACATTGGTCTATCTAATCTTTGCCCACGCTCGAAATTGCTGCAAGCGGGCCGCTAGATTCACTCCAACCGCAGGAGGGGACGACGAACGCGACGAAGCCAGCCACAGCGTATCACCCGACGCGTCCTCACCCGCCGCTGGAGCCGCACGCGCCGCTGCGCGCGGGTGAGCGCGAGCCGGGCTTGCAGATCGAGGTCCACCTCGAACCCACGCAACGGGCGACGCTTGCGGTCGATGTACGCCGTGGTCTCACTGCGGCGCAGAAAAGCGTGCCGCCGAAGTATTTCTACGATGACCACGGTGCGCGGCTGTTCGATGCCATCTGCGATCTGCCCGAGTACTATCTGACCCGTACCGAGCAAGCGTTGCTGGAACGGGTCGCCGCCGAGATCATCGTCCTGGCGCGGCCGACCGATCTGGTCGAGTTCGGCAGTGGCGCGTCGCGCAAGACCCGTGTCTTGCTCGACGCCCTCACTCGCGTCACGCGTGACCCGCGCTACATCCCGATGGACGTGAGCGAGGGCATGCTGCGTCGCAGTGCCCACGCATTGCTCGCGGAGTATCCGTCGCTGGCGATTCACGCCGTCGTTGGTGACTACGAGCGCCATCTCGCGCGCTTGCCGCGCGGCGAGCGCCGGCTGGTCGCGTTCCTCGGCAGCACGATCGGTAACTTCACACCCATCGAGGCGGATGAATTTCTTGGCCGGGTAGCCGCGCAGCTCGTTCCCGGCGAGCACTTCTTGCTCGGTGTCGATCTGGCGAAGGACCACGCGGTGTTGCACGCCGCCTACAACGACGCCGCCGGTGTCACCGCCGAGTTCAATCGCAACATGCTGCGGGTGATCAATCGCACGTTGGGCGCCGACTTCGACCCCGCCGCCTTCGATCACGTCGCGTTCTTCAACCCCGAGGCGTCGCAGGTCGAAATGCACTTGCGGGCGCAACGCGCGCACGCCGTGCGCATCGCCGCGCTCGACCTCGAGGTGTCGTTCCGCAGCGGTGAGACGATTCATACCGAGATCAGTCGCAAATTCTCCCGTGCCGCAACCGAGGCGATGCTGTGTCGCGCCGGCTTCGAACCGCTGCGTTGGTTCGAGCCCACGAACCGCTACTTCGGGCTCGTGCTCGGGCGGCGGTGATTGGACCGATCGGACCGATCCGACGGATCTCCGGAGATACGATGGAGAATGCACTGAAGAACCGCGTCGCCATCGTCGGTGCCGGGTGCACCAAGTTCGGCGAGCTGTACGAGATGAGCGCCGAGCAACTGATCTGCGACGCGGCGTTCGAAGCGCTCGCCGATGCGCGGATCGAACCGCAGCGGATTGAGGCGGCCTGGGTGGGGACCCAGATGTCGCCGTTTGCCGGCGACGGTCTCGGCGATGCGCTGCAACTGCACGACATCCCGATCACGCGCGTGCAGAACTACTGCGCGTCCGGAATGGACGCCTTCCGCAACGCCTGCCTCGCGGTGGCCGCCGGCATGTACGACGTTGTGCTGGCACTGGGTTTCGAGAAGATGCGCGACGGCGGCCATCACCGGCCGGCGCGCGTGCATCCGGTGATCGATCAGGGCGAACGCGCGCCGCACATCTTCGCGCTGGCCGCCAATCGCTACTTCAAACGCTACGGGGCTTCGAAGACGACGCTGGCGAAAGTGGCGCAGAAGAATCATCACCACGGCACGCTCAGCCCCAAGGCCCATCTGCGCATGGAGGTGAGCGAGGAAACCGTGCTCAAGGCGCCGCTGATCTACAGCCCGCTCGGTCTGTTCGACTGTTGCCCCACCACCGATGGCGCGGCTGCGGTCGTTGTCTGTCGTGCCGACATGGCGAAACAATTTCGAGCCGATCCGGTGTACGTCAAGGGCGTCGGTCTGGCGGTAGTATCGGGCCAGCCGTACTACAAGCCGAGCTTCGACTACTTGAGCTTTCCCGCCACCCGGCGCGCCGCAGCGAGCGCCTACGAACAAGCCGGCGTGACGCCGGCGGACATCGACTTCGCGGAAGTCCACGATTGCTTCACCATCACCGAGATCATCAACTACGAAGACCTTGGTTTCTGCGGACGCGGCGAAGGTGGGCGCTTTGTCGAAGAGGGCCGGGCGACACTCGGCGGCGAGTTGCCGGTGAATCCCAGCGGTGGATTGAAGTCCTTCGGTCATCCCATCGGCGCCACCGGCGTGCGGATGCTCTACGAGCTGACCCACCAACTGCAAGGCCGCGCCGGTGCGCGCCAGGTAAAGGGCGCCGAGCTTGGCCTGGCTCACAACCTCGGCGGTCCCGCGGCCGTGTCGTGCGTGAGCATTCTCGGTAACAGCTTGTGAACTAGGCGCGGCGCGCGGGCAGGGCGGCGACGAGCTTCTCGCGCAACCCGCCGAAGCCGCCGTTCGACATCAACACGATCACGTCGCCGGGCCGCACGTTGCGGACGAGGGCGGCAACGATGACGTCGATCTCGCCGAACGCCCGCGCTTCGACGCCGCGGGCGTTGAGATCGCGGGCGAGCTGCTCGGGCGAAAAGAGTTCCTCGGCACCGACCGCATCGGTTTGCTTCTGGAACACGCCGCCGATGATCACGCGATCGGCGGCAGTGAAGGCCTCGACATACTCGCGCTGGAACATTTTACGGCGGCTGGTGTTGGAGCGCGGCTCGAACACCGCCCACAGTCGGCGGCCGGGATAGTGCTGGCGAAGCGCCGCCAGCGTGCCGGCGACCGCGGTCGGATGATGCGCGAAGTCGTCGATGAGTGTCGCGCCGCCAAACTCTCCAACCACTTCTTGCCGCCGCGCAACTCCGGCGAAGGTTCGCAACCCGGGAAGGATCTCGTCGCTGCGCAAGCCGAGCCGGCGCGCCAGCACGTACACGCCCAGCGCGTTGCGCGCGTTGATGGCGCCCGGCACACGCAGCGTGGCGGTGCACTCGATCGCCCCGTCGTGCGTGATGTCGAAGACCGATTCGCCGTTGGCCGCGTGTAGGTTGGTCACGCGCCACTGCGCGGAATCGCCGACGCCGAACGTCTCCGGCTGAAATCCGTCGCGTTGCGCCACTTCGATCGCGTGCGGGAAATCGGCCGCCACAATCAGCGGAGCGCCGGCGGGCAAGATGTCGATTAGCTTGCGAAACGCCGACTTCACATGATCGAGATCGCGATAGATGTCGGCGTGATCGAACTCGACCGCGGTCAGGATCAGCGCCTGCGGCGCGTAGTGGAGAAATTTTGGACCCTTGTCGAAGAACGCGGTGTCGTATTCATCGCCTTCGATCACGAAGTCGGCGCCGCCGCCGAGTTTGAAATTGCCGGCGAAGTTTTTCGCCTCGCCGCCGACCATCATGCTGGGATCGCGTCCCGCCGCTTCGAGCACCCAGGCCAGCATCGCCGTGGAGGTGGTCTTGCCGTGCGTGCCTGCGATCACACTCGGGCGCTTGCCGGCGAGAAAGAAATCGTGCAGCGCCTGCGGCAGGGACAAGTAGGGAATCGCGCTGGCAAGCAGCGCCTGCACCTCCGGGTTGTCGCGCGAGACCTTGTTGCCGACGACGACGGCATCCGGTCGATCGGCCAAGTTCTCCGCGCGGAAACCGGCGCGAATCGGAATCCCCCAGCGTTGGAGTAACGTGCTCATCGGTGGATAGACATTCTCGTCCGAGCCGGTCACCGCATAGCCGCGTTGCCTCAGCATGCCGGCCAACGCCGCCATCGCGACGCCGCAGATCGCGATGAGATGGACGTGACGGATATCGCCAATGGCGATCGTTCCGCTGTCTCGCTGAGTCATCGTCCCGTCCTTCATTGCAAGGCTTTCACTATCAGATCATGGATGAGCGGCCGAAACTGCCGGATGGCATCGTTGTCGCGGCTGGGATGAACGCGGTTGGTGAGCAGGATGATGTGGCGGTCGCGGTCGAGGTCGATCCACACCGACGTGCCGGTGAAACCGAGGTGGCCGACCGCATGGCGATTGAACAGCGCGCCCGCGCTGGAGTCGCGTGCGCTCGGCGTGTCCCAACCGAGTGCCCACGTCGACTCGGGGACGCTCGCATCGCGCGTCCAAAACTCGCGCAGCAGATCACGCGGGAGCCATTCATTCGTGCCGTGGTAACCCTGGCGCAGGCGGCAGACCAGCGTATCGAGATCGCGCGCCGAGCCGAACAAGCCGGCGTGGCCGGCGACGCCGCCCATCGCATACGAGTTGTCGTCGTGCACCTCGCCGCAGAGAACCTTCTTGCGCCACGGGCAGCGCTCGGTCGGCGCGATCATTTCGGCGATTGGCTCCAACTTGCGCGAACGCAACAGCCAGAGATCGACGAAGGCAAGGGAGCGCAATCCGAGCGGGCGGTAGATACGTTGGTGGCAGAAGCGATCGAGGCTCATGCCGCTGATCTCTTCAATCACTTCGCCCAGCAGTATGAAGCCGAGATCGCTGTAGACCGCCCGCGTGCCGGGTGGTGCGGCGAGCCGCTCGCGATGAATCGATTGATAGACGTACGCCTTGGCGCCCGGGCTGCTGATGAAATTGATCTTGCCGCCCTTGCGCTCGGTTTGAATGATCTCCTTGTAGTAGGGCTGCCAGGCCGGCAGCCCCGAGCTGTGGTTGAGCAGGTGACGGAAGGTGATGTGGGTCTTTCCGTAGACGCCGAAGTTGTGGAAGAAGCGCGACACCCGGTCGTCAAGGCGCAGCTTGCCTTCCGCGATCAGCATCTGGATTGCGATGGTCGTGGCGAACGGTTTGGTCAGTGACGAGAGATCGAAGACGGTGTCTGCTGCCATCGGCGCGACCTCGGGGTCGAGGCTGCGGTTGCCGAAGGCACGGTGATAGACCTGTTCGCCCTCACGCACTAACAGAACCGCGCCGGGAAACACGCGCTGCCCGACGGCGTCGTCGAGGGCGCGTTCCGCCAGGTCGAAGGTCATGCGGGGAGTCGGCTCACTCCGACAACGGTGATTCGAGCAGCGTGAGTCGCTCGCCCGCCAGCCGCGCTCGGACACCGAGGGGCAGCGTGACCGAGCCCGTGCCGTGGCCGCTGGGGAGCCCGAAGGCGACGGGATAGATCGCGCCCGCGAACGCTTCCGCGATCACGTCACGGACAGTGACTGCTTCATCCGGCCCGGCGCTGCACGCGTGCATGTCCGCGAAGACAACGCCGGCGACCTGATCGAGTTTACCCGCCTGACGCAACTGCGTGAGCATGCGGTCGATGCGAAACGGTTTCTCGTTGGTGTCTTCGAGAAACAGCAAGCACCGATCGGTCTCGATTGCGTACGGAGTGCCCAACGTGGCGACCAACACCGAGAGGCAGCCGCCGACGATCCGCCCTTCGGCGGTGCCGGGTTGAATGACGTCACTCGCGCGCAAATTCCAATCGTGCCGTTCTCCACCTAACAGCGCCGCCAGGCGCGTCGCCGCTTCGGCGTTGCGGCCGACGTGAACGACGTCGGGACCGTGGAAGGCGACCAAGCCCGAACGCTGCACCAAATCGCTGAGCACAAACGTCAGGTCGCTGAAGCCGACGACGATTTTAGGGTGTGCGCGGGCGACCGCCGGGTCGAGCAACGGGAGCAACCGTCCCGACCCGTAGCCACCCCGCGCGCCGATGATCGCTTTGACCTCCGGGTTGTGAAACATCGCGATCAGATCGGCGAGGCGCTCCTGATCGCTGCCCGCGAGATAGCCGTCGCGATGGAACACCGCCGGCCCCACGTGGACCTGGAACCCGAGTTGTTCGAGCGCATGGATGCCAGCGGCGAGCGCGGCCGAGTCGACCGCCGCCGCAGGCGCGACCACCCCGATCACGTCGCCGCGCCGCAGCGGGGCGGGCTTCCGCATTGCTCGCTTGCCTGTGGGTCGTTGCGAGGCGATTACGCCTTCTCCAAGCTTTCCATCGCGATGCAGCTGTGCGCCCACGAGCCGCCGGCGCGCAGCGCCATCGCCACGAATACCGATTCGGCGATCTCCGTATCGCTTGCCCCGGCCTTCTTGGCGCGCTGCACGTGCGCGTCGATGCAATATGGGCATTGCGTGATGTGCGCCGCCGCGACCGCAATCAATTCCTTGGTCTTCACCGGTAACGCGCTTTCTTCGAAAACCTTGGTGTCGAACTCGACAAACGCTTTGAACAAGTCGGGTTTGAGTTCGCGCAGCTTGCGCAGTTTCTTGATGCTATCGGCCTGATAGAAGTCACTCATGATGTCCTCCTCGCTGGTTGCGGTTGTATACACCATCACTGCGTCGCGAGCGACTTCCTGGGGTGACGGCCGCGGCGTTGCGTCAGTTGCGAATCGGTCCCTATAATCCCGCGTGATTCACTTGTGCCTCGAATCGATCCGCAACCATTGTGCGGGTCGGGAGTTCCCGATTGCGAAACGAAAGGAAGGTTTCATGACGGCATACGCGCGTATGAGTGTGTGGACGGCAACAGCGCTGGCGCTCGCTGCAACCAGCGCGACAGCGCAGAACTGTGGCGACATTCGCGCGCTGCTGCAGCAAGGCAACAGCGCGCAGGCCGTCGCGCAGGCGACAGGCTTGAGCACGGCCGATATCGAGAGCTGCCGCACTGCGGACCTCGAGCATCGCTTCTTCTCGCCGCAAGGTCCCGCCCCCCATGGCGCACCAGGCCCTGCGCCGCATGGGGCGCCTGGACCGGCGCCGCACGGCGCGGTTGGCCCAGCCCCGCACGGTGCCGCCGGCCCGGCCCCGTTCGGCGAGCGCTAGGCGCCTGAGTCAGCATGCCGAAGCGGTGGGGCAAGCTGAAGAGCTGGAGATGCCTCGCGTTCGCGCTGGCGTTCGGCTTCGGCTGTTCGCGTGATGGCGAGAGCGTGCCCGTGGTGGCGCCCTTCAACGCCGAGTCGAAGATCGGCGAGGTCACAGCCGTCTGGCAGAACACGAGTGAGGAGCGCGCCTTTGCTGACGGGACGCGCTTGCCGGAGCCGCAGGTGCGCTTCCAGTATCGCGCCGAAGTCCACAATCGGTTGCACGACAAGGTGTTCGTGCGGCTGACGAACTTTCAACTCACCGATACGCAGGGGCTGGCACTCGCCACGTCACCCGCGACCGTCGCCTGCGCGTTGGCGGGAGATGCGACCGTTGCGGTGCTTGCCGGCGAGCTGTGGGTGCCGAAGAACGGTGTCGATGCGGTGCGACGCTTCAGCGTGAGTCCGTTCGTCGTGCCCCTCAGCGAACGCGGCCGCGCGCTCTATCGCGAATGGCTGTTGCAGGGGCGGACCGACAAGGCCGCCGCGGTCGACGCGGAGATCGCGGGCTATGCCGCGGCTCCCGCGTGCGTACCGCAGTGAGCCGGCGTTAGTTGCAGCAAAGAGCGGAGGGGGGGAGATTCGAACTCCCGGACCCTTGCGGGTCGCCGATTTTCAAGACCGGTGGTTTCAACCGCTCACCCACCCCTCCAAGGATATTTCAGTGGCCGAATTGGTGTGGCCGCGGGTCAACTCCTGTGTGCAGAGGTAGCCGCTCGAACGCCGAGTTGCAAATCGTCGGCAAACATTTCAGCGCTTACTCGCCTCGCGGCGTGGGTGCCAGCGCGGTGCGGCGCCGGTGCGTTGTCCGGCGCGGCGGGTTTCTGGTATCAGACTCGCACACTCTGGTTCACCACACACCGACTAGAATGACCCCCACCCCGCGCCCGACTGACCGCCTCGCTCGCTATTTCGAATTGGTGTGGGTGTTGGCGCGCCGCGACTTCGAGGCGCGCTATCGCGGCAACGTCCTGGGGTGGGTGACCGGACTGGTTATCCCGCTCGCCTTCTTGGTCGTCTACAGCTTCGTATTTTCCAGCATTGCGCCGATCCGTGTGCGGCCGGGCGCCGATCGTGCGGACTACGCGCTCTTTCTCTTCTCGGGGCTGCTGCCGTGGACGATCTTCGCCGATTGCGCGACCCGCGCGCCGCGTCTGATTCGCGGCAATGCCCACCTAGTTCGTAAAGTCGCGGTACCCCTCAGCGCGTTGCCGTTGTCGATCGTCCTGGCGTCGTATCTCCAGTTTCTCCTCGGCTGCAGCGCGTTGTTCGTCGTCACCTGGCTGGTGCGCGGCGCGCCGCCCTGGCTGATGCCGCTGGCGCCGCTGGCGTTGGTCGGGCACCTGGCATTCTGCGCCGGCGCGGTGTGGTTTCTCGCGGCCGTCGGCGCCTTCATCCGCGACCTCGGCGATGCGGTCGGGCCGTTGCTGACGATGTGGTTGTTTGTGACGCCAGTGCTGTACCCGGCGAGTAACCTCGAAGCGCTCGGCTGGTTGCGCTTTCTCAATCCGCTGACGCCGCACATTGCGGTCGCGCGTGACCTGCTCTTCGACGGCCGGCTGCCGTCGCTCGACGCCGCGGCGGTCTCGCTCGTCGTCGGCGGCGTGTGCGCGGTCGGTGGCTGGTTGGTGTTCCGCACCGCGCGGCCCGCGTTCGCGGATGTCGTGTGAGCCCGGCGATGGCGGACACGGCCATTGAGGTTGTTGACGCGGTCAAGGTGTACCGCGTCTATCGTCATCCACTTGATCGCGTCTGGCAGCGCATCACCGGTACCCCACGCGGCACCGAGGTGCATGCGTTGCGTGGCGTCAGCCTCACTGTCCCGCGCGGCGTGACCTACGGCGTCATCGGCCGCAACGGGTCAGGGAAGTCGACGTTGCTGCAGGTGCTCGCGGGTACCGTGACGTTGACCTCCGGACGCGCCGCAGCGCACGGGCGGGTGAGCGCGGTGCTCGAACTCGGCGCCGGCTTCAGTCCCGAGTTCAGCGGCATCGAGAACGCCTACATCGGCGGATTGCTCGGTGGTGTGTCGCGCCGCGAGATGACGCAGCGGATGCCGGCGCTGCGTGCCTTCGCCGACATCGGCGCCGCCTTCGATCGGCCGATGAAAACCTACTCGAGCGGCATGATTGCTCGGCTCGCCTTCGCCACCGCGATCAGCGTCGAGCCCGAGGTGCTGCTGATCGACGAAGTGCTCGCCGTCGGCGACGCGTTCTTTCAGCAACGCTGCATGCGCCGCATCCGCGAGCTGCAAGCGTCGGGTGTCACCGTGGTGTTGGTGACGCACGACTACAACGCCGTCACCAACCTGTGTGCGCGCGCGGCCTGGCTCGACGAGGGGCGCCTGATGGCGGAAGGCGAACCGGATCGCGTGGTGCGCGAATACCTCGGCTCACGCACCGCCGGGGAAACCGGGGCCGGCGACGTATGGCTCCCGGCAACGCCGGCGCAGCCACTGCCGGCGGGTGATGTGCCGCCCGTGTTCGAAATCCCGCATGTCGATCATCGCCACGGTAACGGCGATGGGCAGATCCTCGGCATCGGCCTCGATGTGGACGGCGCCGTGCGACCCGGCCGCCGCTGTCGTGTGCGCGTCACCGCGCGCGCGCAACGCGCGGTGCGTTCGCCGATCCTCGGCTTCACCATGCGCAACCGGCTCGGCGACATCGTGACCGCGACCAACACGATGTACGAAGGCATCATCGTCCCCTCGCTGATGCCGGGCGACACGCTGACGACCGGGTTCGAGTTCGCCTGGCCGACGTTGGCGGCCGGTCCCTACTCGTTCTCGCCGGCGCTCGCGGATGGCGATCTCGAACAGCACCAATTCTGCGACTGGATCGACAACGCCTTGGTGATTGAGACCGTGGATCCCGGCGGCCGTTACGGCTGGATGCGGTTGCCTAGGGTGCGTGTGCAGGTTGCGTTGACGCACGGCGAGACCGCACCGGCGGCTCAATCACGCGCCTGACGTCGCTGTGGCGCGCCGCGTGATCACCTGCGGCAGCACGCGCTCGATGATCTGACGGTGCGCCTGCTCGCTGAAGCAGGCGTCGAAGCGAAAGCGGACAGTATCGCGCGCGTTGCGCGCCAATCGGGCGGTGTGCTCTGGATGTTGTCGCAGGTGGCGCAACGCCGCCGCGAGCGCATCGCGATCGCCTGTCGGCACGAGCTGTGCCGAGATGTTGTCGTGGACCGCTTCGCGATGCGCTGCCGATGCGGAGGCCACGATTGGCCGCTCGAAGGCCATGGCCTGCAACAATGCGATCGACAGCCGCTCGTCCGCGGCAATGTCCACGAACGTGTCGCAGGCGTGAAGGAGCGCAAACGTGGCCTCGTCAGGGCAGAAGCCGAGATGGATGCCGGCGGGAAGTCCCCCGCCATCCGCGCCGCGCAGCGAGTGGATTAGGGTCTCGTCGATTCCCGCAATGACGAGGTGCAGCGACAGCTTCGGCTCGGTAGCGAGCAGCTGCGCGGCGGCGGCGATGAGATCGCGCGTGCTCGCCACGGAGCAGGGATGCCCAACCATGGCGATCAGCCAGGCATCGTTGGCAACACCGAATTGCGCGCGCGCTTGGTGCCGATTGGTTGCCGCTTGATACGCGGCGATTGCCTGCACGTCGACGCCCGGGTAGACCACGGCAAGGTGTACCGCCCGCGGCACCTGCAACTGGAGGCGGACCGCATGACTGCCACAGACGACGCTGGTCGTGCAGACGAGTGCGTTGTGCACGCTCTCAGCGATCGGGTCGGCGAAGTGCCGCGACCAATCGCGCCCTTCATCGATGTACCAGATCGCCGGCAGACCGGCGGCGTGGGCGGCGTTGACGGCGTCGAACGCATCCAGCCCGCACGCGCCCACGAGATCGAAGGCGCCCGCTCGCAACGTGGCGACGAGATCGCTCACGTGGCCGCGGCGTGCGCCATCAATGCGAACGGTGACGCCCTCGCGTTCGAACATGTCGCGTTGCGGACCATCGCGCGCTGCGAACACGGTCACCTCCGCGCCCAGGCCGCGCAGCACGCGGCTGACCTCGTGCGACATCTGTAGCTCGCCCGTGTTGTCGAGGTGGGGGACCACCAAGGCGGCTCGCGTCGGCTGTGGCCAGCTCAGCGGGCGCGTGCAAACCAACGCGATCTCGAAGCGGCCGTCGAGCAGGGAAAGGTTCGGGTTGTACGTCTCGTAGTCGTCGAGACGGTCGGCCCAACGCTCGCGCATGACGGCTGCCTCATGCGGATCAACGACCCCCTCGCGGCTGCCGTGTTCATAGTGCAACAGCTCGGCGCTGGCGGCGTGCACGCAGCGATAGTCGGCCGCGCCGAGCCGCAGGCAGTAGTCGACATCTTGATAGGCCACGCGCAGGTCGGTTTCGTCGAAGCCGCCGACGTCGAGAAACAGTTGGCGCGGCGTCATCAGGCACGCGCCGGTCACTGCCGGATACTCGCGGGAGAGCATCGCGTAGTTGAGATAGCCCGGCGACCAGTCGGGCAGACCTTGAAACGCTTCGAGCGCGACGCCGCGCCCGACCAGCAACACGCCGGCGTGTTGCACGCGACCGTCGGGGTAGAGCAACCGCGCACCCACCGCGCCGACCTGTGGCAGCTTGGCGAAGCCGAGCAGCACCTCGATCCAGTCGGGTGACAGCACCTCGGTGTCGTTGTTGAGCAGGATCACATAAGGGGAGTCGACCGCCGCGACGGCCTGGTTGAGGAGACGCGAGAAGTTGAACCCCTGACGATCGCCGAAGCGCAGCACGCGATGGCGCGGCGAATCGAGCGTCGCAAAGTACGCCTGCGTACCTGGATCGTCGCTATCGTCGTCGACGATCACGATCTCGTAGTTGGGATAGGTGGTGAGGGTCGCGATGCTGCGCACGCAGCGGCGCAGCATCGCGCGCTGATTGCGGGTGGGGATGATGATGCTGACCCGCTCGCGGCCGTCGTGCTGAAAGTGCAGGCGGTAGAGGGTGTGCCCCGCCGGCTGTGCGAACGCCGGAGCTTGTGCGCGCGCGGCGATTCCGCGCCGGGCCAAGGCATCGTCGAGCGCCCGTTGGCCGGCGGCGATAACGCCGGCCACGTCTCGCGCCTGGGTCGGTGCGCGCTCGTGATGGAGCAGCAGCGCGAGATGGGCGATGCCATCGCTTGCCTCCGTCAGGCGCAAGACCAAGTCGAAGTCGTCCGCGTCGCCGAAGCCTTCGCGCACGCCGCCGATGGCGAGCACGTGGGCGCGGCGCGCGGCGAAGCAGCGACCGAGGTAGTTGTGCGACAGCAGCAACGTCGGATTCCAGTCGGGCTTGAAGCGCGGAGACAATCGCTGCCCGGCGTCGTCGATGAGATCGTCGTCCCAGTACACGACGTCGGTGCCCCGGTGTTCGGCGCAATAGACGGCGAGATAGTACAGCGCATCGGGTTCGAGCGTCGTCTGGTGATCGAGCCACAGGACGAACGTACCGGTGGCATCGGCCACAGCGGCGTTGAGTGCGGCGGCGCGTGTGAGCTGCGGCTGCGTCGCAACGTGCAGACGCGGTTCCCGCTCGGCGAGGCTCCGCAGCCAGTGCGTGAGCGTTGGGTCGGCGCCGTCATCGCTGATCCAGATTTCCCAGTGCGGGTACACTTGTGCGCAGACTGATTCGATGGCGCGTTGCAACCATCGCTGCTCGGCTCGCTCGACGCGTATGACGACGCTGATCCATGGTGGGTCGGACCACGCCGCCACCACCGCACGCTGTAGCGGGGCGTATGCGGCGCGATAGTCGTTGATCGCCCGCCAGCGCGCGTAGCCGAGACGGCTGCGGCGCGCACGCGTCACGGCGGTGCGAATCAACCGGCCGCGTGTGCGCACATGAAACGCCCATTGGGTGAGAATGCGGCGTACGTCGTGCGCACTGCGCGGCAGACGCTGGGCGCGCACGAAGGCCCACAACAGCGTGCCGAACTGCCACAGAGCGGAAGACGAGGGCGTGTCAGTCAGGCCGCCAGCGGCCGTCTCGCCGGCGCGCAGTGACGTCGAGGAACGCGCGACCAGCAGACCCGGGTGCCAGCGCAGGTGCCGCAACACGGTGCGCAGTGCGCGCGTCGCCTCGGCGTCACGCGCGACCACGATGCGGACTACGCTGGTGAGCGTTTGCCGCAGCAACTCCAACCCCCGCGCGAACACGTAGGCGCCGTACTCCGCCGCACTGAAGTGAATCGAGGCGTAGCGGTGGAGTGCTTCCCAACGCCGGCGATCGTCGAGAGTGCCGCCGCGCTCGCTGGAGCCGCCGCCGACGTGGGCCACACTGATGCGTGGTTCGTACACGACCCGCCAGCCGTTGGCTCGCAGCCGACAGCAGAGGTCGGCATCTTCGGCGTACAGAAAGAACGCTTCGTTGAAGCCGTGGACGGCCTGCAGCGCCTCGGTGCGCAGCAACACCGCGGCGCCGTCGACGCACTCGACGTCGCTGAGGCCGGTCGGAATCGGATCGGCGAGCCCGAGCGCGTGGCGCAACGAAGTCCACGCCGACGGCAAGCGGCGGGCGCTGCGTTGCGGCCGCCCATCGATCCCGACCAGTCGACAGCCGGCGGCCGCCGCGGCGGGGTGCGCGTCGAGCGTCTCCGCCAGCGCGGTGATCACATCGTTCGCGAGCCGCGTGTCGGGATTGAGCAGCATCGTGAATTCAGTGTGCACGTCGGCGAGCGCTTGGTTGTTGGCTGCGCCGAAGCCGAGATTGCGATCGTTGCGCCGTATTTGGACGGCGGGGAATTCGCGCGCCACCATGGTCGCGCTGCCGTCGCTCGACGCGTTGTCGACCACCATGACGGCGATGTCGGGCGCGTGCGTGCGCAACGAGATCAAGCACGCGCGCAGTAAGTCGCACGTGTTGTAGTTGACGATGATGATGGTGGCCCGCGGGTTCATCACGAGATGCGGAATGAGCCGGCCAACCGTGGGCGCTGACTCACGGCGTTCCCGACGGTGGTTTCGGCTCTTCTCCAAGGATGCGCTGCAACTCCCGCGTCAACCTGCGGGTGCGGATCGACGAGGTGTAGTCGTAGACGCGACCGAGCGGGAAGGCGACGGCCGTCGCCACCGACACCCACCACAGCACGCCCCAGCCGGTCACGAGTTCGGCCAGCATCGCCGCGGCGATGATCACGGTCATGCCGGTGCCGAGCGGGAGGCGCAAACGATGGGTTGGGCGATCGAATCCGAAGTCGCTCGGCAGATGGTCCGCGCGCGACGTGAGTAAAGGATGGATCAACACCGGGCCATTTCCGGCGCGCACCAACAGTTCTTCGAGCAAGATGGACGCGCGTACACGATAGAGCGTGATCGTGGGCGTACAGAAGATCGCCGCCAGGGCGCCAGCCGCCAGCGGCGCGAGTGCCTGGTACTGCACGGCGGCGCGGAGCCCGAGCGCAAGCACAACTAAGGGCGTGACGAAGTAGTGGCCGGCGACATCGGCGAAGGCGAACGTGACGTCGCTAGTGCCGCTGCCGCGGGCGACTTCGCCGTCGCAACAGTCGAGCACCTCGGCGACATACATCAGCGGCACAAACAGCAGCGAGACGCCGAGGTGCGGGCACGCCAAGCAGGCGGCCGCGAGGATCCCGACGATGATGTTGGCCGCGCTCACGGCTGGCGCCGGCACACCCCAGCGCAGAAGGTACCACGTGAGGTGCTTCGACAACGGCCGGCAGATCCGTTGTGTCAGCCCGGTGCTGATGGGCGGTTGTAACGCTTCGATCTCGGCGAGCGTCAGCGCCGGCCGGTTGCTGGCTTCCGTCACCACGCCTGGCATCAAGCCACTGCGACTTTTGGCCGCTCACCGCGAAAACTTCGCGGCGCCGCGCGCCCGCACACGCGCTCGATGAACGCCCACAGCTTGAGTCCCCGGTCGAGCAAATCGAGCGCGAGGAACGCCGGCAGATCACGGCGATAGTCGCCCAAGCCGCGCCGATACAGAGTGACGACGCGCCATGCGCCGCGCGCTAGGTGAACGAGCAGTGGCAGCAGACACACCAGCGCCAAGGTAAAGGAGTGCGATGCAACGAGCAGCGGGGCGCCCGCGCTGCCGAGCAGCAGCACGCTATTCGCCGCCTGCAGCGCCGCCTCGGGCCACGGCAACAACGCCATCACGCCACGGCGATTGCGTAACATCGACGCGACCAGGCCGCGCAGTGTCTGCGGAAACCCGGTCGTACCTTCGGCCGTGGCAACATAAGCGATGCGCCACCCGCACCGCCGCAACTGCCGCCCGAGGTGAACATCGTCGCCTGCGCCAATGCGGTCGGGGAACAAGTCGCCGAGATCCATGGCGTTGAGCGCGGCGCGGGGGAGCACGATGACGCCGCCGCCGAGGTTGCCGTTGAAGTGGAGATCCTTGACCAGCCGGTAGTGGAGTTCGGAGTAGCGCGCCACCCATGTCGCGTGGCGCGATCGCAGCGCCCCATGAAAAACACTGTGGGGCGTGCGTTCCAGCTCCTTCACAAACTCCGCCAGCGCGGTGGGGGCGAGCTCGGTGTCGGCGTCGATCAGCGCGACGATGTCACCACTCACCCGCGCACAGCCAATCCGCAGTGCCGCGTTCTTATTGCCGGCTTCCAGCGTCACCACTTCACAGCGCCGGAAGCTGCTGCCCGCGGCCGTCGCAATCTCCGCTGTGCGATCGGTGCCGGCGGCGACGACGATGACTTCGAGTGCGTGCGCGCCGATCGACTGCCGCGCCAACGCCCGCAGACAGGAAGCGATCAGCTGCTCCTCGTCGCGCGCCGGGATCACGACGGAGACGTTGGGATTGGTCTTCCCCGCACGGGGCTGCTCATCCGGGGCCATCGCAAAACGTTGATTAGCGTGGACCGCGACGAAAGGGAACCCGTGGTTGCCAGGGCGGCGCAACCGGTGTAGCTCCGTGCCATGCTGCTGGAGCCGTCGCCATCCACGACCGCGCCGGCGTTGGTCGCGGTCTACCGCCGGACCAT
Source organism: Deltaproteobacteria bacterium (assembly GCA_016178705.1). NCBI lineage: Bacteria > Pseudomonadati > Myxococcota > Myxococcia > Deltaproteobacteria bacterium. The sequence goes on along the minus strand of JACOST010000011.1, from coordinate 130,104 downwards.
CGCGGCGTCGCTGGCGCGGATCTGGGAGAACGTGCTCGATTGGGAGCACTTGCCGTGGTTGCACCGCACCTCGTTTCGCGCGATCCGCCTGATCGACGCGAACAGCGATGGCTGGCGCGCGTGGGTGACCTTGCCCCCGGTCGACGCGCCATGGGAAATCGAACTCGACGTGCGGTTGGATCGGCCGCATCGCTGCTACTCCGCGCGCACGGTGAGCGGCCAGGGGATTGGGACCGAGATCATCACGCGCCTCGACCCGATCGGTGCGCACGCGACCAACATCGCGGTCGAGTTCCACGTGCCCGGCGTGCCGCGCGATCACGCGGCCACGGTCGGCGATGCCTACGTGCGGCTCTACACCCAGTTGTGGGACGAAGACCAAGCGATGATGACGCGGCGCCAGGCGCTGCTCGACGGCACGATCGAATCGCAGCGCGCGACCGTTACGCCGCCACCGCTCAGTCTCGGTTCGCTTTCGGCACTACGTGCGCGCTTGCCGTTAGTTGTGGAGACCGGTGGCCGGCGCTTCCGTCTCGTTGAAGTCGCCGGCGAAATCATCGCGCATGCGGTGGTCTGTCCGCATCGCGGCGGACCGCTCGATGAGGCGCCGGTTGACGGCGGCTGCATCACGTGTCCGTGGCATGGCTATCGGTTCGATCTGCGCACCGGGCGCAACGTCGATGGTCGCGAGTGTCACCTCGATCCAGCCCCGCGCGTGCAAACTGATTTTGAGTCGAACGAAGCGCTAATGGTCTGGTCGCCTGAGTAGCGGCCAAAGGAGATTGATCCATGCATGTTGGGATGTCGGCGATCTTTCAGAACCCGTTCAACGAGCGACCGGACTTCGAGGTGTATCGCAACGATGTACACCTGGCGGATCTGGCCGAGCCGCTGGGTTTCGAATCGATCTGGGGGGTCGAGCATCATTTCACGGACTACACCATGTGTCCCGACGTGCTGCAGTTCCTGACCTACATGGCCGGCCGGACGCAGCGCGCGCAGCTCGGCTCGATGGTGGTCGTGCTGCCGTGGCACGACCCGATGCGCGTGGCCGAAGAAGTTTCGATGCTCGACAACCTGTGCGGGGGCCGCTTCATCTTCGGCATCGGCCGCGGCTTGGGCAAAGTCGAGTTCGAAGGCTTTCGGGTGCCGATGGACGAATCGCGCGGCCGCTTTGTCGAGAGCGCGGCGATGATTCTGACCGGCCTCGAGCAGGGCTACTGCGAATCCGAGGGCCAATACGTTAAACAACCGCGGCGCGACATTCGCCCGAAGCCGTTCAAGACCTTCAAAGGCCGCACCTACGCGGCGGCGGTGTCGCCGGAATCCGTGCAGATCATGGCCGAGCTCGGCGTCGGCATTCTCATCGTGCCGCAGAAGCCGTGGGAAGCTGTCGCCGCCGAGTTGCAGGAGTACCGCGTTGCCTATCGAAAACTGAACGGCGGCGAGCCGCTGCCGACCATCGCGGCGGGTTGGACGTTCTGCGACGAAGACGAAGGCCGCGCGCGCGAGATGGCGCTGCGCTACATCGGCGGCTACTGGCAGAGCGTGCTGCGCCACTACGAACTGGCGAGCGATCACCTGGCCAAGACCAAGGGCTACGAATACTACGGCCGCATGTCGGAGATGGTGAACAGTCACGGGGCCGATGCGGTGAGCGAATTCTTCCTTGGCTTGCAAGTGTGGGGCACGCCCGAGCAGTGCTACGACCGCGTGCAGCGGATCCGCGGGCACGTGGGCTGCGACACATACATCGGCGTCTTCAGTTACGCCGGCATGCCGATCGAAGAAGCCGAGCGCAGCATGCGGCTGTTCGCACGGGCCGTGATGCCGGAGTTGAAGAAGGTTTGAGATCGAGAGGGACGCGCGCCATCGGATGGCGTAGAGTCACGCGACACCGAGCACCCGAACCGTTTCGCTGCGGCCGCGCAGGCTGACGGAGTCTCGTAGCGTGACCTCGGCGGTGACGCCGTGCGCGCGCGCCAGCTCGTAGGTGTACTCCGACAGTAGGAGGCGGCAGCCGCGCTCCTTACATACTTGCTGCAAGCGAGCCGCGACGTTCACCGTATCGCCGATCACCGTATACTCGTGCCGATCCTCGGCGCCGATGCGGCCGGCAAGCACTTCGCCGGTGTGCACGCTCACCGCCACGACGAGCGGCGCGTCGCCGGCCGCGGCCCGCGCGGTATTGAGGGCGGCCAGACGGTCTTGCATGCCGAGTGCACACCGCAGGGCGGCCGGCGCGCCGGCATCGCGCGGATCAGGATCGAAGAGACCGAACACCACCAGCAAGGCATCGCCGATGAATTTGTCGACAAAGCCACCGCACTCGCGCACCCACGCGGTCATGGCGGTGAAGAAGGCGTTCAGCGTCGCCACCACCGCGGCGGGCGCTGCCGTCTCGGCGAGGCCGGTAAAGCCGCGCAAATCGCAGAACAGCACCGACGCCTGACGCACTTCGCCACCGAGCCGCAACTCGCCGGCCAGCAACTTGTCGCGCACCGCCGGCTCGACGACGCGTCCGAATGTTTCGAGGATGCGTTCCTTGTCGCGCAACGTGTGGAGCAGGGCGTTCACGCCATCAGCTAAGACACCGACCTCGTCGGCGGACGCGACGGAGACGCCACGCGTCAGATCGCCGCCTTGCACGCGGCCAAGCGTCGCGACCATCTCACCCAACGGGCGCGCCAGCGTGCGCGCCACGACCAGCGTGAGGAAGATGCCGACTACGATGAACAGCGTAAAGGTCACGCCGCTGGCGAGCGAGAGCGTTGCGACGGTATCGCTCACCGGCAGCCCGCCTTGGACGCGGACGACCGCAGCGCGGATGAGTCCGAGCATGGTGAACAACGGCGCGAATGCCACGGCGATCAAGAAGATCAGCAGGCGAGTGCGGACATCCGGCGCGATCGTGCCGCGAATCTCTGCCAAGCGCCCGCCCGGAAACACGCGCGGTACGACCAACACCCGAAAGATCCAGTCGCTGACCAAATACGAAATGGTGGCGGCAAGGAAACCGCTCACGAGCGGAGAGAAGATCTGCTGCGAGGCCAATTCAGGCGCCCAGCGTCCGAAGCGCAGTACCGTCGCGCTGGCGAAGAAGATCGGACTGAAGAGCCAGCCGCTGAAGCCGATCGCCGCGATCACGAACGGCGCGTTGATGACGCGGCGCTGCAGCTTGGCCGACGGAGGTTCCGTCGTGTCGCGTTGCGTGAAGCCAATGATCGGCCACAGGTAGGCGAGGATGACGGTCGTCAGGGTAGAGTAGGTCACGACGCGGTAATATGGCAGGAGCGTGTACTCGAACTCGCGCACGCTGAGCGCGAATGGCGTCACCCCATGCATGAGGTCGACGGTCATGGTGGTGGTCACGCCGGCGAGCAAGTTCGCCCCCAGCGCCGTGAGGATAACGAGGATGAACCAGCGTGGGATCGGTGCGCGTGTGCTCATGTCGAGGCCCAACGGATCGGACAGATTGGACTGATCCGAGCGATCGGTCGGATCAAGCCTTCACCGAAACGCCGGCACCACTTGCTCGGCGAACAGCCGCGCCGGCTCGCGGGTATCGCGGCCGAAGAACTCGATGATGAACATGGTGCAACCGAGCGCGAGGTGCTGCTTGATCTTGGCGATGCACTGCGCGGCGGTGCCGGCGATGCCATGCGGACCGCCGGCACCGAGGTGGCCGCCGTAGATCTGCCGCGCCTTCTCGAGCTTCGCCTCGGCGTCGACGTCGTTCGCGCCGATGACGACGAGACATTGCTGCGAGATCGTGATGCTCGCCGGATCACGATCAATCGCGCGGCAGTGCGCCGTCAGTCGCTCGACCTTCGCGGCGAGGTTGCCTTGATCCACGGCGAGGTTGTTCCAGATGTCGGCGTGTTGCGCGGCCAAACGCAGCAGCACTTTCTCACCGCCGCCGCCAATCAGGATCGGCGGGCGTCGTACAGGCTTCGGTTCGCAGTATACGGATTCGGTCCGAAAATGCTTGCCGGTGAACGTGGGTTGTTCTTCCGTCCACATTCGCTTCATCACCGTCGCCGCTTCGTCGAGTTGCTGCAATCGCGCCCGCAGCGATGGGAACTCGAAGCCGTAGCCGCTGAACTCCATCTGGAACCACCCGCCGCCGATGCCGACGATCACGCGCCCGCTGCTGATCTGGTCGAGCGTCGCCGCCATCTTCGCCAGCAGCGCGGGATTGCGGAAACCGACCGGCGAAACCAACGTCCCGAGCTGCACGCGGTTGGTTACGGCACCAACCGCCGACAACGTGGTCCACGCTTCGAGGATGGGAATCTGCGGACCTGGGATGCCGTAGAGATGATCGTTGAGCCACACCGAATCGAACCCGAGGCGTTCGAACTCGAGCGCGGCGGCGCGCGTCTCCTCCCAGGTCCGTTTGATTTGCGGTAGCGAGACGCCGAAGTGGACGGTGCCCATGAGTCGTTCCTCCTAAGCGATGGCGAGCGAACGCTACCACTGCCGGACGCGCCCGCCAAATCATCCGATCGCGTCATCCGATCGCGCCTTGCTCCTTCAACTCGGCGATGCGTTCCCAGGTGTAGCCGTGCTCCAGGAGCACCTCTTCGGTGTGTTGGCCGACTTCGGGTGCGGCCACTCGTAGCGACGTCTCGGAGCGCGAGAAGCCGATCGGGCTCTTCAATAGCGTCATCGACTCTCCAGCGGCGTCGGTCACTTCGCCCCATGCTTCGAGCGCGGCGGCCTGTGGATCGGCGAGCACTTCGTCGTCGTTCTGCACGCGTGCCCAGAAGAGATGGTGGCGATCGAGAATCTCGGCCCACTCGTCGAACGACTTAGTGCTGAACAACGCATCGAGTCGCGCGATGATCTCGCTGCGTTGCTCAAAGCGCCCACGCATGGTTTGCAGCGCTTCGTCGTCGGCCCAGTCATCACGTCCGATTGCGCGGCTGAAATCGCGCCAGTGGCGATCGCCCTGCATCATGATGAGGTAGAGCCAGCGGCCGTCCGCTGTGCGGTAGAAATTGAACAGCGGATTGACCGCGGCGAAACGGCTCGGGTAACGGCAGAGCGCCGCCGAGCATCGCCGCCTGCAGGTCGACGGCTTTCATCCATAGCCCCATCTGGAACAGCGACGTACGCACGATCTGTCCCTTGCCGGTGCGCGTGCGCTCGAACAGGGCGGCCGCGATGCCGCCGGCGAGACTCAAACCGGTCGGGTGATCGATGAGTGCCGGGCGCGCGCCCGGCGGCGGACTGTTGGGTTCACCGATGCTCGCCATGATGCCGGCGCGCGCCCAGGCCGCGCCATAGTCGAACGCCGCACGATCGCGTTCCGGTCCGACGTGACCGTAGCCGCTGAGCTGCCCGAAGATGAGCCGAGGAAAATGTGCGGTGAGCGTCTCGGGATCGAAGCCGAGGCGCTCAAGCGCGCGTGGTCGCCAGTTGGAGACGAACACGTCGGCTTTGCCGATTAGATCGAGCGCGACGGTTCGGCCGCTCTCGGTGTCCAGGTTGAGCGTCACGCTGCGCTTGTTGCGATTGTTGACCGCGAAGCTCGGTGACACGCGTTGATTGGGATCGGCTTTGCTGCGCACTTGAAAGCCCCGCATGGGATCTCCCGTGCGCGGGTCTTCGATCTTCACCACGTCGGCGCCCCAATCGCCCAACACCGCGCAGCACGCGGGCCCCGCGGCCCACATGCCCAGCTCGACGACGCGAATTCCGCTCAACGCTCCTGGGTCACTCATCTCGGCGCTCCTGTGCGATTTGATCAATCACTGAACCGGTGCGTTGTCACGCAGGCGAGAGGCCCTCGATATGATCACTTCGCGATCTACTCGGGCAAACGGGTACTGGATTTTCGGAGAAGAAAACACCGCTTTCCCGAGTAGCGGCACTGAGTAGAAGCCGCAGGCTTCGTATCGAAGGGCTGCGTATCGAGGGGCCGCTTGACCGGCGCCGTCCGATTCGGGCAAACGAGCCGCGATGGTCAAACTCATCTTCCTCTGCCGCCGCCGGCCCGACATCACACACGAGCGGTATGCGGAGCTGCTGCTCGGCGGCCACGTGCCGATTGCGCTGCAGCACCATCCGACTCTGCGAGCGTACGTCGTCAACATCGTCGAGCAGTCGCCTGACGGCTGGGAGCCGCTCGATAGCGTGGGCGAGTTGTCGTTCGACACCCTCGCGGACTTTCGCGAGCGCCTCTACGACTCGCCGGCGGGACAAGCGATCGTCGAGCGCGACGTGCAAGGCTTCACGAGCGGCGCGCACGCGTATGCCACCACCGAGCACGTGCAGAAGCCGCGCTGGCCCGACGCGCCGCTTGGCGTGCGATCGCCAGGCATCAAGCTGGTGTGCCCGCTGGTGCGACGGACCGGCATCAGCCATGCGGAGTTTGTCGCGCATTGGCTCACCCGTCATGTGCCACTCGCCCTCGTGCATCATGCCGGCTTGTCGAAGTACGTCACCAACGTTGTCGACGAACGCCTGTCGTCCGGCGGCGACGAACTGGACGGCATCGCCGAGTTGCATTTTCCCAGCTTGGAGACACTCAAGACAGGAATGTTCGACTCGGCCGAAGGTGAGCGTATCATTCGCGACGACATCACCCGCTTCATCGGCCGCACGGCGGCGTACCGCGTGGCCGAGTACGTGGAGAAGGTTTCGGTATAACGTAGCTTATGGTTCGCGGTCGGTTGGTGGCACGGCGGAAAAGTCCGGGCTGCGTTTTGCAAAGAAGGCCGCCACCGCTTCGAGATTCTCCGGCGAGCCGACGCGATGCGTGAACGCCTCGTCTTCGCGTTGGCGCGCCGCCGCCACTTGATCCTGGCGCGCGGCGAGTACGAGTCGTTTCGTCCAGCGCAAAGACCCGAGCGGCTTCGCCGCCAGGCGGCGCGCGCGCTCGAGTGCGGCGGCGAGCAGCGCGTCAGGTTCGCAGAGTTGCGTGGCGATCCCGATCTCGACCGCTCGATCGGCGGAGATGAAGTCCGACTCGAACAGCAAGTCGATCGCTTTGCGGTAGCCGACCAGCGCCGGCAGGAGGTAGCTGCTGGCCGCTTCGGGCACCACGCCGAGGGTGATGAACGGCGCGCGCAGACGGGCGTCGCGCGCGATGTAGACATACTCACAGTGCAGCAGCAGCGTGAGGCCAATCCCGACGCCGACGCCGTTCACGGCGGCGATCAACGGCTTGTCGAAGGCACACAGCCGATCCATGAATGTGCCGAACGGATGCGCGTCACCCGACTCGGCTTCGCCGCCACTCATCATTTCACTGAGATCTTGTCCGGCGGAAAACGCGTTGCCGGCGCCGGTGACCACGACAACGCGTACCGCGTCGCTCGCTTGCGCCTCCGCCAGCGCGTCGCGGAAGTCGCCCCACATCCGATGATTGAAAGCGTTCTTCCGCTCCGGCCGATTGAGCGTGATCAGCAGCACCCCTTCCGACAATTCTTCGATCAACGTTGCGCGCGGCGGCATGAGCGGACTCCTTTTCGGCCGCGCGACTATATCGAGCGTTGCAGGTGAGAACTAGGCGCTCGTTGAAAGACCCGCATGCTTCGAGACGCGCCTGTCGGCGCTCCTCAGCACGAGCGGTTCCTCTTTTGTGCCGCAACACTTTTCCGTTCGCCCTGAGGAGGCGCGCAGCGCCGTCTCGAAGGGCGCCGCACCTTTCAACGGGCTGCTAGGTTAGCCGCCGCCGCTCGTGAAATTCAATGTCGATGGAACAAGACTCTTTTTTGTCGTCGGCGTGTACGCCGCTTGGCGGTCGATCATGGCGGCGAAGCTGCGCAGGAGGCCGTCAAGGCCGCGCGTATGCGGCTCGATGATTCGCAACGCGCAAACGATCGCTTCCAACGTGGCGACGTAGTGCGGCTTGGGTTCGCGGCGAATGCGGTACCGGCTGGGTTCGCTCGGCGTCAGGCTGACGTGCGGGAGATCTCGCAACCATTGATAGGCGTCGTAGATCTTCTTGGCGTGAAACCATGTGCCGTCGAGAACAACCAAATTCTGCGGCCGCTCGACCACCGGCATCGCCGCCAACTCCTGGGCTCCGTTTGTCGGATAGAGCAACGCGGTGCGCGCGGGAAACGGCACCGACATCGCCGAGTCGCGTGCGCGCGGTGCGCGGGACTCGACGCGGACTTTCACTAACCCCAGCCGCGCGATGCGCGCCGTGCCGACGGCGTGGAAGCGCTCGCGCGGGTGCTGCAGGATGATGATGCCGGTGCGGTTCGCGACCGGCTCGATCGAAGCGCAGACGCACGCCACTTGCGGCTTGAAGCAGTCGTAGCACACCAAGCGATGACGGATCGCGCTCGCTGTACGCGGTTGTGTCGACGAAGGCATCGGGTGTTGTCTAGCACGATGCCGGCGCATCGCGAATGTGCGAACGGACGCGCTTGATGATACTGCTTACACCTGAAATGGATCGTCGCCACTTCTTGAAGCTCGCGCTGGCAGCGCTGGCCGGTGCGTCCGGGTGCACTCACTCAGAGGATTACACGGATGACGATGCGGTCCGTCTCGCCGCGCAGATGCGCGATGAAGCGGCGCGCTCCGGCACGGGTCCGTATGGCCCGCTGCGCTTCAGCGGCTATCGCGGGCTGGCCGACCTACCGTGGTTCGAACTCGATGCGCACGGCGTGCTGCGTACGAAGGCGGAGCTGCCGGCGGTATTCGACTTCCACGCGCACCTCGGTTGGGCGCACCTCTTCGCGCCGCCGGTCGACCTGCTCCAGCGCACGCCGCGAATCCAGTATTTGCTCGATTGCGATCGCACCGACCCGCCGTGCACGCTCGATCTCGACGTCTACATCAATGCAAATTTCACCGAGGCCATGCACGACGATCTGTCGCGCGAGGTGCGCGACAGTCTGCTGTTCGGCAGTCAGGCCGCAGCCACGCACACCATTCCGAACTTGTTGGCGGAGATGGACGCGGTGGGCGTGGCTAAGATCGCGATACTGCCCATCGCCACCGGGCTGCCGTTTGGTGAAGACCCGACCGCGCACGTGCTCGACGCCATCGCCAACTCTGACGCCGGCGAACGATTGATCCCCTTTGCCTCCGTTCACCCGCGCGATGTCGGTTGGCGCACGCAACTGCGCGGCTATGCGCAGCGCGGTGTCCGTGGGGTGAAGGTCCATCCCGAGATGCAACGCCTCTTTCCCGACGAGCCGGCTGCGATGGAGCTGTATGAGGAGTGCGGTCGCTTGAATCTGCCGGTGATCTTTCACGGCGGCCGCTCCGGCATCGAGCCGGCGTTCATGCGCCCGTACGCGCTGATCCGTCGCTACGTGGCCGCCATCACGTCGTTCCCGCAAGTCCGCTTCGTCCTCGGCCACGCCGGCGCACGCGACGTCGCCGATGCGATCCCCGTCGCGCAGCAGCACGCGAACGTCTGGCTGGAAATTTCGGGACAAGGGGTGACCCAATTGCACGAGCTGATCCACACGCTCGGTTACGAGAAGTTGCTCTTCGGCACCGACTGGCCCTTCTACCCGTTGGCCGCAACACTGGCGAAGGTGCTCATCGTCACCAAGGAACACGACCCGGCCCGTGCCGCGATCTTGCACACCAACGCGGAACGCGTACTCGGGACGCGGACGTAGACGTTCGATGGCTTCACCGCCAAGGCGCTAAGAGCACCACCGCCGCAGTGGCCGAGTCGGTGAACCCCTCTGCGACCAGCCGCGCCACCTGCGGACGCTTCACCGGCCGATTGACGCAGCCGCCAGGCAGACGGGTGGCATCGCCTTCATCAATACGCTCGACGGTTGCCTCGATCCGGCCTGGCGCGCCGTGTTGATCGAGCACATCCGCGCCGGCGAAGCGAAGGTTTTCGAAAGCCGCGACGCAGTGCACAACCTGGAAGCATTTCTGGCTCGCGCGCTGACCGCGGGCACCGTGCCTCACCCATGACGCGCGAAGGTCTTGCGGAGCGCATCATCGAGGATGCGACTCTGGTCGCGGAGTGAGATGACTTCGAAACCCTTCCGCTCATACTCACGCCGTCGGTCGTCATCGCGGACCACAGCCTCGCACAGGTCGGCCACGCGCTCGTACTCGGCCAGGGCGACCGCCTCGCGCATGTCATCCTCGATCTCAGTGTCGGGACCGCATTCGGAAACCACCGCTTTGGAATTCGCGAGCACGTACGATACGCGGACGATTTCGAAGACGCGCGTCTTGTGGAGGTGCAGGTTGAGCACCACCCGTGCGCGCGCGATGAACGTGTCGCGAGTTGCGCCGTAGACGCCTTGCGCCACCTCGACTCGTAGGCCCCGCCGTCGCAGCTCCTCGAGGATGCGGCCGCGATGGTCGTCGACCAGGCCGTAGAACAGCACATCGATATCGAGGCGCGGCGCCGGCGCAATGCGACGCAGCACGGGGGCGTAGCCGATCGGCACGTAGATGGCCCGCGCCACGCCGAGCTGTTGCAGCCGGGCACCGTTGCGCTTGTTGTAGTCCCACAGCGCGAAGCGCGAGCCGATCGCATGGTAGGAGGGCTTCAGAGGGCCCTCCGGGATCTGCTCGAGGTTGTAGAAGATGGTGTCGGGAGGAAGTTTGGCCAGGCGATCGGCGGCAAGGAGCTGGACACCGAACAAGATGTTGACGCGATCGCGCTCGATCCGGTGCGTCGAGAGCCGGGCGTCGTGGCCAAGCCGCTGCAGGCCGTCGCGCACGCTCTCGGCCACTTCGCGGTACGCCTCGAAATACGGGATCGGCCCCGGCCACCGCGCCACGCAGACGTTGAACCGCATGCCGGCGTCTACTGCCATGGGCGCGAGGTCGGCGCGCCGCAATCGCAGCCGAGCTTCTTGCCGGCCGAGCGGTCGCTCTCGCAGTTCAAGCAACTCATGGCACCTGCGGCGTGCGGCTCCTCGGTGTTCCCGATCGCTTAGTCGCGCACTACTTGTGCGCTGCTTGCGCTCGGCCTCGCCGCTGGATCGCACCAGCGCCTAGCTGGCTCCCTCCAGCAGCGCCGCCGCGTTCAGCGCAGGCGGCGCCGCGCGAGGCCGAGCAGGCCGAGGACCGCGGCCGAGAGGCCGGACCAGCCCAACACCGGCACCGCCGCCGGCGTCACCTTCAGGCCGGGCCCGCCTTGGTCCACGATGCGGTGGTCGTTGCCCGTGTCGTCGCCGACCACGTTGTCACTCAGCGTGAAGGCGGCGAACGCCACCGCCGGGTCGAAGCCCAGATTGGCGCTGCCCATCACCAGCATGTGCGGCGCGCCCGCCGACAGCGTGTAGGTCACGTCGTTCGCCGCCCCCGGTGGGTTCGGGCCCTGCTTCACATATTGGAACGGCGGCGACGCCAAGCTGTCGCGGCCATGGTAGTAGATCGTCACGCGCGTGCTCTCGCAGCCCGGTAGCTCGAAGCTCAACGCGCCGAAGGGCAAGCTCCACCCCGCCGGGTTGAGCGCCTGTGCCGCCAGATTCTCGATCGGACACGCCGCGTCGGTGACGAGGGTCTGGTAGGTGCCGTCGGTGGCGCCGGGGAGCGAGCCGACGTTCGGCTGCGTGCTGTCGGGCATGCCGTCGCCGTTGGCGTCGCCGCCGTTGGGGCCGGCGTTCTCGACCGCATTGGTCACTCCGTCGGCGTCGGCGTCACCGCCCGGCGTCTGGCAGAGCGTGTTGCAGCCGTCGGCGTTGTTCGTGTTGCCGTCGTCGCACTCCTCGCCCGCATCCACGCCGCCGTTCCCGCAGCCGGAGTTCTCGAAGTAGAACGTGTTGCCCTCGCGGTCCCCGATGAAGGCGTCGAGGTCGCCGTCGCCGTCGAGGTCGGCGAAGGTGGGGCTGCTGTCGTATCCCACATCGGCGAGGCCGAAGGGGTTGGCGGACGCGGCGGCGAACGCCGGCGCCGCGCTGCTGCCCGTGTTGGCGAAGTAGATCGTGTTGCCGTTGACTTCCCCGACGAAGGCGTCGAGGTCGCCGTCGCCGTCGAGGTCGGCGAAGGCGGGGCTGCTGCGGGATCCCACATCGGCGAGGCCGAAGGGGTTGGCGGACGAGGCGGCGAAGGCTGGCGCCGTGCTGCTGCCCGTGTTCTGGAAGTAGATCGTGTTGCCGAAGAGCTCCCCGATGAAGGCGTCGAGGTCGCCGTCGCCGTCGAGGTCGGCGAAGCTGGGGTTGCTGTTGTATCCCACATCGGCGAGGCCGAAGGGGTTGGCGGACGCGGCGGCGAACGCCGGCGCCGCGCTGCTGCCGGTGTTCGTTTCCCCGATGAAGGCGTCGAGGTCGCCGTCGCCGTCGAGGTCGGCGAAGGTGGGGCTGCTGTCGGAGCCCACATCGGCGAGGCCGAAGGGGTTGGCGGACGAGGCGGCGAAGGCCGGCGCCGCGCTGCTGCCCGTGTTCGCGAAGTAGATCGTGTTGCCGTAGCCTTCCCCGATGAAGGCGTCGAGGTCGCCGTCGCCGTCGAGGTCGGCGAAGCTGGGGCTGCTGTTGTATCCCACATCGGCGAGGCCGAAGGGATTGGCGGCGGAGGCGGCGAAGGCCGGCGCCGCGCTGCTGCCCGTGTTCGCGAAGTAGATCGTGTTGCCGTTGCGTTCCCCGATGAAGGCGTCGAGGTCGCCGTCGCCGTCGAGGTCGGCGAAGCTGGGGCTGCTGAAGGTTCCCACAGCGGCGAGGCCGAAGGGGTTGGCGGCGGAGGCGGCGAACGCCGGCGCCGCGCTGCTGCCCGTGTTCTCGAAGTAGAACGTGTTGCCCTCGCGTTCCCCGATGAAGGCGTCGAGGTCGCCGTCGCCGTCGGGGTCCCCACACCGGCGAGGCCGAAGGGGTTGGCGGACGAGGCGGCGAAGGCCGGCGCCGCGCTGCTGCCCGTGTTCGCAAAGTAGATCGTGTTGCCGGCGAGGTTTCCGATGAAGGCGTCGAGGTCGCCGTCGCCGTCGAGGTCGGCGAAGGTGGGGCTGCTGAAGGCTCCCACATCGGCGAGGCCGAAGGGGTTGGCGGAGGACGCGGCGAAGGCCGGCGCCGCGCTGCTGCCGGTGTTCGCGAAGTAGATCGTGTCACCGTCGCCATTCCCGATGAAGGCGTCGAGGTCGCCGTCGCCGTCGAGGTCGGCGAAGCTGGGGCTGCTGGCGCCTCCTCCCACACCGGCGAGGCCGAAGGGGTTGGCGGACGAGGCGGCGAAGGCCGGCGCCGCGCTGCTGCCCGTGTTCGCAAAGTAGATCGTGTTGCCGGCGAGGCTTCCGATGAAGGCGTCGAGGTCGCCGTCGCCGTCGAGGTCGGCGAAGCTGGGGCTGCTGAAGGCTCCCACGTTGCCGAGGCCGAAGGGAAACGGGCTCAGAAAGTTCGGCGTAGCCGCGTGCGCCGGGGCCAGCGAGGCCCCCGCCACCAGACCCGCGGCCGCCAGCATCACCGCCGCCGCCCGCGCCATCCGCCGCCGCGTCGTGGCCGACGCGCCGCGCACCCGCTGCAACCGCACCAGCGTCTGGCTGGCTTCCTCCAGCACCGCCGCCGCGCTCAACCGCTCGCCTGCTCCTGTGCTCATCAGCCCGCCACCTTTCTCACGACATCGAAACTATTGCCGCAACGGAATAGCGAACTAGCCGCGTCGAAGTCAATCAGCGCTGAGGGGCCGGGCGGGTCATCAGGGCGGGAGTCATCGGACTGGATTCCGGCGTCCGCCGGAATGACGGCGGGAGACGGGGGCCTCGATGTCGAATTCGTGCGGTCGCCCTTTCGTGTTTTCGCGATGAGAACTTTGCTCCTCATCAGCCGCGCCGGTTGCATGTCCTCCCCGTTTCGTGATGGGTTCGCGGCCGCTCATGGAGATCACCGTTTCCCGGCACTTCCTGTCCTGGCTGCATGACGCCGCCATCAGCCTGGCGTTTACCACCTACCAGACCAATCGCCTGTTCCTGATCGGGCTCAAGCCCGATGGGGCGCTGTCGACCTTCGAACGGCACTTCGACCGGCCGATGGGCTTGCACGCGACATCGGAACGACTCCACATGACCACCCGCTGGCAGCTGTGGGAATTGACCAACGCCTTGCCGCCGGGCGAGCAGCACGACGGCTACGACCGCGTCTACGTGCCGCGGCGCAGCCACACGACGGGCGATGTCGACGCCCACGATGTGGCGCTGGACCGCGCCGGGCGCATCGTGTTCGTCAACACGCTCTACAGTTGTCTGGCTGCGGTCAGCGAGCGCTACAGCTTCGCGCCGCTGTGGCAGCCGCCATTCATCTCGCGCTTGGCGCCGGAAGATCGCTGTCATTTGAACGGGCTGGCCATGATCGACGGGCAGCCGGCGTACATGACCGCGGTGAGCCGATCCGACGTGGCGGCGGGATGGCGCGAGCGCCGGCACGCCGGTGGCTGTGTGATCGAGGTCGAAGACAACGAGATTGTGCTCGACAGTTTGTCGATGCCGCATTCGCCGCGGGTCTACCGCGATCGCTTGTGGGTGCTGAATTCGGGCGCTGGGGAACTCGGGTGGGTCGATCACCGCGCCGGCCGCTTCGAGCCGGTGGCGTTCTGCCCAGGCTACATGCGGGGCATGGCCGTGCATGGCGACTACGCGATCGTCGGGCTCTCCAAGCCGCGCCAGGAGCGCGCGTTCTCGGGCTTGGCGCTGGACGACCGCCTGCGGGAGAAGGACAGCGACGCGCGCTGCGGGTTGTGGGTCATCGATCTGCGCAGCGGCACGGTGGCGCATTGGCTGCAGATGGAGGGCGTCGTCATCGAGCTCTACGATGTCGCGGTGCTCCCGGGCGTCCGGCGGCCGATGGCGCTGGGGTTCCAGACCGACGAGATCCAGCGGCTGCTGACGATCGATACGCAGCCAACCCCGACCTTCGCGCGGCTGCATGTGGCGGATCCGGCGTCGCACGCCGCGCGCCTGCCGCCCGCGGGCGGGCCGCCGCGACCGGCGTCGCCGGCCACTCCGGACGCCGCGCGCGCCGAGTACCAGCTCGGCAATGATCTCGCGAAAGCCGGCCACTTCACCGAGGCGGTCGCGCACTACGAGGCCGCGTTGCGGCTCGATCCGCGGCACGTCAACGCGCACGTCAACCTCGGCACCGCGCAGCATCGCCTGGGCGACCTCGACGCCGCGATCGCGTGCTATCAGCACGCGCTCGCCGTCGATGAGACGTCGGTGCGCGCGCACAGCAACCTCGCCATGCTGCTGCGCGAGCGCGGCGATCTTGACGGAGCCATCGGTCACCTGGAAAGCGCGCGGAAGGTCGAGCCCGGCAACGCCGTGGTGTTGCGCGAACTCGGCGGGCTGTTCTGGGAAGTCGGCCGCAACCGCGATGCGCGGCGCTGCCTCGAACAACTGGTCAAGGCCGAGCCTGGATCCGCACGTGCCCACAACGATCTCGGGGCGATGCTGCTCAACGAACAGAACGATGCTGCGGCGTTGCCGTACTTCGAGCAGGCGCGGCGACTCGATCCGAATCTCGCCGAGGCCCACGTCAACGTCGGCATCATCTGCGAGCATCGCGGCGACGTGGCGCAGGCGCGCGCCGCGTTCGGGCAGGCTTTGGCGATCCAGGACAGCCCCACGCTCACGCTGCACCGCGAGCTGCTCGGTCCGCCGGTGTGGGCCAGCGTGGCGGATCTCGACGCGTACCGCGCACGGGTGGAGTCGGTGATTGGCGTGTTCGCCACGCGCGGCTTGCGTCTGGCGATGCGCGACGTGCAGGCGAGCCGCGCCGAGGCGCCGTTCCTGTGGGCGTATCACGGCCGCGACAATCTCCCGTTGAAGCGGGCATACAGTCGGCTGTTCGAAGGATCGTTTCCGCTCGAGCCACTGCAACGCCGGCCGAGCACCAACGGGGTCCGGCACGTGGGCTTCGTCGTGACCGCCACGCACGAGGGCGTGTTCTTGCGCTGCATGGGCGGCCTCATCGATCGGCTCGACCGGCGTCGATGGCGCGTGACGGTGGCGGGTCCGCGGGCGGCGATGGATCTCGTGCGCCGCAGCCTGCACAACCGCGACGTGCACCTGCTCGCGCTCTCACCCCGCTTCGACCAGGCGACCGCGCAGCTGCGTGCCGCCGCGTTCGACCTGATCTACTTCTGGGAAGTCGGGACGGACGCCACCAACTACTTTCTCCCGTTTTGCCGACTCGCGCCGGTGCAATGCACGGGGTGGGGCTGGCCCGAGACCAGCGCCGCGCCGGAGTTGGACTACCACATCACCAGCGAAGCGCTGGCGCCAGCGGGTACCGAGCGGTTCTTCAGTGAGCACCTGGTGCGTCTGCCGCACCTGCCCGCCTATTGCGTCCGGCCGCCGGCGATGCCGCGTCCGGAGCCGCTGACGGGGTTCGGTTTGCCCGAGGCGGCGCACGTCTACTTCTGCGCGCAGAATCTGCGCAAGGTGCATCCGGACATGGACGCGCTCCTCGGTGCCATCTTGCGCGCCGATCCGCACGGGGTTGCGGTGTTTGCGGGGGACAACTCGGTGATGCTCGCCGAGTTGCTGCGCGCGCGCTGGCGCGACACGTTGCCCGACCTCGGCGATCGGTTGGTGATCCTGCCCCGGCCCGCGCCCGACGACTACATGCGCTTGCTCGCCTCCGCCCACGTCACGCTCGACACACCCCACTTCGGCGGCTCGAACACCGCGTACGACGCGTTCGTTGCCGGCGCGATCGTGGTAACCCTCCCGGGCGAGATGCCCCGCAGCCGCTACACCGCGGAGTTGTATCGCAGCGTCGGCATCGACGATGGCATCGCGACGACGCCAGCGGCGTACGTCGAGACGGCGGTGCGGTTGGCCACCGACCCGGCGGCGCGCGCCGCGCTGCGGGCGCGTGTCTTGGCGGCCGTGCCGGAGGTATTCGAGAACCAGTTCGCGGCAAACGAACTGGAAGAGGCATTCGTGCAGATGATCGAACGGAGCCAGGCGATCTGAGCCAAGGCGTCCGATAGCTTCACCGCGCTCTGAGGTCTCTCTTCTTGGCGCCCTTGGCGACTTGGAGGTTCATCTTCTTTTTAGGTCCAAAGCAAATCCCGCAGCCCTGATGTCCGCTCGATACACTGAGCGATGGCTTGCGCCACGACTTCACGCGACGCGTGAATCGTCACCGCGCGGCGCGCGCGGGTGACTGCCGTGTAGAGGAGTTCACGCGACAGCACCGGCGATGGCTGCGCCGGCAGCACCACGGCGACCTCGTCGAACTCCGATCCCTGGCTCTTGTGCACGCTCATCGCATACGCGGTTTCGTGCGGCGGAAGGCGCGACACTGACAGCCGGCGCAGTTGACCCTTGTCGGCCGGGAAGATTACTTGCCTGCGATCCGCATGATCTGACTCCGGAGCAATCACCCCAACATCGCCGTTGAAGAGATTCACTTGGTAGTCGTTGCGCGTCACCATGATCGGCCGGCCGATGTACGTCGACGTGTTGGGTCGGATGAGATCGGCGTCGGCCAGCGCGTCCTCGATCTGTTGATTGATTGTCGCGACGCCGCTGGGGCCGCGGCGGAGAGCGCACAGGATGCGGAAATGTTCCAAGGCATAGAGCTGTTCGCGTGGATCGCGCGCGCGGAGGTACGCGCCGAACCCGCCCACCGCCGCGTCGCGAAGCGATTCGCTGAGCGCGGGCGTCGACGAGGGTTCGATGAGGACGACGTCGGGATGGTCGCTGGAGTCGAGGATCCTCAGCGCCGCCTCGGCGTCGCCAGCGTTGATCGCTCGCGCCAGGCGGCCGATGCCGCTGTCTGCGCTGTAGCGATAGCTGGTGGTCAACTCGACGATACAATCCGACATGCCGCTCTCGCGCGAGGATTCGGTGGCGTCTCGCATAGGGACTCGCCTTGGCGGGTCCGTCATACCGGCGGAAGCCGGTATCCAGGTGGTGGCGTGGGAGGCTGGCCTGGATTCCGGCTTTCGCCGGAATGACGATTGGGGATGCCCCGATATTGTTCTGGAAGCCGACTCGGAGTTGAGCGGAACGCGCTCTCCGGTCAGTGATGCGATCGTGTCAACCAGCGCCGGCGAATAGCTGCGCGCGACGCCGGTGTTGCAAATGTCGCCGAGCACCGCGCCGGCTTCGACCGAGGCGAGTTGATCCTTGTCGCCGAGCAAGATCAGCCGCGCCTGCGGCGGGATCGCCGCCACCAGCCGTCGCATCAGCGCCAGGTCGACCATCGACGCTTCGTCGACCAACACGACGTCGGTGACAAGCGGGTTGCCGGCGTGATGGCGAAACGTCGTCGCGCTCCAGGCCGTCGAGCCGAGACAGCGATGAATGGTCGCCGCGTCTTCGGGGATGGATTCCTTCACGCTGTCGCTACAGGGCAGGGTGCCCTTGGCAGCACGGATCGATTCGGAAAGCCGCGCCGCGGCCTTTCCCGTCGGTGCCACCAACGTGATGCGCGGAGCGCGCACGTGTTGCTGCAAGGCTTGCTCGATCAACAAGGCGAGAATCTTGACGACGGTGTAGGTCTTGCCTGTCCCAGGTCCTCCGGAAATCACGCAGAAGCGCCGCTGCAACGCCAGCACGGCGGCGATGCGTTGCCAATCGGGTTCTCTCGCGTTCATTTGACCCGGGGTCTCGCGAGGAAACAGCCGATCGAGCGCCGGTCGCAGCCATGTGCTGTCGAGCAATACTTCAACCTGTGTTGCCCGCTCGCGCAGTGATGCCGCCAGCGCCGTCTCGTGCTCCCAATATCGGCGGAGGTACAAGCGACCGCTGCGGTCGAGGACCAACGGTGCGATCGCCTCGCCGTCGCTGATGAGCGGACTGGTTCGCAGCGTCTCGACCCATGATTCGAAGCGCGGCCACGGATGCTCGACAACGAGTTGTCCTTCGGCATCGAGCAACGCCGGTGTCGCGGCGAGGCGGGCGAGATCGAGGCAGACGTGGCCGTTGCTGACCTGCTGGCTGGCCAGCGCCACCGCGAGGAGTACGTCAGCGCGTGTCTCGCCACCGATGCGCCCCATCGTTTGCGCGAAGTGCACGTCTAGGGGAGTGAGGATACCCGCGGCACGGAGTGTCTCGATCGTCGCCGCCATCAGGTTGCTCTCACTCACCAGCGAGCACAGCCGACAAGCGCTCGATCAGCGCACGCGGCGGTCGATCGTGGAAGACGCCGTTGTGGTGCGCGTGGCCCGGCGCCATGCCGCGTAGGAATAAGTAGTAAATCCCGCCGAAGTGGCGGTCGTAGTCGTAGTCGGGCAGCCGCGACGCGAGATAGCGGTGCAGCGCCACCACATAGAGATGGTACTGAAGGAAGTAGTGGTGCTGGCTCATCGGCTCGATCAATTTCGCCGGCTCGTAGTCGTGCGCCCGCGGCCCGAGCATGTTCGACTTGTAGTCGACGACGTACCAGCGACCGTTGTGCTCGAACACCAGATCGATGAACCCTCTGAGAAAGCCCGCGAGCGCGCTGAAGCCGAGGTTGCGGACGTGTTCAGCATAGCCGGATGGAACCGGCGACGCTGCGTAACGGGTGAAGACGTCCGCGAGGCGCGCGGCAGTCAGCGGTACTGAATCCTGTCGCTCGGTCGGCGATTCGTCTGCCACCGGCAGAATGAATTCCAGCTCGTTCAAGCGGCGACTCGACGGAATATCGCGCAGGCGAAGTGGCGTGGCGCCGTCGGCGAGCGTGGTGGCGAGCACGTCAGCGATGGCCCGCGACAGCGGTTCTGTCCACTTGCCCTCGAAACCAAATCGTCCGAGCAACTGCGCAATCACCTCGGACGCTATTGGACCCGGTACGTCGAAGTCGAGATCCTGCAGAACTTGATGAACGAGTTGTCCTGCCCGCGTGCCGCGCGGAAAATCGTGCAGTACGATCAACCTCTCGTCGGCTGGTTGCGGCGGTTGTTCCTCGCTCGGAGCGACGTCGATGGTCGCGTCATGGTCCAGCCCGGTTTCGGCTGGCTCGCTGATGGTTCCTCCGGACGCGGCGAGCGCTGAGAAACTCGAGACTCTCCATGTACGCGGCAGCGCGCGACTCACGACACGACAACGCAGCGCGCGCGCCTCGGCAACTATTGGCTGGTATCGATCGACGGGCTGGAGAGACAGGTCGGCAACGCCGATGGCGTCGGGCGCGCTCGCCGCGAGCGTTTCGAGTTCGGCCCGTATGGCGCGGTCGTCGGGGGCCTTGCGGAGTGACTTGATGTGAGCGGCCGTGGCGGCTCTCGGATGATCGCTGCCACGTGGTTGATGCAACAGGTAACCGAGCGCAGATGACTCGGCGTCGCGAAACGGTCCCCACACGACGGTGCAGCAATGCTGCGCGCGTGTGAGCGCGACGTACAAGAGCCGCAGATTCTCCGCGAAGACTTCGTGCTCGGCGAGCGCGGTGTGAGCACGGTGCTCGCTCGAACCGATGTCGAGCTTCAGCGCATTGTGATCAGCGGCGTCGTGAAAGCGCACGGCCTTCTCATCGTTGGCGCTGAGCAACGCGCCGTCCCACAAGT
This sequence comes from Deltaproteobacteria bacterium, assembly GCA_016178705.1. Classification (NCBI taxonomy): domain Bacteria; kingdom Pseudomonadati; phylum Myxococcota; class Myxococcia; species Deltaproteobacteria bacterium. The sequence continues at coordinate 109,731 of JACOST010000011.1, read as the reverse complement.
AGGGACAGTAGACGATGGGATACTGGAGCCCCTTGCTCTTGTGGACCGTTGTGAGCTTCACAGCACCGGCGTCGCTCTCGAGACGGATCTGCGCCGCCTCGCCGGCGAGTGCGGCACGGGCATCGGAATCGGTCCGCATCTGCGTCAGCCACTGGACGAGGGCGTGCGGGCCGCGGCGCTCCTCGGTGCTGGCCGCGTGCAGCAATTCCATCAGGTGCAACACGTTGGTGAGGCGGCGCTCGCCATCGAGCAATCCGAGTAGTCGCGGCTGCACCGCCTGCGAGTCGAGCAACGCCCGGAAGGCGCCGATGAAGCCATGTTGCGTCCAGAGATTGTGCCACGCGCTGAATTGCCCGACCCAATCGTCCCAGCGCTGTTCATCACAGTCGAGAGCGCACAGATCCGCCGCGCGCTGCCCGAGCATGGGTGTGCACAACGCTGCGCGGATGGCGCGCGAGTCGGCGGGGTCGACCATCGCCATCAGCACGCGTTGCATCTCCGCGGCTTCGGGTGCCTCGAAGACGCTGGCTTCTGTTTGCAGCACGGTCGGGACGCCTAGCTCGCGCAGCGTCTCCTGCATCAGCGCCGCCTGCTTGTTCTTGCGACAGAGCACGGCGATGTCGCCGGGCTCGACCGGGCGGCCGTCGATCGTCGCTCCCGATTCGAGAAAGCGCACTATCTCGCGCGCCACCAAGCGCGTGAGTGGCCGGTCTCCCCATCCTTTGTTGATGGCGCCGTTGCTGCACTGGGCGATCGTACGATCAACGTAGAGAATCCGCAGCGGCGGCTGCCCTGCGGCGGTGCCACCAAGATGATCGACGGCGTCCGGTGCGGGCTGGACATGAATGAAGGGAATGTCGTCGAAGACGAATGGCTTGGTCAGGCGGCCGAACAGCGTGCCCACTGCTTCCACCAGGTGCGGATCGGCGCGACGATTGATGTTGAGCGTGCGCGGCGTACTCGCGGCATCGTGCTTGGCTTGGATGTAGGCAAACACGTCCGCGCCACGGAACGCGTAGATCGCTTGCTTCGGATCGCCGATCAGGAACAACACCGCGTTGGTGTCGAGATAGACGCGGCGGAAGATCTCGTACTGAATCGGGTCGGTATCTTGGAACTCGTCGATGAGCGCCGCGTGAAATCGCTGGCGGATGGTTTCGGCAAGGGTCGCACCGCCGGGGCCGCGCAGGGCCTCCGCCAAGCGATGGAGCAGATCGTCGAACGACTGCTGCCGCGCCTGTTCCTTGCGCCGGCGTAGTTCTCGCCGCGCGTACTCGATGAAGTCGAGTTGAAACTGGAGCAACCGAGTGTCGAGGTCGGTGTCGTCGTCTTGGTCGCGCGGCGCGCCGACGGCCGGCAGGATCGGCATGTCCGGGTGCGTGATGACTCGCACCGCCAAGTGCTCCAGTGTCGTGGGCGTGATCTTTCGCGCGTCGAGGTGGCGGACGAAGGCCTCCGGCGCCGCGTGCAGTTCGCGGACCCAGAAATCCTGCACGACCTCAGTGAGCAGTGGGCTCTGGTTGCTGATGAGTTCGGTGTCGAACGCGACTGCACTCTCGAAGGCGTTCTCCTGCAGCATGCGCTGGCAGAATCCATGAATCGTGAAGATGGCAGCTTCATCGAAGCCGTGCAGCGCGTCGACCAACCACTCGCGGTCCTGAGCGACCGAGCCATGCGCTCGGCGGGCCGTCACCAATTGGTCGAGAAACTCGTCGCCGCTGGTGCCGTTCTCATCAAATGCGGCGAGCGCCTGGTGCAGGCGGCGTCGCACTCGCGTGCGCAACTCGGCCGTCGCCGCATTGGTGTAGGTCACCACCAGGATCTGGCTGACGTACAAGCGCAGTTCGAGCAGCATGCGCACGTAGAGGTTGGTGATCGTGTGGGTCTTGCCGGTACCCGCGCTGGCTTCGATGAGATTCGTGACGGTGAGCGGAACGGTGATGGGATCAAGCGGCGTCACGGCTGTTCCTATCGATGATCTCGTCGATGATCGAGCATGGGCGCAAGAACGATCACGGCGACTTCGGCAAAACCGAGGTGGTCGCTGTTGCGTTCACTGGCATCGCGAAACAGAAAGTCGGGGCCGATGGGATCGGCCGCCTCGAAGACTTGCCGAACGTACTCGTCGCCAAGATCACCCCAGTTGTGGCCGTCATCTTCGAAACTTTTCCGTGCGTTCCGCAACGCAGCGGCTGCGCCCTTGCCGCTGCGAAGCGTCTCGGCGTATGTGCGCGACGCCTTGTCGAACAAAAGGAGGGGCGACTCTTGGCCCAGCCAGTAGAGCCGCAGTAGCTCACGCAGGATTTCGGCCGCATTCTCGACTGGAGTAAAGCGAATCGCGGCGGCACCGCCGTCCTTTCGAGGCCGGCCGATCAGAAAACTCTCGCGCGGATAACCGTCTGGCTGCAAACAGTTCAGGATCAGATGGCGAATCCATACTCCCAGCTCGTGGCGGCCGCCGAGCTTGGAGTACTGGTATTGCACCAGCCCGCTCGGCCACAGGTTGTGGATCTCTCCAATGATGCGAGTGCCATCCAGTTCGGCGTCGATCGTCAGCGGCTCCAGTTCGGCGCCGCGGCGAAGCGCGCTGGCCGCCGTCGCGAGCGCGTCGGCTTGTCCGCCCACATCGCCGAACGTGCACTGACCGAGGGTGCCCGGCGGCAGCGCTCCGCTCGCGCGCATAGACGGGAGCGCCTGGTCGATGGTCTCTCCATCCATCGCGTGCTTCAGCAGTCGGTCGCCGAGCTTCCACAGATCGAGGTTGTCGAGGTCCAGCGGCTCGCGATCCTCAACGGTGTCGAGGTCCTTGCCGAGGTACAGCGATAGGCGGTTCTGCAGAAACGCTCGCGTGGGGTTTTCGAAAAAACGCGCCAACGCGGTTAGTGAGACCTCGCGCTTCGCCGGAACATCGAGCGGCAGTGGCGCGGTGAGGAACGGTGCCGCGCTCCCGCGCGCAGTCGTCAGCGCCCGCGCACCCTCGTAGTAGTGCCGCGCATAGCTGAAGAGGCGCGGATCCTGGTCGGCGCCGAAATAGCGTGGACTGAACGGTTGCAGCGGATGACGGACGACGAGGCGCTGCCGCATCGACTCATGCGCGTCCTCAATCGGCTGCGACCGGTCGGTTGTGTCCGCCGTGACACGAAAGGATTCGCCGAGCACATCGAGCAGTTCGCTCACCACCACCGACGGCGGAATCTCGCTGTTGTCGCGGATGCTCTGGCCCGCGTAGGTAATGATGAGACGTTCGCGCGCCGACAACAGCGCTTCGAGAAACAGATAGCGATCGTCATCACGCGACGAGCGATCGCCCGGTAGCGGCTTTTGCGCCATCAGGTCAAAGCCGGGCGCGCGCCGAACGCGCGGAAAATCCGCGTCATTCATCCCGAGCAGACAGACGACTCGAAATGGAATGCTGCGCATCGGCACCATCGCGCAGAACGTCACGCCGCCGGTCAAGAAGCCGCGGCCCGGGGCGGTGCGCTCCAGCGCGGCGGTGAGTTGCATCTGAGCGGTGTCGAGATCGACGGCCTCGTCGAAGTGTCCGGCGCGCGCGTGCTCGGCCAGCTCGGCCAACGCCGCGTGAACCTGCCGGTGTTGGTGCGCCGTCTGATTGGTGCTCGCGACCATCGCGTGGAGCAGTCGACCGAGATCGTCACGCCACACATCGAACGGGCGCGGAGTCTGCAATGAACTGTGAAACGCGAACAGCGTCTCGCAGAACTCGACCAAGCGGCCCAGCAACGCGGCGGTGGTGCCCTCGATCTCGTCATACGGCAGCACGCCGGCATAGAGTCGGCGCCCCTCACCGGCGATCGCGTAGCCGAGCAGCAACCGATCGAGGCCGAAGCGCCAGGTGTTGTCGGACACGGCGGGTTGTCCGCTAGTGCGCCGATGCTCGGCATCGACACCCCAACGAATGCCAGACTCCTTGATCCACCCACGCACGACGTCGAGGTCATCGGTGACGAAACCGAAGTGCTGACGGATCGGCTCAAGGCCGAGCAGATCGAGTACCTCGCTCGCCGCCATCCGGCCACGGAGCACGGTGAGCGAAGTGAGGAAGGCATCGACGGCGTCGTCGGTGGCCCGCACAGCGCGATCGGCGATGCGATACGGAATGCGCGGGGAGTGATCGCTGGCGCCGCCGAAAACGGCATCGATGAACGGCGCGTAGGCATCAATGGCCGGCGACATCACCACGATGTGCCGTGGTTCCAACGACGGATCGGCATCGAAGAGCGCGAGCAGTTGATCGTGGACAACTTCGACTTCGCGCATCGGTCCGTGACACGCATGGATCGTGATGGAGTCGTCGCCGGGGTCGAGTTGGAGAGTGGAAGCGTCGGTGTTGTCAGGGCCACGATGACGCAGGGAGAGAATGTCGGACTGTAGGACGGTCAACATCGTCGCACCGCCCGGATCGGCGTAGAGATCGCGATCCGACTCGCGATAGTCCGCCGTGCTTTCGAGCACCCTCTGAAAGTCACGCCCGAGCCGCCCCAATGACGCCAGCAGCGGGTTGGTCTCCTCGAAGTGCAACGGATCGGCACCTGCCGCGACGGCCGACCCGTCCCGCCGATGCGCGCGAATCATTTCGCGCCGCGAGCGAATCTCCGCCCAATATTCGGCGGACGGACTGAGCAAGAAGAGATGCAGCTCTACATGCTTTGACAGTGCGGCCAGCAGCTCCAGATGCAGCGGTGGCAGCGTCGAAACTCCGAACACACTCACGCGTGCGGGGAAGTCGCGCAGTTGTACGTTGGGTTGTTCGAGGGCGCGGAGAAACTGTCGCGCGTGCGCGGCGACGTGATGCGAACCGTGCCGTTGTACGACCGCCCGCCACAGCACGGCCTGCCAGTGCGTATCGCCGCCGCTCTCCCAACCCAGCACCATGTGGGGACGGTAAACCACGTACTGATCGAACGTGCGCGCGATGCGTTCAGCCAATTGGATGCGACGAATCCCGCGTTCGTCGCCGGCGAGATAGGTGCGGATCGGCGCGAACTCTGGGCGATTGAGATGCGCGACCAACAAGTCGGCAATCGACCACATGAGGATTTCCGGCTCGAAGCAAGTGTGCGCGACGTCATCGATGTCGATGACCGCGCCGAGCGCGCGCAGAATGAGATGACGTGGGAACGGAAAGCTGGGATTGGCCCACACGCCAAGTCGGCTGGCCAGCTGCATCGACAGCCACCGCTCCATGCCGCGGCCTTGCACGACGATGCACTCCGCTGCCCACGGCCCGGCAACCGGCCGCGCGACCACCTCCGCCAACACCTCGACCAGCGCCTCGGCGCGATTGCTACGATGAACGAACATGGCGTGAATACTCTCTGGGCGAGCTTATACCGGCTCCGGGCGCGCGCCTACCTCACTGGCATCGCCCAAGCAGCGAGGCGTGAGGATTCGTTTGTCGGTTCCGCGCGTACCGCGACTTCAATTCCATCTCGGCATGCTCGGCCGGCAGAGTGCCGGTTCCCGCAATCGCAAGCGCACGGCCGGTCCAGCCCGACATCCCAACCAGTAGGCAGAGGACGAACGCCGCGATCGCGGCAGCGTGGGACCGTTACACGCGCCCTGGAGTCGCTGCCACCTGGACCAGTGCGAACTGGACGCCGAGATTCTGCAGCGCGGCCTTGGCGCGCAGTGTCATGTCAGTGGTGAAGAGGAACTCATCGCGACCGTCGAGGACGTAGGCTTTCAATTTGTACTCGGTTCCCCACGGATGCTCGGACGCGATCACCGCCACCTTTTGATCCAGATTCGCGTACGGGCTGGTGAGCGCGGTGTCGATCAGCTTCTCCCGCACCCGCGCGCCGTCGTGCGCTGGATGGAGATAGAACTTGGCGACACACAGCATCGTCCGCGCCCCGTCGTTGGCATTGTAGATCGCCGTGTTCCAGATCTTGTCGTGCGGGACGTAAACGGCGGTATCGTCGGGCGTGACGATTTTCACGGTGCGCAGATTCAGGGCCCGCACTTCGCCGTAGGTGTCGCCGATCTGCACGCGATCGCCCAAGCGATAGGTGCGCTCGAACAGAGCCACCATGCCTGCGATCACGCTGCTGGCGTAGTCCTTGACCGCAAAGCCGATCGCCAACGCTGAGGCGCCGAGGAGCGCGACGAATCGTTCGCGCGACGGATGCGTGACGAGTGGAACGATCAGCCCGGTCATCGCCACGTAGATCGTCAGCCGCAACACAGTCGCGAGCGGCAGCAGCTCGTGCCGAAGACGCGCGGGCGCCCGCTTGACGAGTCGCGGTACCACTCGCCGTACCGCCGCCACCGTCAGCGCCCCGCCGACGAGAATGGCCAACACGAGCGGAATGTTGATCGTGTGCAAGTCGCGGAATAGTTCGTTCATGGTACGCTCCTGCCGCAATCAGAAATCGTCGACATAGTCGTGGCCGAGCAAGTGCGTGCGCACTGCGGGGTATCCCGCCGCCGTCACGCGCCAGGTACCGCTGGCTTCCTCAATCAAGCCCGCGGCTGCCAAGTGTTCCACGCCGGCACGGATCTCGTCGTCACTTGCCAAGATCGTCGCGGCCAATGCATCGATCGGCAGCCCGCCGTGAATCAGCAGGGAGTGCGCAACGAACGTTTCCATCGGACTCGACTCCGGCGGCCAGGCGGGCAGTCGCGATCGCCATTGCAGCGGCGCGGCCCCGCTCTCCACGATTCGCGTGACGAGTGCGTGAGCGACGGCCACGTTGCCGCCCGATTCGACGGCAAGCTGGCGCAAAACGTCGACCGACAAGCCGCCCGCATCAGGCAACCAATCAGCGAGCCCGTCGGCATCAACGGCCTGGAGCGTCAGTGGCTCACCGAAGACAGCGCCGAGCCGAAGTGCCTTGCGCAGATATCGCCACCCCCAACTCTCGCAACCGACGAGCGTGCGCCCGCGTCGCTGGTGCACGCTCGTGAGGAGCTCGCGCAGTCGGGTCAAGCCATCGGCATGCTGCAGAAACATTCGGTGCAGGGCCGGGACGACAACCGGTCCGTCGCCCATCGCCAGCAGGCGATCGAGCCATGCCTCACTGTGGGTGAGTATCTCAGCCGACGATGGTGGCTCCAGCACCGGCGAACGAGTCAACCGCGCGACACGCCGCAGTACGTCCTCGATGCCCAAGTGCGGCGCGAGCACGATCAGCCGCGGAGAGCTCGTCGGATCAGCGAGCCACGCGGCGAGGTGCCGCGCCAGCGAGTCGGCGATCTCTTCCTCAAGCGAATGCCGCCCGCTGGCGCCTCGCTGTGGTGGGGGCAATGTCGGAGCGCTCGGTGAGTTCTCTGCCGGCGTGCCTCTCCGCCAGAGTCGCCCGATGTTGTGGTGGACCGGCGGTACCGGCCGCCGATACTCCGACAACGGAATCCACTGCCAGAGCTGCAGCGTATCCTTGCCGTTTGCCATCGCCGAGGCAGCGTAGCGCAGACCGCGTGCAAACTCGATCAAGCAAGACGCACGCTCCTCGTCCGTCGGTCACAACAGCCAACCGCTTGCCCTGCCTCAAAGCAATTCCCCGTATGAAGAAAGAGCGGGCGACCGGGGTCGGACTGGCGACGTCCAGCTGGGGAAGCGTCAGAGGCGCATTCGCGGAAAGCCGCGGAATGTTTTAGGCGTCTCTAAGCGCCGACGCGATCGGCATCCGTGCCGCGTGGAACGCGGGCAACACGCCGCCCGCGACACCCATCGGGACCGCGAGCACCATTCCCACCACGAGCGATGTCCCGCTGATCCGGAGAGCGAACCCGATCTCCGCGAAGCTCGTGCCCATGGCCGCCGAGGTCATGCCGTTTGCCGGCGGGGCGAGCAGGCAACCCAGCGCGCCGCCGACGATGGCCAGGAACGTCGATTCGACGACGAACGCCGTCAGGATGCTGACCTTGGAGAATCCGAGCGCACGCAGCGTGCCGATTTCACGGGTGCGTGCAGCGACGAGTGCGTACATCGTGTTCATGGCGCCAAACACCGCACCGATGCCCATGACGATGGCCACGAACATCGGCAGTCCGAGGAGCTACCCTGAGACGATACCAGACTGATCCTCGCAGTACTTGCACTCCTGCACCGCCTGCACCTGCATGCGCGGGTTGTGCTCCAGCTCGGAATTGAGGGCGCTGATCATCGACGGGTCACGCATGCGCAGCGTGACTGAGTGATAGCCGCCGCGGTTGAACGCGGGGCCGATGACGTACCCGATGACGTGGGCACCGACAAGCCGCTGATCCACAACTCCAATCGTTTCCTGTTAGCCTTCTGGCGGAGCGCGCTTGGATTTGAGAAGATCTCTTCCGTTCACCAGGAGGCCGCACGTATGTTCGAGCCCAAGCTGCCTGCAAGCATCGATGACATCCACCTGGACCAGCTCGAGTTCTGGATCGCCCCTAGTGAGGAGCGCGAGGGCGCCTTCGCGTTGCTGCGGCGTGAGCGGCCGATGTCGTTTCACAATGAGTTCGAGCCGCCACCGGAGATCCCCCTGCCGAAGGGGCCAGGCTACTGGTCGGTGACTCGCCACGCGGACGTGCTCCTGGCGAGCCGCAGGAGTGACATCTTCTGTTCGGGCAAGGGCATCCAGATTCCCGATCTGCCCGAGGAGCTCGGCGAGTTCTTCGGCTCGATGATCGCCATGGACGACCCGCGCCACGGGCGGTTGCGGCGCATCGTGTCGCGCGGCTTCACGCCTAGCCGGCTCGCGCAGCTCCAAGGCGACGTCGAACGGCGCGCCCGTGCGCTGGTCGATGCGGTGATCGACAGGGGCGAGTGCGACTTCGTTACCGAGATCGCGGCGCCGCTTCCCTTGGGCATCATCTGCGACATGATGGGAATCCCGGAGAGCCAGACACGTTTCGTCTTCGAACAGACCAACATCATCCTCGGCCTCGGCGACCCGGAATACGTGGCGCCAGGCTCGAACCCACTGATCGCAGCACTCGATTCGGGACGAGCACTTGCGGAGCTCATGAACGAGCTAGCGACCGAGCGCCGCGGAAACCCGAAGGATGATCTCACGTCAAAGCTTCTGAACGCCGAGATCGACGGTGAGGTGCTCACCGACCAGGAGATCGCTTCGTTTTTCATTCTGCTCGTGGCCGCAGGCAACGAGACGACCCGCAACGCCATCAGCCACGGCATGAAGGCGCTCGCTGATCATCCCGACGAGCGGCGAAAGTGGGCGGCCGACTTCGAGGGCGTGGCGCCCACCGCGGTGGAAGAGATCGTGCGCTGGGCGTCCCCGGTGATGCACTTCAGGCGCACCGGGACCCAAGACACGGAGCTCGGCGGCCAGAAACTGCGTGCCGGGGAGAAGATCGTTCTCTGGTACAACTCAGCGAACCGTGACGAGGCCGTCTTCGACGAGCCATACCGTTTCGACGTCACGCGCACACCGAACGAACATGTGGGATTCGGCGGCCCGGGCGCACACCACTGCCTGGGCGCCAACCTCGCTCGGCGCGAGATCGCGGTGGTGTTCCGCGAGCTCCTGCGCCGTCTTCCGGATCTCGAAATCACCGGCCCGCCCGAGATGCTGCGCTCGAACTTCATCCACGGCATCAAGCGTATGCCCTGTGCGTTCACTCCGGGCGGCGCCCGGTAGCGCAAGATGAACAAGGCTCTGATCTTCGAGTTCGCGACCGGACGCGTCATCACCCAGCGCGAGGACGCACTCTTCCTCGGCCCACCTCACCGTGCCGTTGCTGATTGTCGACGACCTCGGCATGCGCAAGCTGCCCGCCACTACCGCCGAGGGTGTTTTAGGCGTCTCTCAGCGCCGACGTGATCTGCATCCGTGCCGCGCGGAACGCGGGCAACACACCGCCCGCGACACCCATCAGAACCGCGAGTACCATTCCCACCACGAGCGATGTCCCGCTGATCCGGAGAGCGAACCCGATCTCCGCGAAGGTCGTGCCCATGGCCGACGAGGTCATGCCGTCGGCAGGCAGGGCGAGCCGGCAACCCAGCGCGCCGCCGACGATGGCCAGGACGTCGATTCGACGACGAACGCCGTCAGGATGCTGACCTTGGAGAATCCGAGCGCTCGCAGCGTGCCGATTTCACGGGTGCGTGCAGCGACGAGTGCGTACATCGTGTTCATTGCGCCGAACACCGCACCGATGCCCATGAGGATGGCCACGAATACCGCCAGTCCGAGGAGCTGCCCTGAGACGACGCCAGACTGATCAATGCGGTGGTGTCGGCAAATCACGGTCCGGGGTGGGCAGCTTGCTGCCTGGCCCTCGACACGCGCCGACGGGACCACTGGCTGGGGACCGGGAGGTTAGCGTTGATGATGAGCGTACCGACGCGCGACGGATACCGCGCGTCGTCGAGGCCGTGGATCGCCGGGATCAGCCAACCAAAATAATTAGGGAGTTCGCCGACAGGAGCGCGCTTCGCCGATCGGTCGAGGACGCACAGGATCGAGAGCTGACTCCCCCGATCTGTCGCGTACTGCACCGGCTGCCCCATATACTTTGCTGCGCCATCCACGGATGCTGGCTTGTCGTTTTCAATCTTCAGTTCGGCGTTGATGCCGTCGTGCAACAGGTCGAGATAGCCACCACCCGCCGGCGTGCGACGTTCGAGGCGACCACCGAGTGTGGCATCCGATCGTAACCGTCGCTCAAGATCGTCGTGGAACGCAGCCTCACTCAAACGCTTTCCTTCACCGTACGCGCGGTCGGCCTGAATCGCTTGTGCTGCGAGGGAAATGGCAGTGAAGAAGCGGCAAAACGCGGCGATCTCGGCGTCGGGGACGCCGCTCTCCCAGAGTTGGCTGTACATCGCTAACAAACGCTCGTCGATCGAAGCTCGTCCCGTGAGATGATCGCGCGATGCATCGAAGGCACGTAGGCGCAGTTCCGTGTAGCCGGCCACCCTGGCTGGCTCGACCCGAGCGGGCGCAAAAAACGAAGCAGCGACGCGTGGCCGCCACGGCGCGGCGCCTGGCGCCTGCGCGACGCGAAGGACCAGGGAACCCGTGGCCGCAACGGAGCAGATCAGGTTTGGGCCATTTGGGTACGTATCGGGAGGCCTCGGCATTTCGAAGACCGGAAGGCTCAAGTCGTTCGGGGCCAGCACCGAGAGGAACTCCAGCCGCAAAGCAGCGGCCCATTCGGGCCAATGCGGCACACGCACGCGCGTCCGTACCTCGTAGACGCGATTGAGATGGATCACATGTGGGTGCGTCACCACGGCGCCATCAATCTCGAACATGCACACGACAAGGGGCGGCGGCTCGACAGGTTGCTCGCTGATCCCGCGTCGTCCGTGTCGTCGTTCACGGCCACGATCCAATAGCTGGAGCGGCACGGGCACGCGCGCAAGCGCTTGGAGCGCCGGCCCAACCTCGCGAGGGCTAGCGACCGCAGCGATGAAGGTGAGCGCCACACTGAGCGGCTCGAAGAGCGGATCGACCTGATAGACACGCATCGTCTCGAGACGTCGCTTTGCCGCCCGCAGGTGACGGTCGGCGTCGGGCTCCGCATCGCGTATTGAAGCGTCCCAAAGATTCAGCATGGCGGCAATGTTCAAGACCTCCGCATAGTCGCGCCAGAACAGGCCTTCGCGTGTGTCGTCGCCCGCCGAAGCATCGCGCCGAACCGCGACGCTCGCGCGGGCCAGCCGCTCAGCGGTAGCCCTTGGGTCATCTTCGAGCTTCAACGCTTCCAGTGTCTGGGCCCGCGTCGCGCGTCGGTGTTCGAGTGCGGTGTCAGGAGCGTTCATCGCTCGGCGTCGGCGCGCGCGCGGCGGTAGAGTCCGAGCGCTTCCCGCCACCGCGCCAGCCAGTATGCGACCCCGTCCGCGTTGCCGACGGCAGTCTCGCATTCCAGATGGGCGGCCGCTTGTACGGCGAACGAGTGCGAGCGGCGTGGCGCGAACTCGGTGGTGTCGGGGATGGCGAGCACGATCTCGTCGGAAAGGTTGGCGGCTTCCGTAAAGAGCCCGGCTTGCTGGAGCACCTCGACATAACGAAGCGCTCGATACGGCAGGTGAGGCAGATGAGCACGCGCCGCCGCGACAACGCTGTTGACACGTCCACCGAGGATCGACGGAGGCACATGCCACAGGAGTTCGAGACATCGCGCTTGATCGTCCATCGGGTCGAGGAGTAGCTCGGACGTCAGCGCCTTGAGCAAGAGATCAGCATACTGCGGGTAACGCGCGAAGTCGTCACGGGCGCGCAGCACGAAGTCTCTGAGGCGGTAGTCATTGAGCTGCCCCGCGAACTTGAGACAGAACTGCCGAATCTTGATCGCGGTCTGCGGATCCTTGGTGCGCGAAGCGAGCCATTGCAGCACCCCCACGGCATCCTCGATGGCATCCGGTGCCTCCGGCTTCTGCGTCGCAACCTCGATGACTCTGAGAGCCGCGCTATCGATCATGTCATCGCCAATGCCGAGTGTCCCTACTGCTTTGAGCATGCGCAGCCGGACGGCGACATAGGGATCGCCGAGGAGTACCGGTACGAGCGCATCGAGCTCGGCGGGAAGCTCATGGACTGCTACTTGTTGCCTGATCTCGACCCAGGCGTCCACGGCGGTCGCTCGCAAACGCACGTCCGTCCCCAAGAGCGCCGTATAGAGGTATGGGATGACCGAGCGCAGGAATCTCGGCTGGCATCCGAGCGGACCCAGGACGCGCACCGCTTCAGCACGAATCTGGAGGATCGACTCGTCGCGGAGCTCCTTCTCTTTCAGGAGGGCGAAGACGGTTGTTGCGACGGCGTCGGGCTCGTGCGTTAGGAGCAGGTCGAGCGTGGATCGCAGACGCCAGAGCCGTCCCCCGTGCGAACTCGTGGCCGTCATGGATTCGAGGAGATCTTCGTCCTCCATGGGCGCGATCGTCAGCGTCGTCGGCGCCGGCTTAACCCATTGCGCTTCCTCTACGACTGCCGCCCAGACTCTGAGCTCTCGTCCCTTGAGGAGCTCGGGGTGGTAGCGCGCTATCAGCTGTAGTGTATCTGCGGCCTCGACAGAAACCTGCGTGCCCCAGTCTTCCTTCAACCGTTCCAGGCTGAATTCAACAACCATCAGGCCAGCGTCGCTCGGGAGCGCGGGATCACCTTCGGTTCGAAGCGAACGACGAACCACGCCGTCGAACGCTCCAAACAGCGAGTCGCGCAGCTCCCGCGAAAGACACCGAGCGCGCTGCTCGATGAGATTGCGGACTTTTGCCGGCCCGGCAAGGAGTGCCGCCGTAAGCGCGCGCGTGATCGATCCCAGCGGCCCCCGCCTTTCGGTGCGCGTTAAGAGGCCGACGCGCACCCGGGCGAGACGATCGAGAAGCCGCGACGCAATCACCGGAGCCGCTCCCGGTTCCACACCAATGATGGCCGCCGCAGCTTGTGCGCCGCAAGATGCCTGGGCATCATCATCGGAAGCGATCCACGCTTCGACGCGCTCGAGTACATGGATCGGCGCAATGCGTAGAGCTGCGAGGAGCGGCTTGGGTTCTGGCGCCGGTTCGTGGGGTATGCCATCGGCCGAGCGGCCTGCGATGACCACCAACGAGTCGAGCGCAGATGTAAGGGCCCCAACGTTGACGTGTTCCGAGAAGTCAATAACGAAATGCGCGGCTTCCACCATCACTGAGTGCGCCAGGGTCTCTAGCGCAACACCAGTTGCTTGTCGGGCGTCGACACGTCCCGCGTGCGCCAGGGCGCGCAGCGTGGAGAGCAGTGCCGGATGCTCAATCACACGGGCGGTTTCGATGAGCACCGCAACGGCCGCGGGCGTGAACAGCTCTGGCGCATGCTGGGCAACGGTACGCAGCTGCGTCCCCGCATCGTGATCGGCCGACTCAGCGTCGAGCCGATCGAGGTGCATGATTTGTTCGATCGTGGCGTACGGCTCGCCCGCGATCAAGCGGTGGCGGTGAACACGGCGCGCCTCACGCTCGGCGTTCTGTTTCTGCCGGGCCTGATCGCGCGCGGTCGCTTCCGACGCGGCGCGCTGGTCGAGTTCGTCGACGCACATCTTGAGGTTCGGGACACCTCTGGGCTCGCGAAAAGGGCACTGGACGCAGTTATCCCGATAGAACTCGACGGCGATCCAGTCCAATCGGATCGCCGATCCACCCGGTTTCCTCGCGTGCTCGCAACGAATCGTCCGGCCGTTCAGGGGCATATGGAGCATTTCCTCGGCCATACCGCGACCCATAAACGGCGATTGCACCACCTTCATGTGCGCGCAGTGCTTGGCGATGAGTTCCATGAACTCAAGATTGCGCTCGCCAATGCCGCGAAGCTCGTCCATCGTCGGGTCGTAGTCGATCGTCACCGTCTCACCCCGAACGTCATTCCCTTTTCTGTATAGTAGAGGGTCGGCCCGATGTTTTCCACGAGGCCAGTGGTGGAATTTCATTTCTTCTCGTCCCAGGGCCGCCTAAATTTGACGAGCGCTCACTGCACCTGGACGGCCCGTGCTGGGCTTGGTCTTGGCCAGTGTCTATGGCCACGATGACCGTTTGATTGTGCACGATGCCGTCGTTTAGGTTGAAGCATGATCGATTGCAGCCAAGGACAGATCAGCGAGGATCGCTGGGCATTCTTGTGCGACGCGCCACGACATATCAGGACGCGGTGAGCAGCGGCGTTCCTGGCGGCGCGCCTCCCGATCTCTCGACGCGCGGCATCGTCGTCGCGACCTCCGTCGCGGCGAATGCGCCGTGGCCCTACGAGAAGATCGTGCCCGCAGCGACGATGAACACAAGCAGAGCGATCACCACCCACACCCCGCGTCGCGAGCGCGGCGGCTCGTCATCGAGGCGAAGCGAGGGGAGTTCCTTCTTGAGATCGCCCATGTTGTTCCGCGCCGTCACGAGGGCGGAGCGTGCCCGGCTACCGGCGTACTCCTCATCCCCTGGGGATCTGTGCCTCGGTGGTTCCGTTTTCTATTACTTGCTGCGAGGACCAAGGCGAGTGGCGGCGGGTTGGAAGAGTTCGACGACGTTGCCGGAGGGGTCTTGGAGCAGGGTCTGCTTGCCGCCGGGTCCTTCGAGGATGTCGTTGCGGAACCGAGCACCGGCGGCGCGGAGACGGGCGACCTCGGCATCGATGTCGTCGACGATGAGGTGGATGCGGTTCCAGCCGCCGGGCCCCGGCTTGGTGCCATCCGGCATTGGCCGCGCCGCAGAGCTTGTCGGTCCGCTGAGCAGCAGCCGCAGGTTGCCGCGGGCAACGTCGGCGAAAGCAGGAACGAAGCTCGTCAGAACTTTGAAGTCGAGGAACTTCGTGTAGAAGGCGAGGGCAGCTTCGACGTCATCGACCATGTAACGGACACTCACCATCTCACTCGGGTTGGTCATGGCTTCTCCTTGAATCTCAGCGGGTGTTCGATCGGTCCATGTTGTTGGTACAGCGGATACTGCAATCGAGCAGACCGACGTCACGCCGGAACTGTCCGAGCGGGGTCAGCCGGTGCGACGGGAGCGGGCCAGAGCCAGCCCACCGAGGGCCATGCCGATCAGCCCCAGCACCAGGGCCGCGGCGCCACCGACTACTCCGTTGCCAGTGCCTGGACCACCTTCGGCGATGGCCAAATTCAGCCCGCCGTTGATTACGGCGATCAGCCCCGCCGCCAGGGCCGCGATGGCCCCCATTCTGCCGTTACCGGTGCCGATACGACTGGCGGATCGGCGCAGAGCCAGCCCACCGATGACTACGCCGACCAGCGCCAGCACAGCGGCCATGGTGGCCCACAGTCGCCGTGGGGTCAGGCCGTAAACCGTGGTGGCGGCTGGCTCCGAAACGTGCGCGGCCACCAGTACGGCATGCACAAGCGCCCCGAACAGGGCGGCTGCAGCCAGAGCGGCGAGAATAAGAGCGAAGGTTCGTTTCATAGAAGGCATCTCTCCCGGAGAATCATGGCTGCATTGGACGTTCGAGACTGCATGAGCATCCTTATCTGTCACCTCGGGCTTTTGTCATTCGTCAGGGGTATGACGAAGCAGAAGGTGGGAACGTAACATGGAACAGCAAAGCTGGCTGACCGAGCGATTCGAAGAGAACCGGCTACGGCTGCGCGGAGTGGCCTACCGCATGCTCGGCTCGCTGAGCGAAGCCGAGGACGCGGTGCAGGAAGCGTGGCTGCGTCTCAACCGCATCGACACGGCCACCGTCGAAAACCTGGGCGGTTGGTTGACGACCGTCGTCTCGCGCGTGTGTCTGGACATGCTGCGCTCGCGGAAGTCACGACGCGAAGAGCCGATTGGCGCGCAGGTCACCGAGCCGAGCATCGTGCGCGGGGAAGGCGCCGATCCCGAAGGCGAAGCAGTGCTCGCGGACTCGGTCGGCGTGGCGCTGCTTGTCGTGCTCGACACGCTGACGCCCGCCGAACGCCTCGCGTTCGTCCTGCATGATCTGTTCGGCATGCCGTTCGACGAGATCGGTTCCATCGTCGGACGGTCGCCGGACGCGGCAAAGCAGCTGGCGAGCCGCGCGCGCCGACGCGTGCGCGGCTCGCCAGCGCCATCGGACGCCGGCAGGGCTCGTCAGCGCGAAGTGGTGGAGGCGTTTCTGAGGGCGGCGCGCGCGGGCGACATCGAGGGACTCCTCGCCGTGCTCGATCCGGATGCCGTCGTTCGCATCGATGCCGCGGCACGCATCAATGCCCCGGCAGCGGAGGTCGGCAAGCCGCGGGAGCTCAGAGGCGCCTCGACGTGGGCGAAACAGTTCATCGCGCTTTCGCGAGGGCTGCAATTTGTACAGCCGGCGCTCATCAATGGATCGGCCGGATTGATCGTCGCGCCGGGCGGCAAGCTGTCCCGGGTACTGACCTTCACCTTCACCAACGGCAAGGTCGCGCGGGTCGAGGTCGTTGCAGACCCCGATCGCCTTCGCGAGCTCGACATCGCGGTGCTCTAGCGCAGGCGCTGATTCGAAAACGGCGCACATGTCGGGCGATCCTCGCTCAGCCTCCGATCCTCGGAAAGGCTTGAAATTTCTGGCCGGATGGAGTTTGGGGGCACAAGGGATGAGTGGGACTCAGCTTTGGGCACAACCCCACGTCCGTCCCTTGAGAGGAGCGCGATGCAAAACCTGCAAGACCTGCAAGACGTGTTTGTACCTCACACCTACGAGGAGCAGGTGGTCGATCTCGGCGAAGTTCGCATGAACTACGTCGTCGCGGGTTCGAGCGACAAGCCGGCGCTTCTGCTGATCCCCGGCCAGACCGAGTCCTGGTGGGGTTTCGAGAAAGCGATCTCCCTCCTCGAGTCGCGCTTCCAGGTGTTCGCGGTCGATCTTCGCGGACAGGGGCGTAGCACAAGGACGCCCGGCCGTTACTCCCTCAACAACATGGGCAACGATCTCGTGCGATTCATCGCACTCGCGATCGGCAGGCCGGTCATCGTCAGCGGGAACTCGTCCGGTGGGCTGCTCGCGGCCTGGCTTTCGGCGTATGCGATGCCCGGACAAATCAGGGGCGTGCATTGCGAGGATGCGCCGTTTTTTACCGCTGAAGTTCACCCGAAATACGGTCACTCCATCCGGCAGTCGGCGGGACCCATCTTCGAGCTCCTCAGCCGCTATCTTGGAGACCAGTGGTCTGTTGGCGACTTCGAGGGTCTGCGGGCGGCACAAGCCAAAGATCCCCATCCGGCGAACCAGTTTCTCAGCCAGTTCGCGGAGCCGGCGCAAAACCTCAGAGAGTATGATCCGGAATGGGGTCGGGCCTTCATCCAAGGCACCGTTGCCGTGAATTGCCCGCATGAAAGGATGTTGGCGCAGGTGCGCACGCCGCTGCTGTTCACCCATCACATGCGATTCATTGACCCGGTCTCCGGCGCGCTCATGGGCGCCATATCCGACTTCCAAGTGGAGAGAGTGCGTGAGTTAGTCGCGAGTGCCGGCCAACCTTTCGAGCTGGTCCAAGCGCCCGACGCTGCTCACAGCATGCACCAAGCCGATCCGGAGCGCTTTGTTAACATTCTCTCGTCCTGGACCGAGGGCCTTCCCTCGCCGCGGTAGCGGAGCCGAGCCTCGCCCGCACCGATCGACTCCACGACATGCCCGACCCACGCACGATCGACGTTCACGCCCACTTCCTGCCGCCGGCGTATCGGCAGGCGCTGGCGGACGCGGGGCTGAAGACTCTCGATGGCGGGATGCCGGTGCCCGACTGGTCGCCGGAGCGCGCGCTCGGGATCATGGACGAGGTCGGGATTGGCGTCGCGGTGCTCTCGGTCTCCTCGCCGCACGTGAGCTTCCTCGATCGGACGAAGGCCGTGACTCTCTGCCGCGCGGTCAACGACGCCGCGGCGGAGATGCGGCGCCGCCACGCGGGCCGCTTCGGAGCGTTCGCGATTCTGCCGCTGCCCGACGTCGCGACGAGCCTCGCCGAGCTCGAACGCGCGCTCGAGCAGCTCGAGCTGGACGGCGTCGCTCTGCCGACGCACGCCGAAGGGTGCTACCTCGGAGATGCGCGGCTCGCGCCGCTTCTCGAGATGCTCGACGAGCGCGCCGCGACGGTCTTCATTCATCCGACGTCGCCGTGCTGCTTCGAAGCCTTCGGCCTCGAGCTGCCGGCGCCGATGATCGAGTTTCCGTTCGACACGACGCGCACCGCGCTGAGCCTGCTCTATTCGGGGGCGCTGACGCGCCACCCGCGCATCAACTTCATTCTCCCTCACGCTGGCGGCACGCTGCCGTTTCTCGCGCCGCGCATCGCGGCGATCGGCTCGACGCCCGTGCTCGGAGAGCGCGCCGTGGCGCTGCCCGACGCGATCCAGGCCTTTGCGCGCTTCTTCTACGACACGGCCCTCTCCGTGATGCCACAGCAGATCGCCGCGCTGCGCGCCCTCGTGCCGATCTCGCAGATCGTCTACGGCACCGACTACCCCTTCGCCAACGAGGACCGCGTGCGCATGGCGGAGAGCTTCTTCGCGGCGCTGCCCTTCACGCCGGAAGAACAAGCCATGGTGCGGCACGGCAATGCGTGGCGCTTGTTCAAGGGCTTCGCCGCGCGGGCGTAAGGATGCCTTCCCGTCATTGCGCATCGAGGGCAAGGCGCAGTGTCACATCATCGCGATCGCGAAGGAACGCGGCGAGAGCCCTTGTGGCACAAGGGCTCTCGAAGAGAGCGGGCGACCGGGGTCGAACCGGCGACGTCCAGCTTGGGAAGCTGGCATTCTACCGCTGAATTACGCCCGCACAGGTGAGTGTCGTGCAGTGCACGGAACGATAGGAGAACCCCTCCCGCTTGTCAACGCGCCGCGGACGACACAGGCGACCGGGTGACTCGGTAACGACGAATCAGCGATGTCGATCGAGGTTAGTACTGCCAGGCGGGAGCAGGCTTATGCCCCGGCTTGGACGGCGGGCGGTTGACGTAGGAGAGCGGCCGCACTCCGTTGAAGCCAACCATCGTGCCGGTCTTCTCGGGCAACACGACGTAGCCGAAGAACAAGCCGGTCGCGAACATGAACGGGATGCGCATCATCGTCGGCGAGGCCCACCCTGCATCCCAATCCGCCAACAAAAAACTCGCGAAGCCGATTGCGGTCGCGCCGATGGCGAGGGCGATCAGGTTCTCCAGCTTGGCGGCCATGATCAGCACGAAGAAAAAAAACATGAAGAACTCTGCGCCGGCTCGGCTGAGCAGCAGACAGGTCGAAATCAGCGCGGTGTCGGCGACCAACACCGGCGCCTGCATCCATGCATCGAAGAAGCTGAACGGCGAGGCTTGGCCCAGCACGAGGTTGGAAGCAATCGCCACCGCCATCACGATCGCTACGGGGAATGGCGAGGCCAGTGCGGCGATCTCGATGAACGCCATCGCACCAGTGGCAAGGATCAGGACATAGCGGCACAGCAGGAAGGTCTGCTTGCGCTGTATCGCTTCAGATTCTCGGAGCATCGCTGCTGAAATTTGCAACCCGCGTACCATCGCAATCCGGACACCCGCGTTGTGTGATGCGCGTCGCGGCCTAGGCATCCGGCGACCAGATGACACCCGCGCGGCAAATCTCCACTCACCCCCGACTCTTGGCATGACAGACGCCCTGCCCTTTGCTAGAAAGAGGGCGTCCGTCTCTCAGATTGCTCAAGCGCCGACACTATCGGCAGGAGGACAGCGATGGCTGTTGCACGCGTATCCGAGATTCGTGCCTCGTCTCCCGATGGTTTTCAGGAAGCCGTCATCGAAGGCCTCAAGCGAGCAACCAAGACTCTGCGCGGTATCACGGGAGTCGAAGTGCTGGCCAAGCGGGTCAAGGTGACCGGTGGGAAGATCGTCGAGTATCGAGTCGACATGAAACTCGTCTTCGTCTTGGAATAGACACAGGAGGTAGCCATGGCGGTTGCACGACAGACGCAAATCATCGGCGCGTCGCCCCATAGTTGGGAAGACGCCGTCCGCAACGCAATCGAGCGCGCCAACAAGACGCTGCGCGGCATCACCGGACTCGAAGTGCTCAAGGAGAACGCGGCGATCGACAAAGGTAAGATCGTCGAGTATCGCTCGACACTGCTGGTGACGTTCGTACTCGAAAACTAGCGCGCGGCGGCACTCGGCCGCCACCGCGTCATCGATCCGTTGAAGCCCACGCTATCCCCGCGAGAGGACCGCATGACTGAACCAACCGCGCTCAACCGGCGCATGACCTCACTGGACGCTAGCTTCCTCTACCTCGAGCAGCCGAACGCACTGCTCCATGTCGCCGGCATTTACACCTTCGCGCACGCCATTGACTATGAACGGCTGGTGCGCGACCTGCGCGCGCGCTTGCATCTGATCCCGCGCTACACTCAGCGCGCGGTCATGGTGCCGTTGAACCTGGCGCACCCAACCTGGGAGCCCGACCCGGAGTTCGACATCCGCGATCACGTCCGCCGTCATACCCTCAAGGGCGGTCACGACGATCAGGCACTGGCCGCGCTGTGCGCGAAGCTGTTCGCCGAACCGCTCGACCGTTCGAAGCCCTTGTGGGAGATGCACTTGATCGAGGGCTACCGCGGCCACGGCAGCGCGGTGCTGGCCAAGACCCATCACTGCATGATCGACGGCGCCAGCGGCGTCGAGATCATCGGCATCTTGATGGACCCGTCACCGAAGCCCTCGCCGATCAATCCACCGAAACACTCACCGGTGAAGCCGGCGCTACCAAACCCTCTCACGCAAGCGACGATGGGGATATTCGATGCGGTAAGTGCGCAGATCGAGTTGGGACGCCACGTCGCCGGCATGCTGACCCGCCCGTCACGTGCGTTCGCCGAAGCGCGCGCCACCGTCGACGCAATCGGCACGATGGCTCGCACCTTGCTCGCGGGGGCGCCGGCGACCCTCTTCAACGGCGCGCTCGGCAACAAGCGCGCGGTCGCGTGGGCGCCGTTTTCGCTGAACGAAGTCAAAGCGATCAAAAGCCGCCTGGGCGGCACCGTTAACGACGTCGTGCTGGCCATCATCTCGGGCGGCTTGCGCCACTACCTGCGCGAGCGCGGCGTCAAAGTCGACCGCACGGAACTGAAGGCGATGGTGCCGGTCAACGTACGCA
The DNA here is from genome assembly GCA_016178705.1 of Deltaproteobacteria bacterium. NCBI lineage: Bacteria > Pseudomonadati > Myxococcota > Myxococcia > Deltaproteobacteria bacterium. The sequence continues at coordinate 88,235 of JACOST010000011.1, read as the reverse complement.
GCGAACACGAACACCTTAAGCTCGGCAACCGCGTATCGATGATGGTGGCGCCGTTGGTGATCGGCATCACCGATCCGGTCGAGCGACTGCGGCAAGTGTCGGCGGCGATGAATCAGCTCAAAGAAGGCGGGCAAGCGAGTCAGATGGAGCGCGTCGTGGCGCTCACCGACGTGTTGCCACCCGTGTTGCAACGGCCGCTGGCCCGGCTGCAGGCCTCCGTCCAACCGGTCAACACGATTTGCACCAACGTGCCCGGCCCGCGCGAGACCCGCTACCTGCTGGGCGAGCCGGTGCAGGTGATGGTGCCCCTGGTCCCGCTCGCCGTCGGCATCGGGCTCGGCTTTGCGATCATGAGCTACGCCGATCAGCTCACCATCGGTATGAACGCCGACGCCGAGCGCGTCCCCGACGCGTGGAGAGTCGCCGCGGCGCTGCAACAGTCCTTCGACGAGTTGTGGGCGGCTACCGGGTTGGAACGCATCCGCGCGGCACCGGTTGTCGAAGCCGAGCACAAACGCCGGGGACACGTCGCCGCGTAGTTAGTGCCGGCTTTGAACAAGCAGGCCCTCGATACGATCGCTTCGCGATCTACTCGGGCAAACGGGCAGTGGGTTCTTCGAGAAAAAGACCGCTTCCCCGCGTAGCCGCACTGAGTAGAAGCCGAAGGCTTCGTATCGAAGGGCGGCGTATCGAGGGGCAGCAACCCCCTTTTGTGCAAACCGTCACGAGCGTCACGAGCCGCTAGCTGCTGCCTCTGCGCCTCCGTTCACGAACTCGCGCAGGAAGCGCACGGTGTGCGAACGCCCACCGTTGGCAATGACGTGATCGAGCGGGCCCATGGCGACGACTTCGCCGCCGTGATCGCCGCCTTCGGGGCCGAGGTCGATGATCCAGTCGGCTTCCTTGATGATGTCGAGATTGTGCTCGATGGTGACGACGGTGTTGCCGCGATCGACCAAGCGGTGCACCACATCGATGAGCCGATCGATGTCGGCGAAGTGCAGCCCGGTGGTGGGTTCGTCGAGTACGTACAGCGTCGAGCCGCGCGAGTCCTTCCCCAGTTCGTAGGCGAGCTTGATGCGCTGCGCTTCGCCGCCGGAGAGCGTGTTGCTGCCCTGCCCGAGCGTCAAATAGCCGAGGCCGATGTCGTCGAGCAACTGCAGCGGCGTGTTGATGTGACTGACGCCGGCGAAGAACGCCACCGCTTCTTCGATCGTCATCGCCAACACGTCGGCGATGCTGCGGCCGTTGTAGCTCACGGCACAGGTTTCGTCGGTGAAGCGCCGCCCGCCGCAGTCTTCGCATTCGACGTAGAGGTCGGGGAGAAAGCTCATCGCCATCTTGATCTTGCCCTGACCTATGCAGCTCTCGCAGCGCCCACCCTTGATGTTGAACGAAAAGCGGCCGGCGGTGTAGCCGCGCATGCGCGCCTCCGGGGTCATCGCGAAGAGCTTGCGAATGTCGTCGAAGAAGCCGACGTACGATGCCGGAATCGAGCGCGGCGTGCGCCCGATCGGCGTCTGATCGACCTCGACCACCCGCTCGATATGCTCGACACCGCGAATGGCGCCGTGCGCGCCGACGCGGCCACTTGGTAGTCCGAGCTGGCGGCGCACGCCCGCAAACAAAACGTCGCGCACCAAGGTCGACTTCCCCGAACCGGAAACCCCGGTGACGCAGGTCCACGCGCCCAGCGGAATCTCGACGCTGACGTTCTTCAGGTTGTGCTCGCGCGCCCCGACAACCTTCAGCTGCGCGCGGCCGCGCAAGTCGCGGAGCGGTCCCAGACGCGGTCGATGCTGCCCGAGATAGCGGCCGGTGATCGACGCCGAGTTGGCGCGCAGCGCTGCCGGCGATCCCATCGCCACCAACTCGCCGCCGTGGGTGCCGCCGCCCGGCCCCAGATCGACGACGAGATCCGCGGCCGCGATCGTCGCTTCATCATGCTCGACCACCAGCACGCTGTTGCCGTGCTGCTTCAGTTCCAAGAGCGTCGCCAGCAGCATCGCGTTGTCGCGTGGGTGCAACCCGATGGTCGGCTCATCGAGGATGTAGCAGACGCCGCGCAGGTTCGAGCCGAGTTGCGCCGCCAGCCGAATGCGCTGCGCCTCACCGCCGGAAAGCGTGTCGGCGCGGCGATCGAGCGTGAGGTACGACAGCCCGACCTGTTCGAGGAACTGCAAGCGCGGCACGATCTCCTTCACCACGCTCGCCGCAATCACCGCGTCGCGACCGCCGAAGCGGCGCGCCGTCCATTGCGCGTGCGCCGTGGCCACTGAAGTCGCCGTCACCTCCCAGATCGCTTGGCCATCGATGCGCACGGCTTGCGCGCGTGGCAGCAACCGCCGTCCGTGGCACGTCGGGCATGCCCGTTCGTGCATGAACGGCGCGAGCAGCGACGGGTTGGTTTCCTCGTCGTCGAGCAATTCTTGTAGGAAACCGATCACGCCGCCGTCGCCGTCGCCATGAAACAACCCGGCCTGCTGTTTTGGCGTCAACCGCGCGAACGGCCGATCGAGCGCCACGCGATAGCGGGCCGCGGTTTCCTTCACCACGCGCTTCGCCCGCGGGCCGAACGCCTCGAAGGCACCACTCAGGCTGTCGCCGATGGGGCGGGCCGGATCGCCGACGATCAGCTCCGGCTCGAAACTCGGCACCGCGCCGACGCCGTCGCAATCGGGGCACGCCCCCTGTGGCGAGTTGAACGAGAACAGGCGCGGATCGAGCGCTTCGTAGCCGATCCCGCACTCGGCGCAGTACAAACGTTCGCTGAAGACGCGATCTGGAGTCGTGGCTCGTGTTCGTGGTTCGTTCTCGGAAGAACGGGAGCGGGGGGCCGAACACGAGTCGCGAGCACGAGTCACGATGAGCGCACCACTTCCCATCCGCAGCGCTGTCGCCACGAGCTCCGGCAACTGGGCGGCGCCGGCGCGTGTGACCTCGATCTCGCCGATGACGATGTCGATGTCGTGCGCGCGATAGCGGGCGAGCGCCGGTACCGGGTGCACCGCGACGATCTTGCCGTCGACGCGGGCGCGCGCGAAGCCGAGTTTGCGCGCGGTGCGAAACAGATCGGTGTACTGCCCCTTGCGCGCGCGAATTGCCGGCGCCAGCAGGGTGATGGTCTCGCCGCGCGACTCGCGGCGGATGCGGTCGATGATCTGCTGGCGCGTCTGCGCCGCGATCGGTCGATCGCATTGCGTGCAGTGCTGCACGCCGATCTTCGCATAGAGCAAGCGCAGGTAGTGATAGATCTCGGTGATCGTGGCGACGGTCGACTTCTTACTGCCGCGGCTGAGGCGCTGCTCGATGGCGACAGTGGGCGGAATGCCCGACAACAAATCCACCGCCGGCCGCGCCATCACTTTCACGAACTGGCGCGCGTACGCCGACAAGCTGTCGAGGTAGCGACGCTGCCCTTCGGCGTAGAGGATGTCGAACGCCAGCGTCGATTTGCCCGAACCGCTCAAGCCGGTGACGACGATGAACTGATCACGCGGCAAGTCGATGGAGAGATCGCGCAGGTTGTGCTCCCTGGCACCGATCACACGCATGACGCCGTAGCCCTCGCGCCGCGGGGCCACGCGCGCCGGCAGCGTCGGCTCGATCGCTGCCGCCGGGCTGAGCGCCTGCCGCAGGTAGCGCCCGGTGTGCGATCCCTCGACCGCGGCGACTTGCTCCGGTGTGCCGGCAGCCACGACCGTGCCGCCGCCGGGGCCGCCTTCCGGACCGAGATCGATGACGTAGTCAGCAGCCTTGATGATGTCGATGTTGTGTTCGATCACCACCAGCGAGTTGCCGCGCTCGACCAGGCGATGCAACGCGGTGAGCAGCTTCTCGACGTCGGCGAAGTGTAAGCCGATGCTCGGCTCGTCGAAGAGGAACAAGCTGTGCGGCTTGGCCTCGCGCCCCATCGCCGCGGCGAGTCGCAGCCGTTGCGATTCGCCGCCGGAGAGCGTCGTCAACGGTTGGCCGAGCCGCAGGTAGTCGAGCCCGACATCGACCAGCGGCTGCAGCCGGCGCGCCACTTCGGGCTCGGCGTGAAAGAAATCGAGCGCGTCGCGCACCGTCAGGTCGAGCACCTCGCGGATGCTCTTGTCCTGATACTTCACTTCCAAAGTCTCGGCGCGGAAGCGCGCGCCATTGCACTCGGGGCAGGTGACGTAGACGTCGGAGAGAAACTGCATCTCGACCTTTTCGACGCCTTCACCCGTGCAGGTTTCGCAGCGACCGCCGGCGACGTTGAACGAGAACGCGCTGGCGGCATAGCCGCGCATCCGCGCCATCGGGGTCTGCGCGAACAGCGTGCGGATCGGATCGAACGCCTTCAGATAGGTGACCGGATTGGCGCGCGGCGTCGTGCCGAGCGGCGACTGATCGACGAACACGACCTCGGCGATGCGCTCGGCGCCTTCGATGTCGTCGTGCTCACCCGGCACCGCGACGAATTGACCGAGCCGCTTCTTGAGGCCGCGATAGAGCACGTCCTCCATGAGGGTGGACTTACCCGAACCGGAGACCCCGCTAACACAGACGAAGCGCGACAGCGGCAGATCGACGGTAACGTTGCGCAGATTGTTCGCGCGTGCTCCGCGGATGCGCAGGCGCAGCGCGCGGATGATCGGCCGACGCTTGACCGGCGTCGGGATGTGCTTGCGGCCGGAGAGATACTGGCCCGTGAGCGAACGCCGGCCATTGGCGAGCAGGTCCTGGTAGCTGCCGGCGAACACCACCTCGCCGCCGTTGGCACCCGCGCCGGGTCCGAGATCGATGATGTGATCAGCTTCGCGGATGATCTCCGCATCGTGCTCAACCACGACCACGGTGTTTTCCTGCGCCCGCAGCGCGTGGAGGATGCGCACCAGCCGCTGGCTGTCGCGCGGGTGTAAACCCACCGAGGGCTCGTCGAGAACGTAGAGCGTGTTGACCAGCGACGAGCCCACCGCGGTGGTGAGATCGACGCGCGCCAGTTCACCACCCGACAACGTGCGCGACTGGCGATCGAGTGTGAGGTAGTCGAGTCCGACTTCGAGCAAGTAGCGCAGCCGGTTGCGAATCTCGGCGAGAATCAGGTGCGCGATCTCTTCCTGTGTCTCGCTCAGGCGCAGCGTGTCGAAGAACGCCGCCGCCTCGGCAACGCTGAGCTGACTTACCTCTGGCATCGTCTTGCCGTTGAGGCGGAACAACAACGCGTCGGGCTTGAGCCGCCCGCCATCGCACGCTGAGCACACGCGGTAGCTACGATAGCGCGCGAGAAAGACGCGCACGTGCATGCGATAGGTGCGGCCTTCGAGCCAGCGGAACCAGCCGCGAATGCCGTGGAAGCGTTTGCGGCCGAGCGACTTGTCTTCACCGTCGATGATGATGGCGCGCTGCTCGACGCTGAGAGTCTCGAACGGCGTGTCGGTCGGAATCTTGCGCCGACGACAGACAGCCATCAGCTCGCCGCGTTCCCATTCGGTCTTCGGCGTGCTCCACGGCTTGACCGCGCCATCGGCGAGCGATTTGCGCGGATCGGGAATCACCAGATCGAGGTCGATGTCGATGACGCGTCCGAAGCCGCGGCAGGTCTCGCACGCGCCGAGCGGACTGTTGAACGAAAACAAGTTCGAGGTGGCTTCGCGGTACGCGATGTGGCAGCGCGGGCATTCCAGGCGATCGACGAACGGTTCTTCGCGCATCGCTTCGTCGGGAAAGATCAGCGCCACGCGTCCCTTGCCAAAGCGCAGCGCCTGCTCGATCGAGTCGACCAACCGAGTCTTGTGATCGGCGCGCACGGCGACGCGGTCGACCACCACCGTCACCGTCGCACCGGGCGCCGTCGTGACCGCTTCGACATCGACCACCTCGCCGTTCACCAGCAGCCGGCGGAAGCCCGAACGGATCAACCCGATGCGCGCGTCCGCCCACGGCAAGTTCTCCGGCAATGGCAGCGCGAAGGTGATCAGCGCGCGCGTACCTGCGGGGTAGTGCACCAACCGCGTTGCCACCGACTCGGCCGAGTCACGCCCCACCACCTGCCCGCATTGGCGGCAGTGCAGCACGCCGATTTTCGCAAAGAGTAGCTTCAGATGATCGTGCAGCTCGGTCATCGTCGCCACAGTCGAGCGCGACGTCTTCACCGTGTTGCCTTGGGCGATGGCGATCGCCGGCAGCACGCCGTCGATGCGATCGACCTGCGGCTTGTCCATGCGATCGAGGAACTGGCGCGTGTAGGCCGAGAAGCTCTCGACGTAGCGCCGCTGCCCTTCGGCATAGAGCACGTCGAAGGCGAGACTCGACTTGCCCGAGCCCGACACCCCGGTGATGACGGTGAGCGCGCCGAGCGGGATCCGGACGTCGATCCCCTTCAGATTGTTCTGGCGCGCGCCGACGATAGTGATCGCGTCTTTGGGCATAGGCAGAAACCGCGACTATAGACCGCGCCGAGGCAGAAGCAACGCCGGTCGCCAGCAGCGATGTCGAGTTCCCGAACCCAGCTGCTACACTGGCCGCATGCGTCGTCGCCTGCTCATCACCATCTTCCTCTCCGTCATTCTCACCGTGTTTGTCGGCGGACACTGGTATCTTGCCCAGCGGCTCGTCTTCGATCCGGGCTTTGCGCCGCCGCTGCGCGCGGCATTGCTGAGTCTGATCGTATTGCTCGCGATGACCTTGATCCTGCAACCCATCGGCGAGCGGCGCTGGCCGCGCGCCACCACGCGTCTGATCGCCTGGCCCGCTTCGTTGTGGATCGGGTTCGCGTTCTACCTGCTGACGTTGACGCTCCTCTCCGATGTTGTGTGGACGCTGCTTGGCGCGGCCGTGCCGGCTGGCGCACGTGGACTGAGCGTTACCACCGCGGCCCGCATGCGCGCCTTCAGCGTGATCGGCCTGGCGCTCGGCGCCGGTGTCACCGCCATGCGCATCGCCCTGCGTCCACCCACGCTGCGACGGCTCGACTTATCGCTGGCGCGCTGGCCGCAAGCCCTCGACGGCTTTCGCATCGTCCAGATCAGCGACATTCACATCGGCCCCATTCTCGACCGCCGCTTCGCCGCCGCCTTGGTCGCGCGTTGCAACGAACTGCAGCCCGACCTCATCGCGGTTACCGGTGACCTCGTCGATGGCAGCGTCCGGCGCCTCGCCGACGAGGTCGCGCCGTTCGCCGACTTGCGCGCTCGTCATGGGGTGTTCTTCGTCACCGGCAATCACGATCACTATTCGGGCGCCGATCCGTGGGTCGCGCATGTGCGAACGCTCGGCATGCAGGTTCTGCGCAACCAGCGCGTCCGCATCGGCGATGGCGATGTGTCGTTCGATCTCGCCGGCGTGGAAGATCATCACGCCAGTTTGGTGGGCGGAAGTATCAAGGAGGACGTGCCGGCAACGATGGCCGATCGCGATCCGCAGCGCGCACTCATTCTGCTGGCACACGACCCAGCGACCTTCCACCAAGCCGCCGCGCTCGGCGTCGATCTGCAGCTCTCGGGTCACACGCACGGTGGACAGATCTGGCCGTTCAACTATCTGGTGCGCCTCAGCACTCCCTACGTCGCCGGCCTCTATCGCGAGCGCGACGCGCAACTCTACGTCAGTCGTGGCACCGGCTTCTGGGGCCCGGCGATGCGTCTGTTCGCGCCGTCCGAGATCACCGAGATCGTCATGCATCGCCGCTGAGTGCGGCGGATCAAATCCGGCCGTAGGGGCGACGCATGCGTCGCCCTTCCCTCCCGAGATCCGGAGCATCACGAAAACTCGAAAGCTTGAAAGGACGAAGGGCAGGTCGCCTTTCGTGCGTGTCGGCATTTCGTGTCTTCGTGATCCTCAAGCTATTCGTCGAACGTTCAAACTCGCGCCTAGCCATCGGCGTCCATCTGTGTTCCTCTGTGCACACATCAGGAGGCCGCAGTGGACGAGAACTGGCGCACCACGCTCGCACAAGCATTGACGACCGGCGACCGCGCCGCGCTGAGGCGCGTGCCGAAAACCGACTTGCACTGCCACGGCCTGCTGTCCGCGCCGATTGCGACCTACGCGCGCTTCGCCGAGCAGCCGCTGCCGCCGGTGCCGTCCGTGTTTGGGAACTTCGAGGCGTTCGGGATGTACATCGGCACCAACTTGCTGCCGATCCTCGGCGGTGGCCGCGACGTCGTCGCGGCCGTGATCCGCGATACGTATGATCGCTTCGTCGACGACGGCGTGGTCTATGCCGAGCCGAGCTTCGATCTCTTGCTCCCCGAGTTCATGCGAATGTCGGTGGCGGAGTTCGCCGAGTTGCTATCCATCGAGGCGGCGCGTGTCGCCGACCGCGTCACCATCGCTCCGGAGATCGGCATCGATCGCGGTCTGCCCGCCGATCTGTTGATGGTGCGCCTCAAGGACTTCCTCGCCACCGGCGCGTTCCGCAGCCTCGATCTCTACGCCGACGAGCAGCTCGGTACGATCGACGACTTCGTTCCGCTCTATCGACTCGCCGAGGACCACGGTCTCAAGCTCAAGGCGCATGCCGGCGAAATATGCGGGCCGGAGCGCATCCGCGAGAGCGTGACGAAACTCAACTTGCACGCGGTGCAACATGGAGTGCGCGCGGCCGAGGATCCGCGGCTCGTCGATCACCTCGCCGAGCGCGGCACCCTGTTGCACATCTGTCCCACCAGCAACTACTCCCTCGGCGTCTGCGACGTGTTCGAAAATCATCCGGCGCGGCGCCTGTTCGACAACGGCGTCAAGCTCACCGTCAACAGCGACGACTACGCCCTCTTCGGCGCCGGCGTATCGGACGAGTTGTTGAGCTTGTCGCGCATGGGCTTCAGCGCTGACGAGATCGCGCAGATCGTCGAGAACGGATTGAACGAACGACCCTACTAGGGTCTGCCCCCGTGGATGCTCGACACCTCCTGACCCACCCGGGCCACGAAGCGGATTCGCAACCAGAGTCTCCAGCAGAATATCCCCTCAAATTAGGAGACCCTCTCCGAGATTGAATATGCCCCGATACTCGTCGCGAATGTGAAAAGCATCTCCGAACGCCAACGGTACGAGGTGCGTGCACAGCCAGCGCGTGGCGACGAATGCCAGACCAACTCGAATCGAGGTCGTCCATCCCAAGCAAATGAACCGATCCGTGAAATCCTTGCCGTCGCCTTGTTCGTTGGCAGAGAAACATATCCAGACGCCAAGGACTGTCGCCACCATCGCAACAAGTGTTTCGCTCACCGCAATCCGGTACGACGACCAGGAGCGAACGTAAGTCGCAATCGTCACTACCAATAGGGTTGCTACCAGATACTTGACTCGCTCACGTTGTGAGAGGCTCCCGGTCTTGAGCTGCCGAGCCAGGGCTTGGGAATTCCAGAAGTACATCTCCGTTATCCCGCGCCGCGAGGAAGCGTCATCCGATCGTAGCGGGTGCCTGCGGCACGTTCGCCCAGAACTCGGGATCGTGGCCGAAGATGATCTGCGCGCCGGCGTCGCGGAGCGCGCGCAGACGCAAGAGCGAGGCGCGCATCGCGGCTTCGTCGTGAACGACCGCCGGCAAATGCAACTGCTCCAGCGTGCGGCGCAGGTAGCAGGCGTCGCCGGTCAGAACGATTTCGCTGCGGTCGAGTCGGACCCGCAGCGACTGATGCCCGGGGGTATGGCCGTAGGTCGGAATGCAGACGACGCGGCCGTCGCCGAACAGGTCGTGCTCGCCGTCGACCGCGAGGACGTCGTGGCCGTGGTCGTAGTCCTTCGGGTTGTACGCGTTCGCGCGCATCAAATCGGGATCGCGCCCGGCCTCCCACTCGCGTCGCTGCACCACGAGCTGGGCATTCGGGATCGCGCTGTTGCCGCCGCTGTGATCGAAGTGCAGGTGCGAGTTGATGAGATAGCGCACGTTCGTCGCATCGATGTCGAGCGCCGCCAATCGTGCGGCCACATCTTCGCCCGCGTTGAACTCGGCCGTGAACAATTTCGCCAACCGGCCGAGTCGCCGGGCCGCGTCGGTTTGCATGTCGCGATGCAGGCCGCTGTCGAACAGGACTCGACCGTGCGGGTGCTCGATGAGAAAGCAGGGAATCGGAACGCGGATCGATCCCGACTCGCCGACGAGAAAATTTCCAAACGGCCCGGTGAGCCAACCGCACGTGAATGCGTAGACGCGGAGGGACATCGCCTCAATACACGCCGATACGGAGTTCTTCGCGATTCATCGCGCTATCGCGACAGACAGTTCGGTGAACCCTACGGATCCCTAACGTTCTTGCGGAAAGCTCTGATCGGCGAGCATCGGCGTCCATCGGCGGTTCCATTCATCCGGGGTGGAGGGATGACTTACGCCATCGCGTCCCAGAACTCCCAGAAGCGTCGTTCGTCTTCCAACGGGGCATGCTCGACGCGGCTGTCGGCATCGAGAATCATGGTCGTGCGGCGCGCCGCGTCGTATGCCGGCCACTCGCCAGTGCGGGCGCAGGCCGGATTGCCGGTGCGCGCGAAGGCGAGCCAGGCGTCCTGAATGCGTTCCGCCAACCCGTTCGCCGCCGCGCCGCCGCCGGCAAATTGGCCGATCATCGGATCGTTGAACGTCCCGAAGACGAACGGCAGTTCGAGCGCGTGACACGCGCCCAGCATGCCTTCCATGAACGGCGACGGCCAGGAGAAGAGATACGCGTAGGTGTGCAGCTGATGCGCGCGTTGGGCGGCGGCCAACCGCATCGCGGGGTAGCGAAACACGCGGTCGGATTCGATCGCGAACCACAACTCCGATGGCGTCGTGGCGGCGCCGCGAGCCGCGCGCGCGCGACGATAGGTGTCGATCGCGCGCCGCCCATGGCTAACGCCGTTGGCATCCGCACCCGGGCTGTTGTGTTCGCAGCGCTTGAGCAACGCCGCCTCATCGAGCGAGCGCGCTTCGGGATCCATCACCACGAACAGCTTCAGCTCGTCCACGTTGCTGCCGACCAGCACGGGCACATCCTTCACCAGCCCGGCGCGGATGGCTTCAAATGGATGTTGCGGCAGTAAGTCGCCGTCGACCACGGGTGCGAACGGCAAGCCGCGCACTTGCCCCTGCATGGTGAGATACACGCGCTGCTGCGCTTCGAGCAACTGCGCCGGCGGGGCTTCGCGCAGTTTGGCGGTCTCGCCTGGCGTCAAGCTCATCTCCTTGAGGAACGCGGCTGTCACGCGCGCGGCTTGTGGGCGCGAGCCAGCGAAGTTAGCGGCGCCGCTCTGGAGAATCGCGCGGTGAAACAAACCCTGGGCGCGGGGCGTGCCGAGCAGCGTCGCCACGCTGATCGAGCCGGCCGACTCGCCGAAGATCGTGACGCTGTCGGGATCGCCGCCGAACGCCGCGATCTCGTCGCGCACCCATTCGAGCGCTGCGATCTGGTCACGCATCCCCACGTTGGTGTCGCCGACGCCCGCGGCGCCAACGCCTGCGTCGGACAGATCGAGAAGGCCGAAGGCACCGAGACGGTAGTTGATGGTGACAACGACCACGTCGCCGCGGCGCGCAAGCGTCGCGCCGTCGTAGAGCGCTTGCGATCCGGCGCCGAGGATGAATGCCCCACCGTGGATCCACACCAGCACCGGCCGACGGGCGCCGTCGCACGCCGGCGTCCAGACGTTGAGGGACAGACAATCTTCGTCCATCGGTCCGATATCGAAGCCCAGCGGACCGAGCGCGTTCGGGTTCTGCTGCGCGGCGGGTCCGAAGTCGTGTGCCGCGCGCACGCCCGCCCACGGCAGCGGCCGCTGCGGCGCACGAAACCGGCGTGCACCTATCGGTGGCAGCGCGTACGGAATGCCGCGGAACACGCGGATGCCGCTCTCATCAAAGCCTTGCAGTTTGCCGTAACTCGTCTCAACCGTAGCTCCCATGATGGCCTCCAATGTTCCTGACTTACCCCTGATATGTTGCGACAGGCAAGTTACGCGTGTTCCCGCGCCGCGGCTTCGAGCGAGAGGCCGCGGGTTTCGTCGATGAACAGACCGAAGAGGATCGCATTCGGAATCGCCAACACGCCGAGATAGCCGACGACTATCGAGAGTCCGCCGAGCGGGGCAGCCAGCAGTGCGATGGCGCCCTGGGCGCTCACCGTGGCGAGCGCGTTGATCAGCGCGAACCAACCGATCATGGTGCCGCGCAGCGCGGTCGGGAACAGCTCGGTGGCGGCCGAGTTGCCGCCAACCGTCGCTGCGTTCACCCCAATGGAAAAGCCGCAGTAGGCGGCGCCGAGCCACCACGCCGGCCACGTCACCCACGCCGGCGGGCCCCAGTAGAACCACAACGTACCGAGCGCGACCAGTCCGCTCGATCCAACCACGGTCGGCACGCGGCCGAGCCGCTCACAGGTCCACGCGCCGAGCGGAAACCCGATCATGCCGATGCCACCGGCAATGATCACCATCATGCTCGCGGCGTCGGCCGACAAGCCGACGACCGAGACCGCGTGGAAATACGTCCAGCTCATCGCCGCCGCGCCCGAGAGCGTCCCGAGGAAGACGCACAGCAGCATCGGCAGAGTGCGACGGCGGTGCACCACGCCAAGGACCGCGGAGAAGCCGACGCGCTGGGTTGCGCCACTCGCCGCCGCGCGCTGCCAGCGTTGACTCTCGGGCAGCGTACGCGCGACGAACGGGACGCCGAGCAGTCCGGCCGCGGCGATCACCAGCAACCACCGCCACGACCAGCCGGCATCGACGAGCAGCGGCATCACGATCACACACACGCCGCTGCCCAATCCCATCGCGATCCCGCCGTAGCCCTGGCCTTTCGCGCGCTGTGCGATCGGCAACTCCTCCGCCAACATCACGATCGCTCCGGCCATCGTTGCCCCGATGAAAGCGAACAACAGAATCTCCCACAGCGCGAACAGCGTCAGACGTGTCGACAGCGCGGCACCCAGCGCACAGAGCGGCGTGGCCGTCAGGCAGCCGAGCACGACGCGCCGGCGCCCGACACGATCGGCGAGGCGCGACAACAGCAGGCTGCCGATCGCCGACAGCGAGATCCGCGCGAACAGTGCGGCGATCCCCGATTGATCCAACTCGAAGCTGGTGGCGATCCACGGCGCGCCGACGCCGTTGATGGTGGTGGTGAAGCCCTGGTAGGCGAGCACCCACAGGCACGCCGTCAACGTCCGCCGCGCGCGCAACGCGGCGTCGGTGTCCGTCGGCGCGGGCTCACCCTCTGTCGGCGCGAGTTCATTCTCTTGACGCATCACCATTTCATCGTCTGCTCATCGCCAACGTGTTCCCACTTCACACACCACTGCGCGCCGGGCAAGCGCGCGCGACGCCATAGCACCTGCTTGAGCAGGTTGGCGGCAAGATTCTCGCTATTGTCTGAATCTTATTCAGTCGTCGGCATGCTGCAATCGCGATCGCACAGTGGGGCAACTGCAACGCCGCGTGGCATGCTCCTTGGACCTTCGCCGAGGACCGGAGCTAGGTGGCGGAACCTATGGAGAATGTCGCGTCGGCTGTTCGTGTCCTGCCCCAGTTCACCTCGCTCAATCGTGTGGTGCTGGATCTGATTGAACTCTATCAGCCGGCGTTCACGCTCAAGCGCCTCGGCTCGGGACTCGATCTCGATCCGACGTTACCGCTAACATGGATCGACGCACCGCAATTGGAGCGCGGGCTCGCCAACCTGCTGCGCACCGCGGTGAAGCACACGCGCGACGGCGACCTCATCGTCTGCCGCACCAGTGCCGACGGCGATTGGATCGAACTCACCATCGGTGACAATGGCCCGCGCTTGGGCAGCGAGGAAGCGCTCGCGCAAAATGGTCCGGGGATCGCTGCGTCGCAGGCCATCGTCGCGGCACACGGTGGCGAGCTGGTGCTCGACACGAGCCACGACGCCGGCGCTTGGTTTGTCATCCGCCTGCCGGCCATCGCGCTGGAGAATGCTCGCTTGGTGGCGGAGCTCGAACGCGGCAATCAGCGCAAGTATGACCTGCTTGCGAATCTGTCGTACGAACTGCGGACGCCGCTCAACGTGATCATTGGCTACAACGATCTGCTCCTCGATGGCGCCTTTGGGACTCTCGCGTCGGCCCAGGTCGATACCCTTCGGCGCATCGATCAAGGTTCACGCGAACTGCTAGAGCTGGTGAATCGCACCCTCGATCCGAGCTGCCTGACCGCCGAAACGGCGACGGCACTGCGCACCTTCGAGCCGGCGTCGCTCGCGCGCGAGAACGCGCGCCTGATGGCGGAACTCCATCAGACCCAGCGGGCGGGCTTGGAGTTTGCGACCACCACCTCGCACGAACTGCGCACGCCGCTCACCGCCATCATCGGCTACAACGATCTCATGCTCGATCACGAGTTCGGTCCGCTGTCGGCGGAGCAAACCAACGTCTTGCAGCGCGTGCGTACGAGCGCGCTCGAGTTGCTCCACGCGATCAATACCAACCTCGACGTGTGCCGACTCGAAGGCTACGCGCCTACCGTGTAGTGTCCGCTCACTCCGCAGTGGCGTAGCACTTCATCCTGCTGCGGCGGCGCGGCGCAAGATCATCAGTTTGAACGTCGTCCGGCGCCGGCCGAGGAACTCCTCGATGCCGCGGCGCACGTCGTCGCGCACCCGCCCACCACGCCCGGCCGCCTTATTCCACGTGAGGCCGGTGTGCTGCCACGCACGCTCTGGTCCGACGCCGATCACCGCCAACATCCAGCCCAGCGTGCGGTAGCGAACAATCAGCTCGCGCGCACGCGCGTCGAGCCGCACGCCGCTGCGGCGGGCCAGCTCGCCTTGTCCACCGTAGAATTCCACTGCCAGACCCGCCTGCTCGGCGGCAGTGCCAACGACGGAAAAGTCGACCATGAAGGTGATGTCGTCGTGGCCCGGATCGCGATAGATCGTTGCCCCCGAGCGCGGCGGCCCAGCGAACACTCGCTGCCGTTCGGCGGTGGTGAGATGAAACGCGCGCAGATGCCCATAGTCGATCCAGAGCGCATCGGCGGTGTCGTAGAGGCGCGCGGTGTTGCGCAGCAGCGGCTCGATGGCCGGACACGCGAAGTACGGCGCGAATTTTCCGGGAGCAAAGAACTCCGGATAGTGACGGCGGAGGAACGGCCGCAGCCCGGGTACTCGCTCCACCGGCACGATCACTTCTTCATACGTCACGTGTCGGCGGCGGCGGTCGTCGCTGAGCACCGCGGCAAGGTCGGCGTGCGGAATCGCCCGCCCGCGCAGTTGCGGCACAACGAAGACCACCCCCGGCTGGCCATTCGCACCCGGAACGACCTTGTGGTGCGCGAGACAATCGAGGACTTCGTTGGCGAAGACCACTCCGTGCGAGGCAAACGGCGCGCCGCGAGCGGCGCGCTTGGTGAGATCGCCACGCGTCCAGGTCACGCGTGCGGCGAGCGGTCCGAGCTGTTGCCGCTGGCGCGCGATCAGCGCCGGGCTCCGCTCGATGATGCGATAGCGCAGCGCCTCGGCGAAGCGGAGCCAGGCATCACCGCGCCGCACCGCGCGCTCGTTGGCGGCCACCAGCACGTCGAGGCACAGTTGCCCGTTGCCCGCGCCCAGCTCGCAGATCTCGAACGCCGCCGGTTCACCCAGCGCGCGCCAGCGACGGAAGGCGTATGCGGACACCATCTGTCCGAACAGCGGAGCCAGCGCGATCGGGAACGTATCGAAGTGTCCGCCTTCGCCGAAGCGCACTTGGCCGGTGCTGTAGTAGCCCCACGCCGGATGGAAGAGCGCATCATCAACGAGGTCGCGGTACGACGGAAACCGCCGCGCGACGTGCGCCGCCTCGGCATCGGTGATGACCCTCGGACTCTTGGGGCGCATCGGCGCTGTGTAGACGCGCGCGCCGCGAAGGGCAAGGTACTGAACCGGTCATTGATAGACGGCGACACAAGCACAATGGGAGGGCGAGGCTCCCGCCGAGCCGCCGCACCATCGCCGCACCGGCGGCTCGCCGGAAGGCTCGCCCTCCCAGATTCGCCCACCGATCTATTGTCACAACGGGGCTAGGTTGCTTCGTCGCGACGCTTCTCGCAATGACGATTCCGGCGCGCGCAAGGTTCGGTTCAAACTGCGGCGCGCCGAACCAGCGCGCACCGCCACACCGCGCGGCTCACGCGGCCGCGAGGCGCGCCAACGCGACGGACAATTCGGCGGGCGCGACCTCCGCACGTGTGACGCCGCGCGCGGCCTCCCACCACGGCGGGCGCGCCGCGCCGTCTTCGATCAGCAGCAGCCGCTTCGCGGCGCGCGCGAACGGCTCGACGTAGTCGGGCGGACGCGCGTCGCGATCCAACACGTGGACCATCGGATCGCAGCCTTGGTGCGGCGGCGGACTCAGCGGCTGACGCGGTTGATTGAAGTCGGGTTGTGCGCCGCCGCCCGCGAGTCCGGCGCCTGGCAACAGCAACGCCGCTGGCACTAACGCGGATCGGGAACCGGCGAGCAACGTCGCAACGTAGGCGCCGATGCCCGCACCGGCGAGCGCGGCGCCGCCGATGTGCGCAAGTGCCGCGTCAGCGTCAGCCACCAACATCTCCGGATAGTAACCACCGCCGACGAGCCAATCGGAACGGCCGTGCCCACTGAAGTCGAGCGCGTAGACGCGCCCCGGCCACGCGGCCGGTGCTTCGCCCCAGCTCGCACTCGATTCGTACAGCGCGTGCAACAGCAACAGCGCTGGGCCGTCGCGCTGCGTGACTTCGTGCAGTTCGAGCGTGACGCGCCCGTGGGTGACGCGCATCACGACTCCAAGAACTCACGGATCAGCGCGGCGGTCTCGCGCGGCTTCTCGATGTGGACGAAATGTCCGGCCCCAGCCACCACGCGACGTTCCAGCCGCTTGACGTGTGACAACCGCTCGCTGAGAAGCGGTTCCGGCAGGGGGCCCCATGTATCGTTCTCGGAGCCGACGATGGCGAGCATCGGCGCTTGCAGTGCAGCGTAACTCGGGCCGATCCATTCGGGTCGCCACGGACCGAATCCATGGCCCATCTGCGGATCGTGTTTCCATCGCCAGCCATCGGGCGATTCGCTCGCGCCAAAGAAGAGAAAGTAACGCAGCCACTCGCGCGTCAGCCGGGGATTTTGCGCCCGGCGACGTTCGACGAGATCGTCGAGACTTGCGTACGGTCGCCACGTACTGCGCCCGGCGACGCGACGACGCGCGTCGAGAAACTGGACCATGTGTGGGACCGGATCGTCGCCGGTTGGCAGAGACGGCGGACCGAAGCCGTCGATGTTGACCACTTTGCGAACCAACTCGGGCGCGACGCAGGCCGCATCGGTCACCTGCCCGCCACCTTTGCTGTGGCCGACGAGGTGCACCGGTTGATCGAGCGCGCGCATCACGTTGACGATGTCGAGCACATCGGTGGGCCACGTGTACGCACTCGCCCAGGTCGAATCGCCGTGGCCACGAGCGTCGAGGGCGATCACGCGAAAGCGCGCGGCAAGCAATGGACCGAGCACCGAGAAGCTGTGCGCGTGATCCCACATGCCGTGCGCCAGCACGATCGGCGTCGCACGGGGATCGCCCCATTCGAGCGCGCGCAATTGCACGCCGAGCGAGGCAAACGTGCCCGTGCGCTCGGGCGCGACGGCGCCGGGATAGGTCGGCTCAGTCACGATAGCTGAGCATACGGCGTGACAACGCGAGCGCAAGGGCCTCGCCACGATTGTGCGCGACGCGTTCGCACGCGCCGCTTGACGAGCGCGAAGTCACCCAGCTATCGCTGCCGTCGTCGAAGCAGGGGGATATATGAAGCTGTGCATCCGTAGTCTTGTCGGTTGGATCGTCGCTGCCGCCTGCACCGCCGCTACTGCCAACGCCGCGCAATACGCGTACGTGGAGATCTCCTGCAACAACTATCCCGAAGTTGATGGCCAGACCGGCGAGTTGCTCAACGCCGGGCGCGACGGAAAGGTCGCACCGAACTGTTGGTACTTCTCGAATGTCGTAACGGCCAACTTCTTCCCCGATCCTGGGGCTGCGCGCTCGGGCCCGGCGCCGGCGGAAGAGCGCGACGAGGTCGACCGCATCAAGCAGCGCGCTCAGGACGCCTTTGCGCTCCGGCGTGAGGCGTGTCAACGCATGACTGTCGATGTGCGTGCCGGGTACAAGTCGCTTGAAGATGCCGAGTCCATGCGTGACAAGTTCAAGGCCAGCCGCGCCAGCCATGGCGACTGCACCGGCTCCTTCCAGTTCTTCTATTGAACGCGGTGAGGTTACTGTCCGGCGACCCCGAGCGGCCCGGGCTTGAAGCGAAATATCTGATACGGTGCGTTCGCGCGCATGTGTGCCGTGCTAATGAAGAGCACGTGTTGCAGTGAGCTGCAGCTCACGTAGAGCCAGCCGTCGGGACCGAAGCTGAATCCATCGGGCCAGCGCAAACGTGGATCCTTGAGCAACGTCTTCAACGTCCCGTCGGGTGCGAGGGTCAGGATCGCCGAGTGCTCCATGTCGCTGAGATAGATGTTATCGAGCTCGTCCATCGTGAGTCCGTCGCTCAGCGTCTTGTGTGCGTACTCTTGCACCCGCGCGGCCAGCACAACGGGACTGAGCGAGGTGTCGTTGAGATGCGTGGTCGCCATGCGGTACAGGCGGTCACCGTTCACCGAGCCCCAGTACAGCCACTCGCCGCGGCGATCGAGCGCGATCGAATCGATCCCGATCTTCAGGCGATAGATGCCGTAGATGATCATGTCGCGGCCGGGCGCCTGGATGATGAAGTCGCCCGCTTGCACCGACGGATGTCCGTCGAGCACACGGCGACTCGTCCGCTTGGCGATGTCGTAGACGATGATCGCCGGGGTCTGCTTAATCGGACTGGCCTCGGCGATGTAGATCTTTTCGCCCGCCGGATCGATTTGGAGGTCGTTCAGCATCGAGAGGAAGCCGGCAACATCGGACGGGAAGTCGTACTGATGCACGACCTGATTGGTAGTGAGATCGAAGGCGAGCAGGCGGGGCTGACCTTGGGCGTAGTCGGCGTGGTCGAGCGTCCACAAGCGATTCTGCCGATCGATCCGCAACGACAGCACGGTCTCGAAGTACGGCTTATCCTTCTCTGGATGCTGAAACGCTTCGTTCGGATACGGCACCGGTTTGCCATCAACCAGCTCGAGCACCTTGGCGGGCGGATGGCCGTCGGGATGGAGCGTGAAGAACACGCGCCCGCTCGGCGACACCGCGAGGTTGCCCGGCGGATAGTCGAGATTGGCGACCACTTCGAGCGCGGCAGCGGGCAGCAGCGGCGCAGTGGTGAGATTTTGCAGCCGTTTGCCACCGCCGAATTCGATTCGAATCACCAGCGCAGCCAGCGCAAGCAGCACGATCACGACGCCGAGAGTCTTTGCCAGTCGCTTCATGGTTCCCTCCATGCTCTTTCTGACACGCTCGCGTCAAACGGCGCGGGTGCCCGCGGCATTCTGTTCCGGCGCGGCGATCGTGCATAATGCACGCGCCGAGACGAGGGGAACTACCGACTTTGTGCAAGATGCGGCCCCTCGATACGCGACCCCTCGGTACGAAGCCTTCGGCTTCTACTCGGGGCCGCTACTCGCGCAAGCGGTTTTGTTTCTCAGCTTCCATACCCGTTTGCCCGAGTAGATCGCGAAGCGATCGTATCGAGGGCCGGCTTGTGCAAAGCGAGGACTCGGAGAGGGATGGCTTTGGTGGACGACGAGGCAATACCGACAACGGAGGGAACACGCTTTGGCGCGGCGGCGCTGCTGCTCGCCGCCAGCGTGCTGCTCTCGCGCGTGCTCGGCTACGGGCGCGAAGTATTGCTGGCGTACCGAGTCGGAGCGGGAGCGGCGACCGATGCGTACTACGCCGCGTTTCAGATTCCCGATCTGCTGAATTACTTGCTCGCGGGCGGCGCGCTGTCGATCGCATTCCTGCCGCTCTACACGCGCCATCTCGCGCGCGGCGACGACGCGCGCGCCGAGCAGTTGTTCTCCACGGTGCTGGGTACGCTCGGGTTGCTCGCCGCGGTCGCCACCGCGGCGTTGTGGTGGTGGGCCGAGCCGTTGGTCGCACTGCAGTTTCCACGCTTCGATCCGGCAACGCAGGCGCTGACAGTCCATTTGACGCGCATCGTCTTGCCGGCGCAGATCTGCTTCATCGCCGGCGGTATCATCAACGCCACGCTCCTGGCGCGCCGGCGCTTTCGTGCGTCGGCGGCGGCACCGCTGCTCTACAATGGAGGCATCATCGCCGGTGGCCTGCTGCTTGCCCCGCGCACGGGCATCGGTGTCGAAGGGTTCGCGTGGGGCGCGCTGGCGGGCGCGGTGCTCGGTCCGTTGCTCGCGCCGCTGCTCGACGCCCGCGGCCGCGTCCGCGTGCGATTGCGAGTGGCGCCATTCGATCGCGCCTTTCTCGCCTACCTCGCCGTCGCCGCACCCTTGATGCTCGGCCAAACATTGCTGACGGTCGATGAATGGTACGAGCGCTGGTTCGGGGCGTTGCTCGGTGCCGGCAGCGTCGCGCATCTCGCCTATGCGCGACGGCTGATGCAGGTGCCCGTCGCCGTCGTCGGCCAAGCCATCGCCGCCGCTGCACTGCCAACTTTGGCGCGTCTATTCGCCGAGCACCGTAGCGACGACCTCAACCGCGTGGTCGAGCGCACGCTGCAAACCGGGCTTGTGCTCGCGGTGTTTGCGGCGGGCGGATTCTTCGCGCTGGCGCAGCCGCTGGTGCAGGTGATCTACCAACACGGCCGCTTCACGACAGAGGATACGACCCGGGTCGCGGCAATTCTCTCGCTGCTGGCGCTCGCGGTGCCGGCGTGGATTACCCAGCAGATCGCGGCGCGGGCGTTCTACGCGCGCGGCGACACCTGGCGACCGATGGTGCTCGGCACGGCGGTCGCCCTCGCCGCGATCCCGCTCTATTGGCTGCTCGGCAATCGATTCGGCGTGAGCGGCCTCGCTGCCGCCGGCGCGATCGGCATGAGCCTGAATGCCCTCGGCACGTTGCTGCTGGCGCGTTGGCTGCACGGCGCGCCGAATCTCACGCAGCTAACGGCGACGCTGGTCCGCGCGAGCGGCATCGCCGCAATTGCAGCCGCAGTGACTCGTTTCGCCGTACTTAGTGCGACCACCGGAGCTCTCGCTAGCCTCGCACTCGGAGCGATCGCGTTCGCGGTTCTGGTTGCGACCGGCGCGTTCACCATCGGCGACGATGCGACGCGCGCTGCGCTGCGACGAATTTTGAGGATGAAGAACTAGACACTCTTAGAACGGCGGCCGTTCTGTTACCGACACATCGTGCAGTGGCGCGGTAGACCCCTCGGGGCGCGACGACGCCAATCGCAGCACGTCGACATAGCCACGCGTAACGCACGCGCGATCGAGGATTCCCCGCTCGCGCAGCAGGCGGTGGAAGCGCGGGAGATTGTGCAGCGGCACGGTCATCAGGAGGTGATGCTCAAGGTGATAGTTGACGCGGTTCGGTGCGACGAACAAACGCTCGAACCAGTTCGCCAGCGTCGTGCGCGTGTTGCGCAGTTCGTCCGAGTTGTCCGGTACCATACCGTGTTCGGCGATCGAACGGATGCGCATCGCCAAGCTGTAGGTCGTCAGCCACGCCAGCGGCCACAACGCGTACAGCAACGGATGCCCAACCAGTGTGAGGAGCGCGAGCAGGGTCACGTTGGTGATGATCACACCGTACAACGCGGAGACCCCGGCGCCGTCTTTGCGCGCCACGCGGCCGCGCGACATGCCGAGGTCACGCTTGAACGTCGCCTTGGCGCGCTTGCGGCCGGTTTGCCCCGAGAGATCGCGCCAGATTTTGCGCCGCAGGCTCGCGCGCGTTACCGGGAACGGCGCCGCGAGGCCGAGATCAGGATCTTCCGCAGTGCCCGTCTTTGCATGGTGTTGCAGGTGATAGGCGCGGTACGGCCGCAGGTCACCCCAGACCGGAAACGCACACAGCCAGTTGCCGACCCAATCGTTCAAGCGGCGGTTGTCGAACAGAATGCGATGGGCCGCTTCGTGCATCATGATCGCCATGCCGAGCTGACGCGCACCGAGGATGAACAAGGCGACGACGATGGTGAGCGGGTTCGCCCGCCAGGCGATCAAGGCGAACGCGGCAAACACCAGCCCCCAGTTGGTGGCGATCGAGAACCAAGTCCGCAGCGCGTTGCGCTCGAGCAGTTGATCGATCTCGGCGCGCGAGAAGGCGTCGAGCCAGTTGGATGTCGTGGTTGCGGTGGCAGTCGTCATAACATTCCTCACATGATCTCGCCTCGCATGATCTCGCCTCACATAATCGCGGCGCGCAGATGTTGCAGGCCGTGCGCCATCCGCGTGTCGGCGGGCGCGTGCAGGTGCGGCGCGCCGGCGTCACGCATGAAGCGCGCCCAGCACGCGCGCCCGAGGCGATCGTAGCGCCGCATCGCGGCGACCAACGCTTCGCGCTCTTTTGCCGGCACTAGTGGTTCGGGCAGCAGGGGATCGAGCGCGAGTTGGCGAATCGCATGGCCGCCCAAGCGAAACGATTCGACCATCGCGTCCCGCTCGGAGAACCGCGCCATGCGCTTCTCACTCTGCGCCAGCTCGGCGATGGTGCGGCGATAGGCCAGCCGCAGCGCCGCGGTGTCCCACAAACGGCGCGCGCGCGCTTCGGTCGCGACCTCGAGTTGGCGGATCTCGAAGACCAGCGCGGCCGCCTCGAGCCCGAGCGCGTGGAGCTCGGAACGCACCGCCGCCACCCCGCCGCGCAGATTGTCCGGCCGCACTTCGATCCCCGGTTCGAGCGTGCGGAAGCCCAGGTAACGCAGCGCGCGCGCGCGCCGGCGCAAGGCCGGCGCGGTCAAACGCGTGCGTGAGCGATGCACGCCGATCCAGCCGCCGCTCCATGGCGCAATGCGGTCGCTGAGCGCGCGCCACGAGGTGACGTGCCGCCGCACCGGCTCGGCCTGCGCGCCAAGGCCGTACTGCCCGCGCTCGTCACGGGCGACGCGGCCGACTGCCAGCAAGCGCGCGAGGGCGACCCGAATGTTGTTCTCTGCGATCTCAAAGTGTGCGCCGGCGGTGATCACTGCGCTGACCGGCATCGCCCCGCCACGCAGGGTCGAGAGCAGATCGAGAATGAAACTCTTCGCCGTCGGCTTCACGACGCGAACATTACTCAAACAGCTGACTTCATGCAACCCCTGTAATGTACGCCGCCAGGCGGGTTGGCGGCGACCATCGCTGGCCTTGCACAGACGGCCCTCGATACGATCGCTTCGCGATCTACTCGGGCAAACGGGTATTGGATTTCCCGCGCTAGCTCGCTTCCCCTCCGCAGCGCGAACACCGTTCGCGAGCCAACGGAGCAACTTTCCCCGTGCCCCCGCGTTTGGACAGCCAAGGCCTCAAAGGCGAGCCCAACTATGACTCCCACCACAGCGAGACGATCCATCCCGCGACTGCGACGCTCCATTGCCACGACGCTGGCCATCGGTCTGGCGGTGCTTGCCGCACTCTGGATCAATCCGGCTGGCGCCGCCGACAGCGATACCGCAGGGGGTGACGGGCGCACGCCGCCGCGCCTCAGTCTGGTCGACGGCGACGTGTCGTTCTGGCGCAAAGGCGATGCCGACTGGTCGCCGGCGCAGATCAACATAGCGCTCGCGCCCGGCGACTATCTCCACACCGCTGACGGGAAGCTTGAGCTGCAGATCGGTGCGCACGCCTTCGTGCGTGCCGATGGCGACACTGAAATTCAATTGACGAATCAAGAGCCCGACTTCATTCAGCTCACCGTAGTCAGTGGTCGCGTGACCGCCGATGTCCGCACCCTGCCGCGCGGGCACACCATCGAACTCGACACGCCGAACAGCGCGCTACGCATCGAGCAACCCGGCTACTATCGCGTTGATGTCGGCAAAGAGACGACCACGATCGTCACCCGACGCGGGGGTCGCACGGCCGTGACGCCCACCGGCGGTCACGCCACCGAAATCGAACCCAACGAAGAGGCTGTCCTCGATGTCAGCGACGGCACGCGCGTCGCGACTTATCGCGCGCCGGAACTCGATCCCTGGGACCAGTGGAACTATGACCGCACGGACGACGTGCTCAACGCCACGAGCGAGCGATACGTGCCGCCCGACATGTACGGCGTGCGCGACCTCGATCGCTACGGGTACTGGCGCACGGTGCCGACCTACGGCCGAGTGTGGGTGCCCGCCAGCGTACCAACGGCTTGGGCGCCCTACACCACCGGTCATTGGATCTGGGACACGTACTACGGTTGGACGTGGGTCGACGACGCGCCGTGGGGATGGGCGCCATATCACTACGGCCGCTGGGTCTATGCCGACAGCTATTGGGCGTGGGCGCCGGGCCCGATCGCGGTGGCCGTCACGCCGGTGTATGCGCCGGCGTTGGTGGCATTCTTCGCGCCGGGGGTTCAGGTCACTGTCGGCACCCCGTTCGTCGGCTGGGTCGCGCTTGGGTGGGGTGAACCTGTGATTCCGTGGTGGGGTGCCTCGGTGTTCGTCGGTGTGCCGTGGTGGGGTGGGTGGTGTGGCCCGCACGTGGTGAATCAGACGATAGTGAACAACACCACTATCGTGAACGTGAACCGGATCACCTACACGAACTCGCATGTCCCGAACGCGGTAGTCGCCGTGCCGCACAATCAGTTCACGCAGCCGGCGGGCCGGCGCGCACGCATTGAGCGACTCAACCCGAGTCAACTGCAACCGGTGCGCGGCGCGTTGCCGGTAAAGCCGGTGATGAGCAATGCATCGGTAACTCCGCCGCATGCCGTGCTACCCGCCGGCAACCCGGCGACTGCTGCTCGCGACCGCGGTCGGGCCGAGCGCTTGCGCAACCAGTCGCCCGCGCTGGCGACGCAGCCGCAGCTCGTTGTGCATCCGACGGATCGGTCGGATCGCTCGGATCGGTCGCGTATCGAGAGACTACGCGAGCAGCGACCCGCGGTCGCGCCGTTGCCTAGCGACACCACGCACACGGCTCGGCCGAACACTGCACCACCGCCGCTCGCCACGGCCCACCACTCGCGCGTCGATCGGTTGCGCGAATCGGACCGCGAACTCGTCAACCGCGCGGACCGCCACCCGTTGCCGCAACCGGAGACCCCGCCGTCGTTCGATCGGCGACCGGCCGTGCAACCGGATCAAAGCGCCTCGCGTTCCCGCGTCGAGCGTCTGCGCGAACACCACGTTGCGCTGCCGCCACACATCGCAGACGCGCCGCGCAGCGAGCCAGCGGTTCATCAGTCCGAGCCACGTGCCAACACGCGTCCCGACGTTCGCCCCATCGCGCCGCCAGTTGCCCGAAGACAATCGGATGCGCCCGCGTTCCAGTCGCGCGCGGATCGCATCCGCGCGCACGCTCCGCAGGCTGCGCCGCCGATGGCTCGCCCGCAGAGCGCGCCCCACGCCGCGCCGGCCGTGAGTATTCAGCAGCCACCGGCTGCGCCGATGACTCACGCGTCCGGTGGGCGGCGCGCCGCTCGCTAAGAGATCTCTGGTCTCTGGTTCCTGGTTTCACAACCACAGACCAGGAACTACAGACCAGAGACTCCTTCAGAATCCGGCTGCGGCCAGTGTGTGTTCGATTTGCGCCTCGGTTGAGCCGTAGTGCTGTTCCAACGTCTTAGCGCGTTTGAAGTAGACGTGTAGATCGAGTTCCCACGTGAAACCGATGCCGCCGTGCATCTGGATCGCCTCGCCGCACACCAAACGCGATGCGTCGCCGGCATATGCCTTGGCGGCCGCGCACGCGATCGCGGTGTCCGGCGCGTCGGTATCGACGCACCACGCTGCACGGTAGACCGCCGAGCGCGTCGACTCGGTCTTCAACAGCATGTCTGCCAGTCGGTGTTGCAGCGCTTGAAACGAAGCGATCGGCCGCTTGAACGCGCTGCGCGTCTGCACGTATTCGAGGGTGATCTCCAACGCTCGGCTCATCAGGCCGAGCAGCGTCGCACCAGCGCCGACGGCTGCCAATTGATCGACGCGACCGAGCAGACTCGGTGAACCAATCGCGGTCGCCGCGTGATCGAGCTTCACCTCGCCAAAGCGCTGCGCCAAGTCGAACGTCGTCAGCGCGATGACTTCAAACGGCTTCTGCACCAGGCATACGGCGTCGAGAGTTGTCACCAGCAACGCATCCGCTGCGGCCGCGAACGGCACGAAGTACTTGGTACCCCGCACGCGGCCACCCTCGAAGCGCGTCGGTGTCGCGTTGCCGCCGCTAAACGGTGCGTCGTCGCGCGCGATAGTCACCAGCGCCTTGCCGGCGGCGATGTCGTTCACCAACGCGTCCCGCTTGCCGGCGGACGCGAGCAGCGCCGCGGCGAGTACCGTGTCGAGGAACGGCCCAGGCATGGCGGCGCGGCCGACTTCTTCCAGTACGATCGCCAACTCGATCGCGCCGAGTCCTTGCCCGCCGAGATTCGGCGGCAGTAGGAGCCCGAGGTAGCCCATCTCCGCGAGTCGCGCCCATGCCGCGGGGTCGTAGCCGCGCGGATCGTGTTCCATCACCTTGCGCGCCTGCTCGATCGGCCACTCGCCGGCGAGGAAGTCTCGCGTGGAGCTGCGCAGCAAGGCCTGGTCTTCAGACAACTCAAATTTCATCGAACACCCGTTTCTCGCGGGTCAGATCTGCGGCAGGTTGAGCACCCGCTTCGAAATGATGTTGCGTTGAATCTCGGAAGAGCCGGAGTAGATCGTGCCGGCGCGTGCCCACAGAAACTCACGCGCCCAATCGACGTCGGCGCGCGCTTCGGCGCTGCTGCGCTCCAGCAGACCGCCTGGCCCGAGCAAGTCGAGTGCGACGTCGCGGAAGCGTTTGTCGAACTCGCTCCAGAAGATTTTTTCGAACGATGACTCCGGCCCCGGTTTGTTGCCATCGGCGAAGTTGGCAAGGTTGCGCAGACCGTTGGCACGCATCACTTCGTTCTCGACGAACAAGCGGCCGAGCTTCTCGCGCACCGCCGTACCCCCGCGGCCGTGTTCGCGACAGGCGATCGCAAGCTGCCGGATGTCGCGCTCGAAGCGCGCGGCGTAAGCGAGCGACATCGCGCCGCGCTCGTACGCCAGCACCGTCATCGCAATGCGCCAGCCTTCGCCAATTTGCCCCACAAGATTCTCGCGCGGCACGCGCGCATCTTCGAAGAACACTTCGCCGAACTCGCTCTCGCCGGTGATCTGGCGCAGCCGACGCACGATGATACCCGGCGTGTCGAGTTTACAGAGAATGAAGGAGATGCCACCGTAGCGATCGCCGCTGTCGGTGCGAGCGAGCACGAAAATCCAGTCGGCCCACGGGCCGAAGGTCGTCCAGATTTTCTGGCCGTTGATAACGAAGTGATCGCCGTCGAGCGTGGCGCTGGTGCGCAACGCGGCAAGGTCGCTGCCGGCGCCGGGTTCGCTGAAGCCCTGGCACCAGATCTCATCGGCTGCCAACATCGGCGGGATGAAGCGGCGGCGCTGTGCTTCAGAGCCGTGGTGAATCAGCGCGGGGCCGAGCAGACCGATGCCGAGGAAGTTCACAATCTGTGGCGCGTCGGCGCGCGCACTCTCTTCTTCGAAGACCGACTTCTCGACTTCGCTGGCGCCGCGACCGCCCCACTCGGTCGGCCAATCCATGCCGACGTAACCCGCGGCGTGCAGCTTGCGCTGCCATTGGCGGCGAACCTCCATCAGACTGTCTTCGTTGTTGTTGGGATCGCGCAGCTCTTCGCGCCACGGCCGCGCCAAGTTGGCCGTTAGCCACGCGCGCAGCTCGTCGCGGAACTTCAGATGTTGCTCGGTGAGTCGCAAGTCCATGGCGCACCGTTGTAGGGCGGCGCCACACGTAGGTCAACGGCCGGACGTTGGGCGACGCATGCGTCGCCCCTACATCGGATCGCGTTTCGCGCGTTCACTCCGCCCAGCGCTCGTTGCGCAGGACGACGCCGGGCAACGCGCCGGTGGGCGCGCCGTTGCGCATTAGCACCTTGCCGTTTACCACCGTTGCATCGTAGCCGACTGCGCCCTGACTGAGATGCGGTGCGCCGGTGGGGAGTTCGTGCTTCACTTCCGGCAGACGCAGATCGAGCCGATCCAAGTCGATCACGTTGAGATCGGCGAACGCGCCGGCGCGGATCGCGCCGCGATCGCGCAAGCCCCACATTTGCGCTGAGTCGAACGTCAGCTTCCGCACCGCGCGTTCGAGCGACATCAATTTGCGGTGCCGCACCCAGTACGCGAGCATGAACGTCGGGAACCCGGAGTCCGACGTCTGACTGGTGTGAGCGCCGGAATCACCGAGGCCGATGGTCGTCAGCGGGTGGTTGAGCATCACACCCGCCGCGTCGAGGTCGGTGTTGTAGAGCGGGATGATGAAGAAGTTGCGCAGGTCGTGCTCGACGATCAGGTCGAACATCGATTCCAACGGATGCTTGCCCGCGCGTTTGCCGATGGCGACGAGGCTCTTGTCGGGCGTATTCTCGTACGCCAGCACACCGCGGTCTTTGAGCGGGAAAACATTTTCGATGCGCGCCATCCCGCCGAGGATCTCGCCGCTGGTCTCGTGGATCCCTGCGAGCACCTTCGCGCGCACGGCGGGATCACGCAGCAGTCCGCGCAACTCGTCCACAGGTTTGCCGATCAGGTCGCTGGCATTGGGAAACATCGACAAGGGTGACAACGATGTGCCGAAGCCGAGGAGGACGCCGACGCTGCGCACTGCCACCTGCGGCACGATGCGCGCGCCGCGGGCCACCGCCGCATCGGCGCGGTGCAGCATCTCTTGCCACACGTCGGGATACTTGAGGCACTGGATCATCGACAAGCTGATCGGCCGGCCGCTCGCCCGAGCGACCGGCTCCATCCACTCGAACTCGCGCTGATAGCCGGTGGCGTCTTCGCCGGCACCGCCGTACGAAATCAGTTCGAACACGCCGGTGCCGGAGTCCGTGAGTCCACTCGCGAGCGCGGACAGCTCGCGGCGATCCGCGAACGTACCCGGCACGGGATCCCACGACGGCGTCCGGTGCATCGTCGTACGGCCGGTATCGAAGCCCAGCGCGCCCGCCTGCATCGCCTCGCGCACGCAGGAGCGCATCTGCGCCAGCTCCGCGTCGGTGGCCGGAGTATCGGTGGCGCCGCGCTCGCCCATCACGTACACCCGCAGCGGCGCATGGCTGAGATGCGCGCCGACGTTGAGCCCCAACCGTTGGCTCGCTAGCGCGTGCAGATACTCGGGGAAGGTCTCCCAATTCCACCGCAGCCCCGCCTTGAGCGCCGCCTGCGGAATGTCTTCAACGCCCTCCATCAGGAACATCAGATAGTCGCGGTCCTGCGGTTTGCACGGCGCGAAGCCGACGCCGCAGTTGCCGACGATCACCGAAGTCACGCCGTGCAGATTCGATGGCGAGCCGAGGGGATCCCACGTGATCTGCGCGTCGAGGTGCGTGTGGACATCGACAAAGCCGGGCGTGACCAGCTTGCCGCGCGCGTCGATGATCTCGCCGGCCTCGCCGGAAAATTTTTCAACGGCGCGGATGCGGTCGCCGTGCACGACGACATCCGCTTCAAACGGCGGCGCACCGGTGCCGTCGACCACGGTCCCACCACGAACAACCAGATCGGGTTTCATGCGAGTCTCCTGTGATCGATCCGACTCACCACCGCGCGGTGGCACCCGTCATCATCTGTTCCAACTGCGCCGCGTAGCGCGCATCGAGCGGCTGCAAGCGCGCGTACACCGCGCGCGCATCGTCCATCTTGCCCATCTGCACGTAGGCCTCGCCGAGGTACTCGAGCGCCTGGGGAAAATCCGGCCGCAAGCGCAGCGCTTCGTTGTAGGCACGCAGCGAGCCCTCGAACTTCTTCTGGTTCTTGAGCGCGTGGCCGAGTTCGTTCCACGCTTCAGGAAAATCCGCCTTGCGCTGAATCGCTTCGCGAAACGCGGCTTCGGCCGCGCGCCACTCGTGCCGATCGCGCAGCGCGAGCCCAGCGTTGTAGCGTTCCTCTGCCGAAACGCCTGGCGTTGCGTCCGGCTTCTGCGTCGGCGCCGGAACCGGATCGCCACCCGCAGCGTAGGCCACGTTGGACAGCAACAGAATCGTCATCACCACTATCGCCCGTCTCATCATCGGTCTCCTTTCAGTCGCCCGGTGCACAGTGCGCACCAAATCATTGCACGCCGAAGTCCCACGCCGCTCCGTTGCGATAGTGCTTCAAGATGCGGCGCGCCACGGTCATCTGATGCACTTCATCGGGGCCGTCGTAGATGCGGCCGAAGCGCGCGGCGCGATACATCCGTTCCAGCGGCGTGTCGGTGGTGAGCCCCTTGGCGCCGTGCACTTGAATCGCGCGATCGATCGCGTTGTGCAGCATGCGCGCCCCGACCACTTTGATGATCCCGATCTCGACGCGCGCGGGATCGCCCTGATCGATCTTGTGCGCCGCGTCGAGCGTCAGCAATCGGCACGCCTGAATCTCCGCGGCGGTTTCAAAGATCATGTTTTGGATGGATTGCTTGTCGGCCAGCGGCGAACCGAAGGCGACGCGATTGTTGGCGCGATCGCACATCAGGTCGAAGGCGCGCTGCGCTTGGCCGAGCCAGCGCATGCAGTGAAAGATGCGGCCGGGACCGAGTCGCTGCTGCGCGATGAGAAATCCCGCGCCGCGTTCGCCGAGCAGATTCTCGCGCGGCACGCGCACGTCGTTGTAGGCAACTTCGTAGTGGCCACCCATCATGCCCATCACCGGAGTCTCGCGGACAATATCGTAGCCCGGCGTGTTGGTCGGCACGATGATCATGCTGAAGGCGCGGTGCGGCGGCGCGTCGAACTCGGTGCGCACCATCACCGTGGTGTAAGCGGCTTGTTTGGCACCGGTGGTAAACCATTTGCGGCCGGTGATCACCCAGTGATCGCCGTCGAGCACGGCTTTGGTTTGCAGTTGCGTCGGATCGGAGCTGGCGACATCGGGCTCGGTCATGGCGAAGCTGGGGAAAATCTCGCCGGCGACCAACGGCTTGAGGTACGCGTCGCGCCATTTCGGCGCGGCGTGCAGGTTGAGCATGATCGAATCTTGCAGCGAGTGCGTACCGAGCGCGACCATCGCGTGCGCGGAGCGTCCGACCACTTCGTTGACGTAGACGTAGTCGAGGAACGGCAAGCCACCACCGCCGATCTCCTTGGGATGCCCGAGCGCCCACAACCCTTCAGCCTTGGCGGTTTGCATCAGCCGCACCATGGTGGCGCGCGCGTCGTCCTCACTCCGTTCATCGAGCAGGTGCTCGACCGGATAGACGCGCTCTTCGATGAAGCGCTGCACTTTGGCGCGCAGCGGGCGAATGTGTTCGGGAACCACGAAACTCATCGAGCGCCTCCTGACGGCTGGCCTTATCGCATACTCGATCCGCGGGAGTCACTCCAGCACAGTTCGCACGATTCGCGCGAACTGCTGGCTTCCGGCATTCAACGGCGCGATTGACGCCGCGGCGGTTCTTCACGTAGGCACAGCGGCGATGCCCTCTGGCGACCAGCACGATCCCGATCGCCACCCTCGCGATCGCCTCGAGCGCGGGCTCTCGCTCACCGACGCGACGATGCTCGTGGTCTCGTCGGTCATCGGGGTCGGAATCTTTCTCACTCCCGGCACGGTAGCCAACGCGCTGCCGCATCCGACGCTGGTGTTGGTCGCGTGGTTGGTCGGCGGGCTGCTCTCGCTCGCCGGGGCGCTCGCCAACGCCGAACTCGGCGCGATGTATCCGCATGCCGGCGGCGACTACGTGTACCTGCGCGAAGCCTACCATCCAGCGGCGGGATTCATCGTCGGGTGGTTGTCGTTTTTTGTCATCTACGCCGGCACCGTGGCCACACTCGCGACGGGTTTCGCCGAAGGACTGGCGCACTTCGTCGCGCTGGGTGAGGGTGGCAAGATGGCCGCAGCGGTGGCGATCACGATCGCCACGTCGTGGGTCAACTACGTTGGGGTGCGTGAAGGCGCGCGCTTCAACAACATCACCGGCTACGTGAAGATCGCCGCCCTGGTCGGGCTGGCGGTGGCGGGGCCGCTGCTTGGGCACGGGCAGCTCGGACACTTTGTCTCACCGGTGGCGGCGACGAGTCTGCCGCTGGCCGGCTTCGGTTTGGCGCTGTCGCCAATCCTGTTTTCGTACTTGGGCTGGAATGCGTCGGTGTACGTCGCCAGCGAGATCCGCGAGCCCGACCGCAACGTGCCGGGCTCGCTGTTCATCGGCCTCGCCGTTTGCACGGCGATCTATCTGCTCATCAATGCCGTGTACCTCTACGCGCTGCCGATCGAGACCTTGCGTGGCGAAGTGCGGGTCGGCGAGTCGGCCGCGCGCGCGCTGTTCGGCGGCGCCGGCGGCACGATCATGGCCGCGCTGGTGCTGGCGTCTGTGGTCGGTTGCTTGAACGCGACGATTCTGGTCGGGCCGCGCATTGCCTATGCAATGGCGCTCGACGGGCTCTTCTTCGCCGGCGTCCATCGCGTGCACGAGGTGAACCGCACGCCGCACATCGCGATCGCAGTGCAAGCGCTCACGGCGATCACCCTGATCGTGGTGCTGCAAAACTTTCCCAGCGTGCTCGACTACACCACCTTCGCCATCGTGTTGGCGACCACGGCGGATACCGCGGCGCTCTACACGCTACGAAAGACGAAGCCGAAGCGGCGGCGTCCGTATCGTGCGTGGGGCTATCCGGTGGTGCCGGCGCTCTATCTGATCGCAAACGCCGCCATCGCCGTCTCGATGCTGTGGGGACGGCCGGTGGAATGCGCGATCGCGCTGGCCGTCACTGCCACCGGCATTCCGTTCTACGTTGTGTTCGCGCGCCGCGCCGCGTAACGTCGCGTGGAAGCGCACGGCATGCTTCGAGACGCGCCTATCGGCGCTCCTCAGCATGAGCGGGTGCTTCTCTTGCTGAACGACATTTCCCGCTCGTCCTGAGGAGGCGCGCAGCGGCGTCTCGAAGGGCGCCGTGTTGGACGTTGCGCCCCGCGTAAGGGTCCGCATACTTTACAACCCGCAGCCCCTTCAGTAAGAGTCGGGCATGGTGGTGAAGACTTCGCGATCAAATCCGCGGCAGCAAGCGGTGCTGGACGAGCTCAAGCAGCTCGCCGGGCAACTCGGCATCGAGGTGCGCGAGGAGCGGCTGCTGCGTGAGGTCGGGTACCGCGTCCGCAGTGGTAGCTGCCGGGTGCGGGAGAAGAATCTGATCCTGCTCGATCGCGGATTGCCGCTGGAAGCGCAGATCGAGATTCTTGTCGGCGCGTTGGCCGAACGGCCGCTCGATAGTGTCTATCTGTCGCCCGCAGCGCGGCGCTTGCTCGAAGGCGCTGCCCCGGAGGCGGCCCGTGCACCGAGTCAAGGATAGGCTCTCCACCGCCGACCGCTTCGCGATCTTCAAAGAGCACCTGCGGCGGCAACGCCTCAAGTCGACCGCGCAGCGCGACGACATTGCGCGCGCGTTTTTCGCCAGCAACAGCCACAGCAGCGTCGAAGAAATCTACACCGCGGTCAAACACATCAACCCGGGCATCGGCTACGCCACGGTGTACCGCACGATGAAGCTGCTCAAGGAATGCGGCCTCGCCGTCGAACGCCATTTTCGGGACGGCGAAGCGCGCTACGAAAGCGGCGTCAACCGCGAGCACCACGACCACCTTATCTGCGAAGGCTGTGGCAAGATCGTCGAGTTCGAGGAAGCGCGCATCGAAGCGCTGCAGGACGAGATCGCCCGCCGGCTCGGTTTCCATCTCAACAGCCACAAGATGGAACTCTACGGCTTCTGTCGCGACTGCCACAGGACCCGCGCCGCCGGGTAGTCTCTGCGCGGCACAGCAAGAGCCCATCGATCGATACGCCGCTCTTCGGTACGAAGCCTCCGGCTTTTGCCCAGGACTGCTCCTCGGGCAGGCGGTTTTTTCTCGGGGAGCCCATTAGCAGTTTGCCCGAGTAGATCGCGAGGCGGTCGTATCGAGGGCCTGCTTGCGCAGAGCCCCCTGTCCTTACGTGCCCTTTGTCACACTCCCAAGTTGACAGGGTGCGGCTCTGCCGCTAATTGAGAATGAGTCTCAAAATCCCCGGGCGGGGATATGGACATGCAGACGCGAGCCGACCAGCAGACGCAACACCACCCCAGGCGACCCGGGCAGCGGTTCGCTCGGCTCCTCGTCGCTCTGATCTTCCTGCCCACGCTCGCATTTGCTGCCGTCGACGCCGACGGGGTCACGCGTGTCCTCACCCTGCTCACCGTCGTCGGCGAAGAATACCGCGAAGGCTGCGATGGCCGCGGCCATCTCGTCCGTCCGCTGGAATATGAAGAAGCGCGCAGCTTCCTCGCCGAGGCGCGCATGCGCTGGGGCAATGTCGCGGGAATCGATGGCGGTGACACGATCGTTCGCCAACTCGGGGATCTCACCGCGGCGATCGACGAGAAGCAGGCTGCCGATACAGTATTGGCGCAGGTCGCCACGATTCGCGCGGCGGTAACGCACGCCACCGGCATCGACGAAGACATCTTCCCACCGCAATCGCCATCACCGCAGCGTGGCGCGGCGATCTTTTACGAGCACTGCGCATCATGCCACGGTGAGCACGGCGACGGGCACGGTCCCGACGCCGCACGGCTGGAACGCAAGCCCGCCAACTTCACCGACGCCGGGTTCATGCGCGGCGAGACGGTCTTCGATCACATTCACGTCATCAGCGTCGGCAAACGCGGCGCGGCGATGCCCGCGTGGGAAGACGTGCTCACGCTGCAAGAGCGCTGGGATGTCCTCAGCTACGTGTGGCGCTTGGCGCACCGCCGCGGTGAACTCGCCGAAGGGCAAGGCCTCTACCTCAGTCAGTGCGCGAGTTGCCACGGCGCCATCGGTGACGGTACCGGCCCGCTCGCTTCCACTCTTCTGACACCCGCGCCGAACTTCACTCAACCGGCGCGACTGGCCCGCCGTACCGACGCCGAATTGTTCGACGCCGTGCACGATGGGGTGGCGGGCACGGCCATGCCGGCGTTCGGGAATCTCACCGACGATGAACGCTGGAAGACCATCGCGTTCGTGCGTGCATTGTCGCTCGGCGGACCCGACGGCGGCGCCGGTGCGGGTTCAGGTGGCGGCGGCACGCCACAGTTCGGACGATTCGGTCGACTCCTGCGATTGTTGAGCGCTGAGTACGCAAAGGCCGTTGATGCCGGTCGGATCGTCAGTCCGCAGGATCTCACTGAGAGCGAAGTGCTGCTCGGTCAGATCAACGCCGCGATTTCCACCGTGGCCGCCGCGGTGCAGTCGAGTGCGCCGGCGGTGAGCGATGCGTTCCCGAAGCAAGCGATCGAGTTGACCTCGCTGGTGCACCAGCGCGCGCCAGCCGCCGATGTGGCGAAGCTGGTCGACGCGATCGTCGCCTCGCTCCCGACCGACGCCGCGCCAGCGGCCGCTGCGATCTCCTCGGACCCATTCGGCGAAACCCGCCGCCTGCTCGCGTCGGCCCTGGCGGCGTATCGAGGCAATGATCCGCAAGCGCTGTCGCTGGTGTCGGACGCGTATTTCAAGTTCGAGCCCTTTGAGAAGAAGCTCGCCATCAACGCACCCGACCTCACCCGTCAGGTGGAGACCCGCTTCCTCGAACTCCGCGGCGTGCTTGCCGCACCGGGCGCCACCGAAGGGGCGGCCGTCATCGTCGCCGCCATCGGTACTGATCTCGAGACAGCGCACGCCGCACTCGCGCCGCATGCCAATCCGTATGCTCTGTTCCTGCAGTCGGCGACCATCATTCTGCGCGAGGGCTTCGAGATCGTTCTGATCATCACAGCGTTGCTCGCGTATGTGAAGAAGTCCGGCAACGCGCGGATGCAGCGATCGATCTGGGGCGGCACGATCACCGGCATCGCGCTGAGTCTGGTGACCGCATTCATCTTCGTGGAGGTGCTCCACGGCACGTCGACTGCCGCCGCGGAGACGCTGGGCGGCTGCACGATGCTGCTCGCCGCGGTCGTACTGTTCTGGGTGAGCTATTGGTTGGTGTCGAAGGCCGAGGCCGACAAGTGGCAGCGCTTCATTCAAGGCAAGGTGAAGACCGCACTGTCCACCGGGAGCGGCTTCGCCCTCGCCGGCGCGGCGTTCCTGGCGGTATACCGCGAAGGCGTCGAGACGGTGCTGTTCTATCAAGCGCTGTTCGGCGCCGCGTCCGATGCCAGCATCGTGGTCGGCGGACTAATCGCCGGCGCGGTTGCCTTGGCGATGGTGTCGGCGGTGTTGCAACGGTTCGGAATGAAAATCCCGATCCGTCAATTCTTTCTCGGCACCAGCTTTCTCCTCTACTACATGGCGATCGTGTTTGCGGGCAATGGCATCGCCGAGTTGCAAGAGACCAGCTGGATCGCGGTGACGCCGGTGGCCGGCGTGCCCCGTATCGACTTGCTCGGATTGTATCCGACAGTCGAGACGCTGCTCGCGCAGGGCATCTTCGTTCTCTTCATGCTCTATGCCGGCGTCGTCATCTGGCGCCGGCGCCGGCCGCTGCTCTCTCCGGCGGACACGCTGCTTGCGGAGGTGCGCAGCCTCCATCAACTCGCGATCTCGATTCGCGCCGAGTTGGCCCAGCGATCAGTGGCAGACGCAATCGCGCCTGCAGATCCAGGCCAGCAGCTCGACACGCTGATCGAACGCGTCGCGCGTCTCGAAGGACAAATCCAGCTCGATCTGCCGGCGCGCGCCGGCAAGGTGGTCGGCCACTGAACGATGTCGATCGTCGGCCAAGTTTGGCAGGATCGCCAATACATTGCGATAACGACATTCATTCTCAAATACAGAAAGGTCCGTTTGATGAACACGCCCTTTATCGTCCTTGTCGCCAGTGCGGCGATTTCACTGGCGGCATCCGTTGTCCGCGCGCAGGACGCGCCGCCTGAAATCAAGCTCCA
The DNA here is from genome assembly GCA_016178705.1 of Deltaproteobacteria bacterium. Lineage (NCBI taxonomy): Bacteria > Pseudomonadati > Myxococcota > Myxococcia > Deltaproteobacteria bacterium. The sequence continues at coordinate 51,360 of JACOST010000011.1, read as the reverse complement.
GAACGGTCGATTTGAACCATCGCAGTTGGCCGTGCCGGCACGCGCGGCCTTCAAGCTCCATGTCACCAACGCTGACACCAGCGCCGTTGAGTTCGAAAGCTTCGAGCTGCATCGCGAGCGTGTCGTGCAGCCGGGTGAGACCATTACGGTCTTCATCCCGGCGCTGGAACCGGGGAGCTATCCGTTCTTCGACGACTTCCACCGCGACACGCCGCCGGGCGCGATCATTGCGAAGTAGTCGGCCGGCAGACAGCGGATACGCGGGTAGCGGATGCGAAGGATCGCCATGCTGGTCGGCGGGGTTTTGGTCGTGGTGCAATGCGTTCGTTTCGCACGAACGAATCCACCCGTCGCCAGCGACCTCGTCGCGCCGGTCGAAGTCAAGGCCCTCCTGCGGCGCGCGTGCTACGACTGCCATTCCAACGAAACCGAGTGGTCGTGGTACAGCGCCGTCGCGCCGACTTCGTGGATGGTTCATCACGACGTGACCGAGGGCCGCCGCCGGCTGAATTTTTCCGAGTGGAGTGAGTATGCCTCCGATCCCGACACCGCAGCGCAGAAGCTCAGCGAAATTGGGAACCTGGTCGCGAGCGGCGACATGGCGCCGTGGCACTATCGCGTGCTGCATCGGAGCGCGCGCTTGACCGACGCAGAACGCAGCATCCTCGCCCGGTGGGCCGAGCACACGAGCGCTGATCAATCGTCCTCACACTAGCAGACGGAGGAGAAGTGAGTCATGAAATTGAGTGGAGTACTGTGCGCCCTTGCCATGTTCGCATCGGCACGTTCCGCAATCGCGCAAGTCGATCCCTTCGAGTTCGAGGTCTATCCGCCCCAAACCGAAGGCAAGGGCGTGCTCGAACTGGAATCACTCAACAGTTTTGTGCCGAACGGGCATACGCAAGGCGATTCGGGAACCTCGAGCGGCGACTTCGCCAGCGACAAGATGTATCGCACCGCTCTCGAACTCACCTACGGACTGACCGAGAAGGTCGAGTTCGCGGCGTACCTCAACCTCGCTCATCCGAACGGGGAGTCGTTTCAGTACGCGGGTTCAAAGTTTCGACTGCGCGGGAGCCTCTTCGAAAAAGGGGAATTGCCGGTCGACCTTGGCTGGTACGTGGAGTTGGAGTGGAACAAGACGCCACAGTTTGACGGTAGCGAACTCGAACTCGAACTCAAGCCGATCATCGCGAAGGACTTTGGCAACTTCGAAATCGACCTCAATCCGAAGTTCGTCAAGGCCGTGTTTGTCGGCCCCGACAAGAACAAGGGGTTCGAGTTCGGCTACATCAACGGCATCTACTACAACTACCGCCGATGGCTATCGCCGGGGCTCGAGTTTTACGGCGGCATCGGTCTGATCGACGACAGCGACCCGCTCGACGAGCAGCAGCACTACATCTTCCCCGTGATTCGCGGGAAGATTCTCAACGGGATCTACTACAATCTCGGACCCGGCATTGGACTCACGCGCGGCTCGGACCAAGTCATCATGAAGCTCAACTTCGAATTCGAGCACTTCCTCGGTTCGCTGTGGTGAGGCACCCGACCGCTTGATCCCTAGCCATGCCGCGTTTCGAAATCACAACTACCGTGCCGGTCGCGCGCGAGCGCGTCTGGGCGCAGGTGTCGACGATGGCCGGCGTCAATGCCGAGCTGTGGCCGATCGTCATGACCTATCCGCGTGAAATCGCCGCCCTAAACGCCGCGCAGGCGGTGATGGGTCAGCCAATGTTTCGAAGCTGGGTGCTGCTGTTCGGTGTGCTGCCGATCGATCGCCACGCGTTGACCCTCGTATCGGTCGACCCGCCCGCGGGGTTTCACGAGGACTCGCGATCATGGCTGCAGCGTCGCTGGATACACATCCGTACGCTCGAAGAAACGCCGAGCGGCTGCCGCATCACTGATCGCGTCGAGTTTGAGCCGCGCCTGCCTGGAGTCGGGAGACTCTTGCTACCCGTCTTCCGCGCGGTCTTCGCCAACCGCCACCGCTACCTGCGGCGGCACTTCGGTCCGTCCTGAGAGATCGGGAGGTTGTTATCGCAACGGGCGATTCGTCGCCCGCGCTAGCTCGGAGAACTTGGAGCGGACGCTTTCATCGAGTTGCTCGGCGAACTTCTCGTCGAGCGCTTCGGCGCGAATCAGTTCTTGAACATCGGCTAGGTCGCGCAAACGATCCGGCGCGGTCATCCCTGATGCGAGTTTCAACTCGATCAGTCGAGGGAGACTCACTACTCGGATGCCTGCTGCTTCGATCGCAACGGTCGACGGGTCCGGAAACATGACCGGCTTCGGTTTGCCATCGCCGGGATACTCGCCGGCGACCCAAACTTTGATCCGGACCTCCGTTTCGACATCGCGAAAGGCACGCTCGGCACCAACGTGCGTCGGCGCATAGCCGAGCCCGACGCACTGCTCGGCGAATCGCTCCAGCCCATTCTGTGTCACCAAGATGTCCACGTCGTCAGTCATGCGGACGTAACCGTGCTCACCCAACGCCATCCCGCCGATCACCGCGTAGGCGATGCCTTCGGCGGCGAAGCGTTCGGCGAGACGCTTCATCGTGGCGCGGAGATCGCCGCGGCCCATGAAGAACTCGCTCGCTTCGCGCAACGTGGCGTCGAATGACTCGCGCAACCGCGTCTCGTATGCCGTTGCCATTGCAACCTCGGACTATAAGTATGAGGTTGGCCGGCCAAGGCTGTCAATCGCTCCATACTTCACTTTCCCGACGCGGTCGGTCGCTTGCGCTTCGGCGTCTCGTTCAGACCCGGAGCAATGAGCGTGCGCGTGTGCGCCAGCGACTCGGCGATGTCTGCCTTGAGTGCGTCGCTCAAGTTGTCGGCCTGCACGCCCTCGCGCACACCGGCTCGCCACTCGGCTGGCTTCACTGTGCGCGCGGCGAAGTGCAGTTGGCGGATCATGTGGGTGTCGATGTCGCCGATGGCCGATCGCAGCTGATCGAGCGGCGGCGCCGGTGCGTGCGGATCGGTGCCGCTGGCTTCCTGAATCATCTTCGCGGCTCGGATCAAGACGCTGAAGAGGCGGGCGACTTCACCCGCGTCGATTCCGGTTGCGCGCGCGGTGGCCTGGACACGATCGAGTACGCGTTGCTCTTGCGCCGGATCGGCGATGGGCACGCCGCTCGCGCGTTTGCTGGCGGCGACCATCGGCATGAGTTGGCAACGCAGCTCGATGTCGCACAACACCGCTTCGCGATCGGCGCCAGCGGCGGCAAACATCGCGTCGCCCAGCCACTGCTTGCGGCGAGCGCCGAGCCAGCCGTCGCGCTCGCGGTCGCGCAGCCAGGTGTCGATCCATTGCGCCAGCTCGGGCGCGTCCTTGCGGACCAGCAGCGCTTTGCGATCGCGGGTGAAGGGCCCCACCGTGTGCAGCTCGGGCCGTTGCCAGGCGCGGGCCTCGGCGCTGTCGCTGAGCGCGACGTCGGCGCGCCCCACCAACACACGGCCGGGCAACTCGGTGTTGTCGCTCACCGGCTCGATGGTGGCGCGCGGGAACAACCGATGCGCCACCTGTTCGAGATGACCACCGCGATTGACCGCGATGCGCACGCCGGTGCGATCGATCGCTGCACGGTCGGTCAGGCGCGCGGCGTCTTCGCTGCGAATCAGGGCCACGGCCCCGGTATTCGCATAGGGCCGGCTGTAGCGGCCGATCAGCGCCCGCTCGGGTCGCACCGTTACGCCGCTGGCGACAACGTCGAACTTGCCCTGCGCCAAATCATCGCTGAGATCTGGCCAACGAAAGCGCACGAGTTGCACCGTCGCGCCGAGATCGTGCGCCAGACGCGTCATCAGATCGACGTCGAGTCCCGCCAGCGATTCGCCCTGCGCCGTGCTGAATGGCGCATAGTCGCCAGTGGTGCCGACGCGCAGCACTCCGCCGTGCTGCCAAGACGCAAGATCAGCCGCCGACGCCGCGAGCGGTAGCGCCACGGCAACCAGCATCGCCAGCCACCGTCTCCTCGCGTGCATACATCTCAGCATCGGTTCGCTCTCACTCGTTCGGCCCGCAGAGTTGACAGCTCTGCGGGCCGCAGGCAAGAGACGCAGCGAAGAAAGAAAGGTTGCGCACGCGACATGGCCGCCCTCACCGCCAGCGAGTTCACTCAAGCGATCACGGCCCTGTCTGACGAGATGGGGCTGCAACGCCTGCGTGACAAGTTCCTCCGCCTCAACGGCTTGGTGACGCGGATCAAGGTGGCCTCGCCTACCAAGCTCGCCGACCAGATCTACATGCTGACTGCCGGACTACGCCGCCAGGCTCCAGCGACATACGCGTTCCACGCGATCTGGACGGAGACACTCAACAAGAAACTCGGCGAGGAAGGCGAGAAGAACCTCGAACAGCTCGCTGAAGCCATCAACGCCTGCCTCGACGAGCACGACGGGATCAAGCCAGACAAGAGTGCCGACCTCGACAGCGCGCTGACGGCGTACGAACAAGCGCTTGCGGCCGCGCTCGGCAGCGAAATGGCTCGGCTCGACATGCTGCTCAAGGCCGTGCCCGCCATCGCGGCGAAGTTGCGCAGTTCGTGACTCGTGACTCGGGTGTAACCCGGGTCGGCGCGTGATCGCACCACCTCACTCCCGTCGTCATGCAACTCGCATCTCTCCTCGCTGACGTTACCGCGCTCGCACAGCACGGGTCGCTCGCGGTTGATGTGCGACGCATCGTGTCGGACTCGCGCACGGTCGAGCCCGGCGATGTGTTCGTCTGCCTCCCCGGCTATCGCACCGAGGGCGGCGAGACTCGCGCTGATCGTCACAACTTCATTACGACAGCCGTTGCGCGCGGGGCCGCGGCGCTCGTAGTCAGTCGCGATATGGCGCCCATATCCGGCGTCTCCATCGTGCGCGTCGAGGATTGTTGGGCGGCGATCGCCGCCATGGCTTGTCGGTTTTTCGGCCAGCCGTCGCACGCGCTGCAGATGATTGGCGTCACCGGCACTTCGGGCAAAACGTCGACGACGTATTTCATCGACTCGGTGTTGCGCACCGCGGGCCACGTGACCGCGCGGCTCGGCACGGTGGAGTATCGGATCGGCGATGAGGTGCTGCCGGCAGCGCAGACGACGCCGGAAGCGCCCGAACTGCAGCGGCTGTTGCGCACGGCGGTCGATCGCGGCGCAACCGCCGCGGTGATGGAAGTGTCGTCGCACGCGCTCGAGCTGCGGCGGGCCGCCGGCGTCGCCTTCGATGTGGGCGTGTTCACCAATCTGAGCCAGGATCATCTCAACTTTCACCCCGACATGCACCACTACTTGCGCGCCAAGGGCCGGCTGTTCGAAGAACTCGAAAGCGGCGGCAAGCCCGCCACCGCGGTGGTGAACATCGACGATCCGGCGAGCGCGCACATCATCCGCGTCAACCGCGGCAAGCTGCTCACCTACGGCACCCACGCCGACGCGCAGGTGCGCGCGCGTCACGTCGCGATGACGTTGCGCGGCGTCAGCTTCCGCGCCGACACTCCCGCCGGTCCGCTCGACGTCGCGCTGCGCCACTTGGGCGAGTACAGCGTCTACAACGCGCTGGCAGCGGCGGGTACGGGGCTGGCGCTTGGCATTTCGTTGGACCACGTGCGCGACGGTCTGGCGGCAGCGCCGCCGGTACCGGGGCGCTTCGAGCTTGTCGATTGCGGCCAGGATTTCGGTGTGGTGGTCGACTACGCGCACAAGCCGGACGCGCTTGAACGGTTGCTCACCAGCGCGCGCACGCTCAAACCGGCGCGGCTCATCACCGTGTTCGGCTGCGGCGGCGATCGCGATCGCGGTAAACGCCCACTAATGGGCCGCATCGCTGCGCGGCTCAGCGATCTCGTGATTGTGACTTCCGACAATCCGCGTTCGGAGGATGCGGCCGCCATCGTCGCCGAGGTCGTGGGCGGCGCGGCCGCGGTGGATCCCGACGCGCAGCGCTATCGCGCTGAACCTGATCGCGCCGCCGCGATCACCCTCGCCATTCATCTCGCGCAGCGCGGCGATCTGGTAGTGATCGCCGGCAAGGGTCACGAGACGTATCAGTTGTTCGCGGATCGCCGCGTGCACTTCGACGATCGCGAAGCGGCGCGTGTGGCGCTGCAGAGTCGGAAGTAGAATTCGGCGAGACTAGCCCACCCAGCCGTCGGATGCGCCGATGGCAACCGGGCGTCGAGGCGCCTCGACCCGCTCGGGCGGTTCGTCGGCAGGGGCGCTGCCGCCGGTCATGGCGGGCATGAGGTGAGCCACCGCATCGGCGAGCACCGCTGGACCGAAGGTTCCCTTGTTGGCAAGCGTGCGCGTGCCGCCGGTGAGGAAGGTGGCGTCGCGCGCCGTCGGCACGCGATCCATGAGCAGCACCACCGGCAGTGGCGCCGCACCGTTCGCGCGCAGCCCCGCGATCGTGCGGAAGATGTCGACGCACGCCGGCGACAGGTGCAACACGACAGCGTCGGGCCGCACACTCGGCAACAGATCAAGCGCTTGCTTGCCGTCGAGCATGACCGCCGCAGACAGCCCGGCCCCAGTCAGTTGCTCGCGCACCGAGCCGACCACATCGATATCCGTGCTCATCGCAAGCACGCGCTTCGCCCGCGGCACCAGTCGCGCCAACGCGTCGAGCAACTGCTGCGGCTCGTTCGGCCACAGCACACAATCCGCCGGACCGAAGCAGAAGCCGGCGGACGCCGTCTGCTTGGCGTACAGCAGCAATGGCACGTCGCGGGTCGCATCCTGCTCGCGCAGGTTGCGCACCAATTGCCAGCCGCTGCCGGCCATCACGTTGATAGCAACACCCGCCAAACGCTGCGCCGCCAACTGACTGATTGCATCTTCAGTCGGTTCACAGTCAACAATCTCCCAACCCGTATCGGCTAAGCCAGCGACCATCGCGGCGCGTAGCTCACCATCGATCACCGCGAGCGCTCGCGGCACCAGCTCGAGTTCGGCGGTGGCTTCCGACTCTTCTTCAGCGTCATCGAGACTCTCATCGAGCGCCGGCTCGCCGGCGGTGTCGATCCCGGGGATGACGTGGCGTTCGATTTCGAGGGCCGGTTGACTCTCGTCGACCGCCAGCGCCTCGGCGAGGGCGAGGTGCTCCTTGCGGGTCCGCTCGAGTTCGGCCTCTAATTCCTCGGCGCGAGAGCTCAATGAGATGCGCTCGGCTTCCCACCCACTGGTGAGTCGCTCCAACTCGCCGCGATGAACCGAGCGTTCCTGGTCCGCGGCGTCGGTGAGCTGCGCCAGCTCACCGCGGACGCCGACGAGGTCGCGGTCACGCTCGGCCATCTGCGTACGCGTGGCGGTCAGCTCGTTCTGCAAGGCGTCAAGTTCGACGCGACGGTGCGCCTCGGTGGCGACGCTGTCGGCACGGTGCTGGGCCAGGGTGTCGGAAGCGGCGGCCAACTCGGCGCGCAGATGATCGACGTCGCGTTGCAAGCGGCCCGCCGCATCGGCGGTCACGCTTCGATCGACAACCGTACTGTCGCGGTCGCGGCGAATCGCCTCGAGCGTAGCCTGGGTTTCGGCGAGCTGCTGGCGCAACGCTGCGGCCTCGTGTTCATGGCGCGCGCTGGCTTGATCGAACTCCGTGCGTTGTCCGGTGTGGCGCGCAGTCGCGGCGGACAAGTCGGCGTCGAGCTGTTGTGCGCGCGCGGTTTGTTCGGCCAGCGCCGCTTCCAACTCGCGTCGCGCGGCCACTAGCGCATCGCGCTCCTTCGCCAGCCGCTTGGCGGAGGACGATTTCGCACTGGTGTCCTGCTCAAAGCGCGTCTGCACCTCGCCCAGTTGCGCCTGCAGCTCGGTGATGCGGTGGTCGCGGGTGGCGAGGGCACTGTCGCGATCGCTCACGAGGCGCTGCTGCTCGGTTCGGAGCGATTGACAGAGAGCGTCGAGTTGGTCGCGATCGCTCTGGACAACCGCGCGGGCCGCCTCAAGAGCCCCGTGCCGCGCCTCCAACTCCGCGTGCTGCGCGCGCACTCGCTCGACCCAGTTTTGCAAGGTTTCGATCTGTCCGCTGGTGTCGACGATGCTCTGCTGATGCTCGCGCTGGAGGCGGCTGAGCGCTTCGGCGGTGCGGGCGCGCTCGGCATCCGCGGCCTCGGCGCGGGCACCCGCCTCTTTCAACTGGGAAGACCAGGCGGGTTCGCGCTCGCCCCACATCCGCAGCTCGCCGAGCAAGCGCTGACGGTCCTGCTGGACGTCGGCGAGCGCGGCGGTGTGCGCGGCGCGGACCTCGGCGAGCGTCTTCTCGATCTGCGCCAAGCGGGTTTCGGCCAGCTTTGCCGCTGCCGCGTGACTATCGCGCTCACCGGAGACCGACTCGACGGTGCGGCGGAAGGTATCGGCGGCATCGACGGCGCGCTTGAGTTCCTCGTGCAGGCTGGTGCGTTCGCGCAGCCAGGTGGTGCCTTGCTCGTCGAGCCGCTGCTGCAACCGCGTCGTGGTCTGCTGCGCGGCTTCGGCGCGTTCCACCAAGGCGTCGTACACGATGCGCAGCTCCGTCTGCTGGGCATCGAGGGTATCGAACGCCACGGTGCGGCTGGCGAGCTGTTCCTGCAGCGTTGCCGCGCGCACCTGCATGGCTTGTAGTTGCACGACCACCTGCTCGTGGGTTGCCTGCAGCGCGTCGGTGAGCTGGCGCAGCGCGGCGTGCTCGGCCTCGATGCCCGCCAAGCGTTCGCGCAGCGCCGCAATTGTGCCTGCCGCGCGGTCGCGTTCGGTGGCATCAGCCTGCGTGTGCTCGCTGTGTTGCCGCACCGCCGCTTCGTGACGCTCGACCAAGTCGTCATGCGCGCGCTGCATTTCGTGCAAGCCGAGCGTGGTGCGTTCAACCTCGGCGTTGGCCGCGGCGAGCGCGGTGTGCAGGCGCTGGGCTTCCGCGCGGTTAGTGTCGAGCGCGCCGCGGGTATCGGCCAGCGTGGCGAGTTCACCGCGCGCCGCCGACAACTGGCTGGCGAGGCGGTCACGTTCAGTCTCGAGATTGGCGAGGGCGGCACCAACGGTGGAAAACTTCTCGCGCTCGGCTTCGAGCGCAGTGGCCGCAGCGCGGCGGGTCTCGGCCAACTCTTTCGCGTGTTGCCACAACGACTCATCGAACGCTTGCCGCAAGCGATGGAGCTCTTGGGCATCGACGGCGCGTTGTTTGTCCGCGAGCGGAGATGACGCAGCAGGAGCCGCCGCCTGCGTTGGCGCGGAAGGTGCGGCAGGGCTGACCGGCGACGCCGCACTGTCCGAGTGCGGCAGCTCGGCGAATGCGATGCCGCACACCTTCAACGCCTGCCCTACCGCTTGCAGCTGCACGTCGGTGAAGCCATGCGGCTTGTTCGCAAACAGCACCAACACGCCCGCGGGAGTGTAGCCGTGGAAGAACGGCAACGTGGCGATCGCCAGACGGCGTGGACTGATCTCGATCAGCGGACGCGGCACGAATGGATTCTGGTGCGCGGCCTCGATCACGCTGATGCGACGGTTGGTGAGGCCGCGCATCGGAATGTCCCAGGTTGGGCCGCTGGCGCCGCGACCCAGGACATCGGCCGCTGGCGCACTGAGACCGACATCGGCGATGAGCACCAACCGATCGCGACGTTGCTCGTAGGCGAGTAGTGCTCCCGCGGGCGCGCCCAGCGCCTTCGTGATCAGGTCGATCGCTTGTGCCGCGAAGTCCTCGCGCGCCAGCCGCTGCCCGTAGAGATCGAGCAAGCGTTGGCGCACGCTGTTGAGACTGCCACCGATCGATTGGGTCGGTACGGGGGGCGCCGGACGTTCAGCGACCGCAGGCGGTGGCGGCCCCGCTACTGGCTGGGATGCGCCCTCTTCTTCTCGGGGCGGCGAATCCGGAGCTGCATCCGCGCGTTTGCGGGCGAGTCGCAGTCCCCACGCCATCACACCGCTCCGCGGTACGCCGCCACAATTGCGGGCCAGTCGCTGACGCCGGTGGCATCAATGATCAATTCCACCTCGTCATCCGCGCTACCTGCCAGCTCAGACCACACGAGCTGCGCTGTGAGCGCGATCGACCGCCCACCTATGCGCGCGGTGAGCCGGAGCGGACGTCCCTCGCCTCCGTGCGACATGAGGTCGGACGGATTGAGCACGGGAGGCTGGTTCTTCAACATAAGTACGGCCAGTCCCGACCCCGACAGAGAGGACACAGAAACCGGGATCGGACCACGGCGACAGATCTCATCGTCATCCAGGCAGAGTTGAAAAGAGGCTGCTACGGCAGCCGGCGCATGCTCAGGCATCGGGCGGCACCTGCCAATCCAGCTGACTGAATTCGCAAGAGGCATACCAGGTGTCGCGCAGACAAGCGCACACGCGAGCGACCCGGTTCAGTGATCAACGTTTTGACGCTACGCTACGAGATCGTACACAGCGGACGGCGTGATTCGGTCAAAACGCTGCCCGGTCGCCGCTCGGGCATCGGTGCCTTCGCGCCCAAACTTTGCCGAAACGGCACATCGTCAACGGCGCGGGGTCGATTTACATCGGGCGATTCTTGTTGCTACAGTCCGTGCTGTCGCTTGGGAGGGCAAAGATGCGGATCGTTCCAAATTGGGTGCTGGCCGCGGTGATGGTACTGACCGGCTGCGGCGTGGCCAATGCCGCGGATCAGTGCATGCTCCAGTGTCGCAAGGACCTCTCGACCTGCCAGCGCCAGGCGCAGGTGCATCGCCACGAGTGCATCAAGCCGTGTCGCGATGCCCGCGCGAAGTTGACCGACTGCCCAGCCGACGCCACGGTCGCGACCTGTCCCGGGATGGCCGCTGCGCACGACTGTGCCGGTGCCTGTAGCCACAAGCAGCAGAGCGACGGGCGCACGTGTCTGACCACCGCTCGTACGTGCCGCGACACCTGCACCAAGGCTGCATCGGGCAAGCCGTAGCGCCTCGCCTACTTCAATTCTTCCAGCAGCGCGGCGCACAACAGCGGGAACATGATCTCGTGGTGGCCGGTGAAATGATAGCCGGTACCACCGCCAGCCGTCGGCCGCGTCACCACGTTCATCTGTGGCCGGTAGTGGCGGATGAAGTCCATGTCGATGGTGAGCAGCTTACCGACGCGGCGGCCAACGTTGCGCGCGAGATTGAGGGCCTTGAGAAACACTTCCGGAATGATCACGGCTGAGCCGAGGTTGATGAAGGCGCCGCCGTTCATGCGCGCGACGACGCCGGCGAGGAGATGAAAGTCGCGCAGGCTGCCGGCACCGATCGCCCCGCCATCGGCGGACGGGTGCATGTGAGTGATGTCGGTGCCGATTGCCACGTGTACCGTCACCGGAATTCCCAGCCGATGTCCAGCCGCCAAGATGCTGAAGCGCCGATGCGGCAGGCGCGCCTGCACGATGCGGCGGCCGACCGCGGCGCCGAGGCCTTCATCGGCCCGCGCTGACTTGATCGCATCGTTGAGAAAGCGGCCGGTCTCCTCCGCCATACCGAAGCGGCCGTCGGCGAGATGCGCCGCGACGTCTTCGGATGTCGCGCCGGCATACGCCAGCTCGAAGTCATGGATGATCGCGGCACCGTTCATCGCGACCGCGCTCAGCACTCCGCGTTGCATCAAGTCAATGATGAGCGGACTCAACCCCACTTTGATCGGATGCGCGCCCATGCCCAGGGCGATGCGCTTGCCGGCGTGATGACGCGCCGCGAGCGTGATCGCCGCGCGGCGCAGATCGGCGGCAGCGAGAATGTCAGGTAGGCCGGCGAGAAATTGCGCGACGCGCATGCCGCGGCGAGGCGGGGTCGCGAGCGCTTGTAGCGCGACTTTGCTCGCGCGCGTGGTGAGCGGGTAGGTCTTGACGCGGCGAAGATCGAGCGCTCTGGGCTTCATGATTTGCGGGCGGTCCGCGCGCCGTACAGGATCTGATCGACCAACTCGCAGATCACGTGGCCGATCAAAATATGCGTTTCCTGAATGCGCGCGGTCTCGGTGGTGCTGGCGACGCAGAGCACCAGATCGGCGCGCGGCGCCAGCTTGCCGCCGCTGCCGCCGGTCAGCGCGATGGTGCGCACCCCACGCGCGCGACACGCCTCGACCGCGCGCAGGACGCTGCGCGCATTCCCGCTCGTCGAGATCGCGAGCGCGACGTCACCCGGCTGCCCTAGCGCCTGCACTTGTTTCGCGAACACCTCGGCGTAGCCGTAGTCGTTGGCGATGCTGGTCAGGGCGGAGGTATCGGTAGTTAGCGCGATCGCTGCCAGCGGCGGCCGCTCGATCTTGAAGCGATTGACGAACTCGGCCGCGATGTGCTGCGCGTCAGCGGCGCTGCCCCCGTTGCCGAACAGGAGCAGCTTGTGGCCGCCACGCAGCGCGTTCGCAATCAGCGTCACCGCATCGGCCAGTGGCTGAGCACTGTGGCGCAGGAACGCACGCTTGGCGGCAATGCTGGAGGCGAACAGTCGAGCGATATCGCGGCGCACGGGCGGACGATACACGGAAGCGAGTCCAAGGTCCAAAGTGTCGTTCGCGGCGCGCAACCACCGGTCGCGTTGTCCGGGTTCGTGGCGGCTGCTAAGCTCGCGCGCGTTGTAAGTGAGGTAGGGAGATCCGGCTTGGATCTCCCTTTCTTCAATCAACCAATCGCGCCGATGAGTGAGCAGACCACCGAACCGCCCCACGAGTCCGCCGCAGCCGAACCGCGTCCGACGGGTGCGTCGCGCGCTGCGCATCTCAATCCGTGCGCCGCCGCGGTGCGGCACCTCGCCGCGCACGTGAGCGGGGATGGGCGGCGCCTTACGCGCGTGCAAGGACTCAAAGGTGGCGCGCGCGCGTTCTTCGTCTTTCGCTACCTCAGTGAATTCCCGCGGCCCGCGCTGATTGTGCTGGCCGACGCGAAACAGGCCGAGAGTTTCACCGACGACCTGCGCTTCTTCTTTGGCGAACACGCGGATCGGCCGCCGTTCGAACGGCGCATTCACTATCTGCCAGCGTGGGACGTACCACCGTTCGAAGATCTGTCACCGCCCCCCGAAGCCATCGCCGCGCGCGTGGAGGGTCTCTATCACCTCCAGCAGACGCGCAACCCGATTGTGCTGACGACCGCCGAAGCGGTGTTGCAGCGCGTGCCGCCGCGCGAGCAGTTTGCGCAGCGTTTGAGTTACCTCGTCGAAGGCGACGCCGTCGATCTCGACGACCTCGCCCGCCGGCTCGATGACTGGGGTTACCGGCGCGTGCCGTTGGTAGAAGACCGCGGCGACTTCAGCGTACGCGGCGGCATCCTCGATATCTTTCCGCCCGCGCACGCCAATCCGCTGCGCATCGAATTGCTTGGCGACACCATTGCGACGATTCGCGAGTTCGACGCCGTCAGCCAGCGCTCCCTCGCGTCGCAGCAGGAACTGCTGATCTTGCCGGTGCGCGAGTTCGACGCCCGCGGCTCGCAGAACAAAGACGCTGTGCGCGCGATTACCGAGCGCTTGCTCGAGTTGGAAGTGGCGCGCGTCGAACGCGACCAGATCCTAAGTGGACTGGCGAGCGGGATCACGTTCCCCGGAGTCGAATTCTTCTTGCCGTACTTCTATCCCGCGTTGGACTTGCTGACTTCGTACTTGCCGGCGGACACGCTCGTCTGGGTGGACCAGGCCGGCGAAGTGGACGCTGCGCTAGCCAATGCATGGAGCGGGGTGGAGCGGCGCAGCACTGAGCGGATGGCAGAGCACCGATTTCTGCCGCCGCCGGCGCGGCTGTACGCTACGCCTGCAGAATGGCGCGCGGCGGTTGCGGCGTGGCCGCTGGTCGAGATCGAGTCGCTCGATCTGATGAGCGGTGTCGCCGACGGTACACACCTCGAAGTCCATTCGTACACCACCGGCGATCTGAAGGCGGAGCGCGTGCGCAACCGTCGCGAAGTTTCCTTCGCACCGGTTGCCGATACTGTGCGTCGCTGGTCAGCCGATGGCGCGCAGGTCGTGCTCGTCGCCAGCAGCGACAGCCAGGCCGCGCGCATCGCGCGGCTGTTCGATACTCACGAGCTGGGCGTCGCCCGCGTACAACTTACTGATGGGCAAACATTCACCCAAGCGCTCGATGGCGCCGCGCGTGGCGCGCTGCGCTTGCTGGTCGGTCAGCTCAGTGAAGGCTTCCGCCTGCCTGAGGAGCGGCTGGTGGTCATCACCGAGACCGATCTCTTCGGCGAGGCGCGGCGGCGACGCCGCAGCCGACCGGTCGACGTTGGCCAGCTCATCCGCAACCTCAACGAATTGAAGCCTGACGACTTCGTGGTCCACATCGACTTCGGCGTCGGCGTCTATCGCGGGCTCAAGCATCTCACCGTCGCCGAGGTCGACGGCGATTTTCTCCATCTTGAGTACGCCGGCGGCGACCGCCTTTATCTGCCGGCTGATCGCATCAATCTGGTGCAGAAGTACGTCGGCGCCGAGGGGGCCGCGCCCACGCTCGACAAACTCGGCGGCGAAAGTTGGGAGCGGAGCAAGAAGAAGGCGCGCGAGTCGGTGCTGGCGATGGCCAAAGAGCTGCTCGGCATCTACGCCGCGCGCGAGGTGCTTGACGCCCATCAGTTTCCGGCGCCCGACGACTACTTCCGCGAGTTCGAAGCGGCGTTCCCATTCGAGGAGACGCCCGATCAGCAGCGGGCGATCGACGAAGTGGTCGCCGATCTCCAGCGCCACAAACCGATGGATCGCCTCATCTGCGGCGACGTGGGCTATGGCAAGACCGAAGTGGCCATGCGCGCGGCGTTCGTCGCGGTGATGGACGGCCAACAAGTCGCCGTGCTGGTCCCCACCACGGTGCTGGCGCAACAGCATCTCAACTCTTTCCGGCGGCGCTTCGAGGGGCATCCCGTCCGCGTCGCCATGCTGTCGCGCTTTCTGACGCGCGGCGAAGTGCAGGAGGTGATCAAGGGCGTGCACGCCGGCACCGTCGACATCGTCATCGGCACCCACCGCTTGCTGCAAAAGGACATCGTCTTCAAACAGCTCGGCTTGCTGATCATCGACGAGGAGCATCGCTTCGGCGTTGCGCACAAGGAACGGATCAAGCAGTTGCGCAAGACGGTGCCGGTGCTCACGCTCACTGCCACGCCGATTCCACGCACGCTGCAGATGTCGCTGATGGGCATCCGCGATCTGAGCGTGATCGAAACTCCACCCGTCGATCGGCTGGCGATCCGCACGTATGTCACGCGCTACGATGAAGGCATCATCCGCGAAGCGATCCTGCGCGAAATCCATCGCAGCGGACAAGTGTTCTTCGTCCACAATCGCGTCGAAACCATCGAGATGATGGCGCGCCGCCTTCGCGAGGTGGTGCCAGAGGCTACGTTCGCCGTCGGCCACGGCCAGATGCACGAGCACGAGCTCGAAAAAGTCATGGCGGGTTTCTTCGACAAGAAGGTCGACGTGCTAGTGTGCTCGACCATCATCGAGTCCGGCCTCGATGTGCCGAATGCCAACACCATCTTGATCAATCGCGCCGATCACATGGGGCTGGCTCAACTCTACCAGTTGCGCGGCCGCGTCGGCCGATCGCATGAGCGCGCGTATGCCTACTTGCTGATTCCCGGCGAGGAACTGATTTCAAAGGATGCCCAGAAGCGACTGCGCGTGCTGCAGGAGTTGGATGATCTCGGCGGCGGCTTTCGCCTCGCCGCGCACGATCTCGAGATTCGCGGCGCCGGCAACTTGCTCGGCAAGCAACAGTCGGGTCAGGTCAGCGCCGTCGGCTTCGAGTTGTATGAGCGCATGCTTGCTGATGCGATCCACGACTTGCGCGGTGAACGCGTGCAACACGAGGTCGAGCCCGAGATCCAGCTCGGCGTGCCGGCGTACATTCCGGGTAGCTATATTGCCGATGAGAACCAGCGCCTGGTGTTCTACCGTCGCCTCGCCGGCATCCGCACTTCGCAAGACCTCGACGAAATCACGGCCGAGATGATCGACCGCTTTGGACCGATTCCGCCTCTCGTCGATACGTTGGTGAAAATCATGGAGCTGCGTCGCTTCCTCAAGCAGCACATGGTCGTGCGCGTGATGCTGCGCAACGGGCGGGTCACCTTACAGTTCCACCACGAGGCGCCTGTCGAAGTCGATCGCCTCATTGCGCTCGCGCAGCAGAGCAAAGGGCGCATCCGCCTGTCGCAGGATTTCCAACTCAGCTTCGAGGCTGCCGACCGCGACTGGGACGGTCTGATTGCGGAAACGCAGTCGCTGTTGCAGTCCCTGCAAGCGACATGATAGCCGCGTAGCAAAGGCAAACGATGCAAGAAGCAAAACACAGAAGGCAAAAGTGGCGAACATGGCCGGTTACGGTTCTCGCGGTCGCGAGTGTCGGTCTATTCCTGCCCGCTCTCGGCGGAGCCGCCATCGTCAACCGAATCGTCGCCACCATCGACGGTGAGCCGGTCACGCTCTACGAGTTCACCCAGTTCGCCGACCGCGCCAGCCGCGGGCGACCCGCCGTGGACGAGAAGACGATGCTGGATGCGATGATCACCGACAAGTTGCTGCAAAAGGAAATCAGCGAGAAGGGCATCATCGTTCGGGACGAAGACGTCGACCAGTACATCGCCAGCATCAAGGAGCGGAACAAGCTCACCGACGAACAACTGCAACAAGCCCTCACGCAGCAGGGGCTGACGCTTGATGCGTATCGCAAGCAGGTGCGCGAGGAGATTCAGAAAGCGCAGCTCATCAATCGCGAGATCCGCGGCAAAGTCAACGTCCCACCCGAGGAGGTCGAGCGCTATTACCAGGCGCACCTCTCGGAGTACGAGACGGCGGAGCGGATGCATCTCAGTCACATCGTGATTCGCCTGCCTGCCGGGGCGGACGGCGCGGAAGTCGCGGCGGCGCAAGCCCGTGCCGATGAGCTATACCAGCAGCTCAAGAAGGGCGCCGATTTCGCGGAACTCGCCAAGCAGCACTCGGAAGATCCGGCCGCCAAGGACGGCGGTGATCTTGGCTGGATGCAGCGCGGCGAGATGCTCGAACCGATCGAGAAGGGTGCGGCCGAATTGAAACCGGGTCAGGTCAGCAAACCGGTGCGCAGCGACATTGGCATCCACATCCTCAAGCTGGAGGCACGCGAAGGGGCCTCGCACAAGTCGCTCGAAGAGTTGGGACCCGGCATCAAAGAGCAGCTCTACAACGCGGCGCTCGAAGCGCGCTACGAGAAGTGGCTCAGCGAGGAATTGCGCAAACGCCACGCGGTGGAGATCAACGAGTGAGCGTGCGGTCGACCCGCCCCACGATTGCCATCAGCTTGGGCGATCCGGCCGGCATTGGCGCGGAGGTGGCGCTTAAGGCGCTGACTGCGCCGGCGCTGCGTCGCCGGATTACGCCACTGCTTTTCGGTGACCTCGCGGTGGTGCGCGACACGGCGCGGCGACTGCGACTCGATGCGGAAGATTTCCCGCTCGTGGAAGTTGGCGCCGCCTTGAGCGCCCGCGAACGCGTGCCGGGTCGGCCGACCACCGCCGGCGGCGAGGCGGCGTACCAAGCGATCATCGCCGCCGTGCGCGCCGTGCAGCGCGGCGAGGCGGCGGCTCTGGTCACCGCGCCGATCAACAAAGCCAACATCGTCGCCGCGGGTCACGCGCACTTCGCCGGCCACACCGAATTGCTGGCGGAGCTGAGCGGCGCGGCCCAGGTGCGCATGATGATGGCCGGGCTGCGGCTGCGCGTGGTGTTGGTCACCACCCACGTCGCGTTGCGGCGAGTACCGGGGCTGCTCACGCGGCAACTCATCGGCGACACGATCGCGATGACGCATCAGGCGTTGCGCGAACGTTTTGGCATTGCGCGTCCGCGGATTGCGGTCTGCGGTCTCAACCCGCACGCGGGCGAGTCGGGTCTCTTCGGGCGTGAGGATGGTGCGGTGATCGCGCCGGCCGTGCGCGCCGCCCGCCGCCGCGGCGTCATCGCGCTCGGGCCGTTGCCGGCCGACAGTGTGTTCGCACACGCCGCCGGTGGGACCTACGATGGCGTTGTGTGCATGTACCACGATCAAGGGCTCGCACCGTTCAAGCTGCTGCACTTCAAGGACGGCGTGAACGTGACCTTGGGCTTACCCTTCGTCCGCACCTCGCCCGATCACGGCACCGCGTTCGATATTGCGGGCACAGGCAAGGCTGACCCGTCGAGTATGATCGCGGCCATCGAGTTGGCGAGTCGCATGGCTCGCGGTGCCGCCCGCGCCGAACGGCTGCGGGCGGCGAGTTGATCGCAGTGGTCGAAGGAGCTGCGATGTTGAGTGCGGTCGAAAAGGGTTTTGCGACCTTGGCGGTGCCGGATGCCGTACGGGCTATGGCGTTCGCCAATCTGCGCACGTGGCTGGAGCAGGCGGAGTATGCGCCGTATCGTCCGCAATTGGAGCGCCTGATCGCGCGCGGGCGGTGGGACTTCTTGCTCGATTCATTCTATCGCGTGATTCCGTTCGGCACCGGCGGTCGTCGTGGGCCGGTCGGCGTCGGCGTCAATCGCATCAATGCGTACACCATCACCACGTCGATTCAGGGACACGTCGACTACCTGCGCACTCATCTCGGCGCGGGACCGCTGCGCGTCGTCGTCGCGTTCGATTGCCGCATCTTCAAAGATCTGCGCGGTCATTACGAACTGGGGCTACCCAACCCGCTGCTCGGGATGCGTTCGCGCGATTTCGCGCGGCTCGCCGCTGGCGTCTATGCCGCCAACGGCATCGCGGTGTGTACCGTGACCGGTGATGATCTGCTGCTGGCGACGCCCGAGCTGTCGTTCGCCATCCGCCATCTCGGAGCCGCGGGCGGGCTCAACGTTTCCGCCTCGCACAATCATCCCGACGACAACGGCGCGAAGTTCTACACCGACTACGGCGGCCAGCCGGTGGCACCGCACGACGAAGAGATGGCCGAAGCCGTCGCGGCGGTGCAGGCGGTGCGCATCATGCCGTTCGACGACGCGGTCCGTGCGGGGTTGGTCACGTGGTGGACCGCCGCCGACCATGAGGCGTATCTCGATGCCAGTCTGCAGCGGTCGCTCGACCGCAGCGCCCGCGGTGCGTTCATCATGTACACGCCGCTCAACGGCACCGGTCGGCGCACCGTGCACGACGTGCTGGTGAAGGCCGGCATCCGTGTCGCGCTGGTGCCGAGCCAGGCGGAATACGACGGCGAATTCCCCCACGTGAAGTATCGTGTGCCGAATCCGGAGGTGCCGGAAGCCTTCGAGGCGGCGATCGCCGCGACGCACCAGGCCGGTGCGGACGCGGCGTTTGCCAGTGATCCGGATGCGGACCGCCTCGGGGTGGTGGTGCCGACATCCGACGGCGATCGTTTTCTGACGGGCAACGAAATTGGCGCTCTGCTCGCGGCGTACATCATCGAGTCGCGCGCGGCGGCCGGGACCTTGCCGCCGCATCCCTTCATCGTCAAGACCGGCGTGACCACCGAGCTGATGACGGCGATCGCTCGCGCTCACGGAGTCGCGGTGATCGGCGACTTGCTCGTCGGGTTCAAATATGTCGGCGACGTCATGGAGCAGATCGCCCGCACCGGCCGCTTCGGCGACCTCGTGGCGACGATCGATGATTTTCTGTTCGCTGCCGAAGAGAGCAACGGCGTGCTGGTCACGCCGGCGCTGCGTGACAAGGACGCGGCCGGCGGTGCGTTGCTGCTGGCCGAACGCATCGCGCAACTCAAGCGCGAGGGCAAGACGTTGGTCGACGATCTCGATCGCATCCATGGCCGCTACGGCTACTTCATGCACGGCGCGTATTCGTTGATCATGGAAGGCGTGATCGGGCTGCAGCGCATCGAAGACATGATGGCCGCGCTACGGAAGCAACCGCCGCGGCGTCTGGCCGGCTACGCGGTCGAACGTACCATCGACTACTGGGATGAGCGCGTACATGGGCCGATCAAGTCGAGTACCGACCGCGCGTCGCGCAACGTCGTGGCCGTCTACTTCGAGCGCGGGTTGAAGATCACCGCCCGTCCGTCGGGAACCGAGCCGAAGTTGAAGATCTACGTCGAGGCCAGTGGAGACGCTACGGCTAAGCACCAGGTGGCCGAACTCGCCGCCGAGGCCACGCTGCAGATGGCGGAGCTTCTGCTCGCCACGCTGAACCTGCGCGTGCCGCGCTACGCGCTCGCGTTGTCGCAGCTGGTGTCGGTCGAAAACCGCGTCGACTTCGCCGAGCATTTGGTCGGCGAGCTGGTCGCTCAACTCGATCGCGGCGTTCATGGCGCGGCGCTCGAAGCGTGGGTCGACCAGCGCGCCGCGCGCTACGGCAAGGATGGGCGCTTCTTGGTCGCCCCAGGCATTCGCGCCTGCCTCGAAGAAGGCGTCTCCGCGTTGGGTCAGCACGGCGACGCGCTCCGTGCGCTGTTTCAGCTCAAGTAGAACTGGAAATCCCGTTGGCTTCGACCGCGCATCGCATCGTCTGCATCGGCGGCGGCACCGGCCTGCCGGTCGTGCTGCGTGGCTTTCGCGAGTATGTGCGCCAGCAATTGCCCGGTTGGGAGACGATCGACCTCGACGCCTTGACGGTGATCGTGTCGGTGTCGGACGACGGCGGCAGTTCCGGCCGCTTGATGCGCGAGTACGACACGCTGCCGCCGGGTGATCTGCGCAACTGTTTGCTCGCGCTCGCCGACGAGACCGCCGAGCCGGTAATGAAACGGTTCTTCAATCACCGCTTCGACGCCAAGGCCGATGCGGAGCTGGCGGGGCACAGCGCCGGCAATTTGCTGATTGTTGCCTTGGCGCAACTGCACGGCGGGAATCTGCGCCGGGCGATCCTCGACATTAGTCGTGTGTTGTCGATTCGCGGCAACATTCTTTTCCCAACGTTGGAGGCGACCGTGCTGTGCGCGCGCCTCGCCGATGGGTCGATCGTGCGTGGCGAGTCGCAGATCGCACGCCGGAGCAACATGCTCCCGATCGCGTCGGTATTCCTCACACGCCGCAACGGCAACGAAGCCGCGAGCGATCCATTCACCCCCGCGGCGATGCCCGAGACGCTGGCAGCGATCGCCGAGGCCGACGCCATCGTGTTGGGCCCAGGCAGTCTCTACACCAGCGTCGTCCCCAACCTGCTCGCCGCCGGGGTCGGCGATGCGATCGCGCACGCGCGCGCACGCCGCATCTATGTGTGCAACATCATGACCGAGCCGGGCGAGACCGACGACTACTGCGTGAGCGATCACGTGGCCGCCATTCGTCGTCATGGCGGCTTTGTCCCCGACGTTGTGATCGCCAATTGCCGTCGCATCGACGCGGCGTACCTGACGCAATACGCGACTGAACGGTTGGTGCGTGAATACGAGATCGTCAAAGAGTCGTTGGAAGAAGCCATTCGCGCCTCGCGCCAGCGCGAGATCGGCAGCGACTCATTGATTACGCACATCGGCGAACATGCCCAGAAACTCTACTGGCTGGCCGAAGAGCTGCGCACCATCAACAACAAGACCGTCCAAGTGCTCCACGATCCAGACCGCGATTGCTTCGATCCATCCACACGGGTGCACGAGATAGACGCGATTAGCGAAGTCGAGATCGTCGAGCAGGGCACCCGCAAGACCGTCATTCGCCACGACTCGGTGGCGCTGGCGCGCGCGGTGGTGGACGTATTGAACGGCTGATCGCCGGCGCTCTACCGCCACAGATCGCGCACATCGAGCGCGAAGCCCGGCAGGAGCGCGGTAGTCAGCATGCGGCGGATGGTGACCGGCGGCCGGAAGAAGCGGGCGCGGCCGGGACGCCGAAACGTTTGGATCCCGACGTGCGTGGGATCGATGATCCAGTACTCGGTCACGCCATAGCGCGCATAGAGTCGACGCTTGGTGACCAGATCGTGCTCGCGATCTTGCGACAAGATCTCGACCAACAGATCGGGCGCGCCCTGGATGTTCTTCTCGGTAATGATGTCGGCCCGCTCGTTCGAGATGAACAGCAGATCCGGCTGCACGATGTCGTGGCGCGACAAGATCACGTCCATGGGTGCTGCGAGGACGGTGCCGAGCTGTGCCGCTTCAACATGGGCGTAGAGGCGCACCATCAGCCGTGCGGAGATCTTCTGGTGGATGGTCACCGGTGACGGGCTCACGTGCAAAGCTCCATCGATCAGCTCGTACCGCTTCCCGTCGTTGGGGAATCGGCAGTAGTCGTCGTAGTCGAGCTTGAGCGCGTTTGGCAGCGATCGCATCGAGCAGAGTGTGGCACAGCGGAGGCGCCGGTCGCAAGATCGAGGAGGGTTGACTTCAGCGCATCACCACGGCATCTTCGCCGCCTGTTCGTATGAGTGATCGCATCGTCATCACTGGGGCGCGGGAGCATAATCTCAGGGACCTCACGGTCGAGATTCCGCGCGACAAGCTCGTGGTGATCACCGGATTGTCGGGCTCGGGTAAGTCGTCGCTGGCGTTCGACACTATCTACGCCGAAGGGCAGCGGCGCTACGTCGAGTCGCTGTCGGCCTATGCGCGCCAGTTTCTCGAACAGATGGAGAAGCCCGACGTCGACTCGATCGAAGGGCTGTCGCCGGCGATCTCGATCGAGCAGAAGACCACCAGCAAGAATCCGCGCTCGACGGTCGGCACGGTCACTGAGATCTACGACTACCTGCGGTTGCTGTTTGCGCGCATCGGCAAGCCCTACTGCTACAACTGCGGCAAGCCGATCGCGGCGCAAACGATCCAGCAGATCGTCGATCAAATCATGGCGCTGCCGGCGCAGACGCGATTGCACGTGCTGGCGCCGATCGCCCGCGGCCGCAAGGGCGAGTACCGTAAGGAACTGCTCGATCTGCGCAAAGCTGGCTTTGTGCGCGCGCGCATCGACGGCAAGCTGCGCGAGCTGGCCGAGGACATCGCGCTCGCCAAGACTGTGAAGCACACCATCGAAGTGCTGGTTGATCGGTTGGTGATTCGCGACGGCCTCGCCAAGCGCCTGGCCGACTCGCTGGCGGTCGCCTTCCGTTACGGCGATGAGGTGGTGAAAGTCGAAGTGCTCGGCGACGGCGAGAAGATCGCCCGCGAGACGCTCTACAGCCAGAAGTTCGCCTGCGTCGATTGTGGCATCTCGTATCCCGAGCTGACGCCGCGGATGTTCTCGTTCAACAATCCGCACGGCGCCTGCCAGACGTGCAGCGGGCTTGGCACTAGCATCTACTTCGATCCCGAGCTGGTCGTGCCCAATGAAGCGCTCTCGCTCGCCGCCGGCGCGATCAAGCCGTGGGAGCGCAAGAGCGCCAGCGGGCGCTACAAGTCGGTCGAAGAAGTCCTGCAAGCGCTGTCGCGTCGCTACAAGTTCGACGTCAACACGCCGTTCAAGAAGCTGTCGCCGACGGTCAAGAAGGTGATCTTCGACGGCAGTGGCGACGAGGAACTGACTTTCGTTTACGAAAAAGGCAGTCGCCGCTACGAGTTCAAACGGCCGTTCGAAGGCGTCATCGCCTGGCTCGATCGCCACTACAAGGAAACCGAGTCGGAATACATTCGCGGCGAACTCGATGCCTTCATGAACGCGCGCCCATGCGCCACCTGCGGCGGTGCCCGCTTGCAACGCAGTGCGCTGTCGGTGCGCGTGCACGACAAGACCATCACGGACATCGCCGCCATGTCGGTGAAGGAAGCGCACGCGTTCTTCTCGCACCTCCCGTTGACGCGCCAAGAGGGTGAGATCGCCCGCCGCATTCTGAAAGAGGTCGTCGAGCGCCTGGGCTTCATGACCAACGTCGGGCTCGACTACCTCAGCCTCGATCGCACCGCGGCGACGCTCTCGGGCGGCGAGGGCCAACGCATTCGTCTGGCGACGCAGATCGGTTCCAGCTTGATGGGCGTGCTCTACATCCTCGACGAGCCGTCGATTGGATTGCACCAGCGCGATAACGCACGCTTACTCGCAACGCTCAAGCGCCTGCGCGATCTCGGCAACACCGTGTTGGTCGTCGAACACGACCGCGACACTATCCTCGAAGCCGATCACGTCATCGACATGGGTCCGGGTGCCGGCGTCCACGGCGGCGAGATCGTCTCCCAAGGCACGCCCGCCGACATCATCCGCGATCCGGCCTCGCTCACCGGGCAGTATCTCTCCGGCGTGCGCGAGATTGCCGTGCCGGTGCAACGGCGCAAGGGCACGGGGTGGACGCTCACCGTGAAGGGCGCGACACAGAACAACTTGCGCAATCTCACCATCGACATTCCACTCGGCACCATGACCTGCGTGACCGGCGTGTCGGGCTCGGGCAAGAGCTCCCTCGTCATCGACACGCTCTACAAAGCGCTGGCGCAACGCTTCTACGGCAGCAAAGATCGCCCCGGCGCGCACGGCGAGATCAAAGGCTGGCAACTGCTCGACAAGGTGATCGACATTGATCAAGCGCCAATCGGCCGCACGCCGCGCTCGAATCCCGCGACCTATACCGGCTTGTTCGCCCACATCCGCGATTTGTTCGCGCAGTTGCCCGAAGCGCGGGCGCGCGGTTATGGGCCGGGGCGCTTCTCGTTCAACGTCAAGGGCGGCCGCTGTGAAGCGTGCGCCGGTGACGGCCTGATCACCATCGAGATGCACTTCCTGCCGGACGTGTTCGTCACCTGCGAAGTGTGCGGCGGCAAGCGCTACAATCGCGAGACGTTGGAAGTCGCCTACAAGGGTAAGAACATTGCTGACGTGCTCGACCTCACAGTCGCCGCCGCGCTCGAATTTCTGGCGACCATTCCGCCGATCCGTAACAAGTTGGAGACGCTGCACGACGTTGGGCTCGACTACATTCACCTCGGCCAGTCGGCGACCACGCTCTCCGGCGGCGAAGCGCAGCGCATCAAACTCGCCAAAGAACTCAGCCGCCGCGCCACCGGCAAGACGCTCTACATCCTCGACGAGCCGACCACGGGTCTGCACTTCGATGATATCCGCCGCTTGCTCGGCGTGCTCGATCGTCTCGCCGATGCCGGCAACACCGTCGTCATCATCGAGCACAACCTCGACGTGATAAAGACCGCCGACTACGTCATCGACCTCGGCCCCGAGGGCGGTGATGGGGGCGGGCAAATCCTCGCCACCGGCACGCCCGAGGAGATCGCACGCGTCAGCGGCTCCTACACCGGGCAATATCTCCGCGGGGTTCTGGCCCCACAAAAGGTAGCGGCAACCGCCGATGGGCGCCGGTGAAGCTTACCGACACGACTCACGATCGCGGTGGTAGCTGAAATCGTACGGGGTAATCACGATCTGCTGGCGCGGCGAGCGTGGCCAGCAGCTCGCCGAAGATGCCGGCGGTGAGTAGCTGCACACCGACGACAATCAACAACACCGCGCCGATCAACAGCGGATGGTGGCGCTGAATGTTGCCGTATTGCAGCCACAGCTTGGCGATGTACGCGGCGATCAGCACACCGGGGACCAGCAGGCCAACGCCAGCGAGACCGAACAGGTGCGCCGGCCGGCGACTGAAGCGGGTGAGAAATAGCACGGTGGCGAGATCCATTAGACCGAAGAACGGCCGCATCGGTCCGTAGCGCGAGCGCCCGACGGGGCGTGGGCGATGATTCACCGCCAGCTCCGTCACCGTGAAGCCGCGCCACATCGCTAGCAACGGCAGGAAGCGATGGAGCTCGCCGTGCAACGGCAGCTCGGCGAGCACTTCGCGCCGGAATCCCTTCAGGCCGCAGTTGAGGTCGTGCAGTTTGAGACCGAACAACCGGCGCGCGGCGAAGTTGAATACGCGCGAAGCGAGTCGCCGCGCGAGCGGATCGCGCCGCGCGACCTTCCAGCCGTTGACGACATCCGACTCGCCGAGCGCGGCGACCAAGCGCGGAATCTCGCGCGGATCGTCCTGCAGATCGCCGTCCATCATGATCACGAGTTGGCCGCGGGCGAGGTGAAACCCGAGCGCCAGGCCGGCCGACTTGCCACATTGTCGGCGCAGGCACACGGCACCGAAGCGTGGATGTGCCCGATGCAGCTCGTCGAGAATCGTCGCGGTGCCGTCGCGGCTGCCGTCGTCGACCACCAGCAGCTCCCAGTCGAGCGAGCCGCCGGCTAACGCGTCGGCGGTCTCTTGCCACAACTGCCGGAGCGTCGCGGCTTCGTTGTGCGCCGGGACGACGATCGAGAGATCGATGAGGCGCGTCGGCGACGCGCGGTCGGCGGCGGTCTCAGGGCGCTGCAAGTCGTTCAATGGCATCCCTCTCCTCCGCCCACGTGGTCACGCGTGCCTGTTGCACGCGGGCGCGCCAGGTGTCGAGCCCCTCGTCATAAATCCGCAGCACCGCGGTGGCCAGCGCATCGGGATCGGTGGGCGGCACGCTGAGACCGGTTACGCCTTCTTCAATCATGTCGCGCAAGCCGCCCACGCGCGACACGATCACCGGCCGCTGAAACTGCTGCGCCACGGCGACCACCGAACTCTGGGTCGCTCGCCGATACGGAGCCAGTATCATGTCGGCCGCCGAGAAGTACACGCCGACCTGCTCGTTCGGCACATACGCATCGCACAGCCGCACGTGTTCGCTGAGGCCCAACGCCTCAATCTGCGCGTCGTAGTGCGCGCGCGGTTCGTAAAACTCCCCCGCGACCAGCAGTGTGCAATCGCGGTGCTGGCGGATACGCGGCAGCGCCGCGATCACGTCGGTGAGGCCTTTGTAGCGGCGGATCAAGCCGAAGAAGAGCAGCACGTCACCGGCGAGGCCGAGCTGTGCGCGCGCGCTGGCGGAGTCGAGCGCGGCGCCGAACTCGGGCAGATCGTAGGCGGGGTGCGTCGTGCGCACGACCCGCGCACGTGGGTGTACGCGCGCGACCTGCCGCGCGTCGGAGTCGGAGTGGGCGATCACGGCGTCGCAGGTGCGCAACCCGTAGCGCGTGAGCCACCGATCCAACGGCGTGGCATCGTGAGCCCCAACGTTGTGACAGAGGAAGATGACGCGGGTCGAGCACCGACGTTGTGCGTAGCGGACAAACGACGCGAGCACGGCACCGAGCGCCGGTTGCCACCAGGCCATGACGATCGCATCGGGTTGATGTGCGGCGATCGCGCGCGCCGCCGCCGGCCACGAAGTTGGGAGCAATGGATCAACGACTACGTCGGCGTCCATGGCGAGCGGCACCGCGCTGCGATCCACTTCGGTGGTGCCGGGAAAGAACCACTTGGGATACTGCCGGCGCAACCCGACGACTTGTACCTGGTGGTGCGGTCGCAACGCGCGCACCAAGGCCGTGGTGTAGTGCGCGATGCCGCCGCGGAGTGGCGGCGTCGGCCCCACCAGCGTCAGCCGCAGCGGTCGCGCGCGCGTGGCAAAATTCGTCGATTCCCGTTCCATCCAATCGCTCCGCACCGTCGATAGCACATGTTGATGCGCGGTGCTGATGTGTGGCGACTCGTGTCGTGGCTCGCGATCGAGTTGACAACTCGGCTGACGCACCGCTGGGAGGGCGAGGCTTCCGCCGAGCCGCACTGCGCCAGCCGAACGGCTCGCCGGAAAGCTCGCTCTCCCATTCGGATCGCTGTAGATGTCTTCCCGGGGCATGACACTGGTCCGCCGTGACTCGGGCTGGTAAGAGACGCGCGGAATTGATCGACACAGTCCAATGTCTCGCCAGCGCTCTCGTGCCGCCCGCCGTGTTGCACAATCAGCTCCCGCTCCCGTGGCGCGCAAGTGGAGTCGTTCCTACGGTTCGTTCTTGCTCATCGGTGCACTGGTGCTGTTGGTGTATGCCAACAGCTTACCCAACGGCTTTGTTTTCGACGATCACACCCTGGTTGACTTCAACCCGGAAGTGAATCCGGCGGTGGCGACGGCGGTCGAGCGCCGAGCGATCGAGTACCGGCCGTTTCGCATCGCGTCCTACGTGTTGGACCGCATGATTGGCGGACATCGGCCGGCGTCGTACCGGTTCGGCAACCTGGTGTACCACGCCATCACCGCCAGCGTGGCGTTGGTGACGTATCAGCAGCTCGGCTTCAATCCCGCGACGGCGCTGCTGGCGGCGGCACTGTTTGCCGTGCATCCCGTGCAAACGGAGTCGGTGGCGTACATCTCGGGCCGGCGCGACGTCCTCTGCGGGCTGCTGACGCTGCTGGGGTTCAGTCTGTACCTCCGATGGCGCAGCGAGCGGCGGTGGGGGTACCTGGCGCTGGCGGTGATCGCGGTCGTGTTCGCCGCGCTGAGCAAAGAAGTCGCGGCGGCGTTTCCGTTGCTCGTGGTGGCGTACGATGTGACGCTGGCGCCGTCGGACCGCGCGGCGGGTACGCTTGCGGCGTCGGGGCGATCGTTGTGGTCGACGGCGGTTGCGGCGGCGCGGGCGCAATGGCTGCTGTACAGCGCCATGGCTGTCGTGGGAGTGGCGGTGGGGAGTTACTTCGCCATCTTCGGGTTTCCGACTGAGCAGCAGTGGTGGGGTGGCACGATCGTTACCAATTTCTTGAACGTGGCCTTGCTGTGGGTACACGCCGCGGTGTTGTTGATCTGCCCGGTGCGATTGTTAGCGGACTACTCCGCGGCAGCCGTGCCGGTGGTTGCCACGATCCAATCCCCGCTCGCGTGGGCCGCGGTGCTGGTGCTGCTGGCGGTGTTTGCGTTGTCATGCTGGTTGCGAAGGCGGGCACCGCTGGCGGTATTCCTGCTGTGGTGGATCGCCGCGACGCTATTGCCGAGTTCGCACGTGATCCCTCACCACGACTTCTTCGCCGAGCACTATCTGTATCTGCCGCTGTTCGGGTTTGCGGGTCTGACCGTGCTGTTGCTCAGTCGGATCGGTCATCACCTCGGCATGACGCGCCGGCACGTCGAGTGGGCCGGCGTGCTGCTCGTGCTCGTGTATGGTGCGCGCACGGTGGTCCGCAACCGCGACTGGCGCGACGATCTCACGTTGTGGAAGGTAACGGCCGCGGCAGCTCCGAGAAATGCGCGGGCGCATGCCAACTATGGTGGTGCGTTGCTGGCGCAGTACCAACTCGACCAGGCCGAGGAAGAGTTCCGCCGCTCGCGCAAGATCAAGCCGCTGATTACGGCGACCTCCGGCCTCATCATGGTCGATCACGCGAAAGGTCGCTTTCGAGAGCGCGATCGACTTGTGCAGCGGCTCGAGCGCGGTTCCAAGGTGTCGTACACCAACCTGCTGTCACTGGCGGGATGGTTTCTGATCAACAAGGAATATCCGCTGGCGATCGACGTGGCACGAGCGGCGGGACGAAGGGGGAACTCGGACGAGCGTGCGCTGACCATCGAAGGCTGGGCGCGCGCGCGTAGCGATGATCTCGCCGGCGCCTGCCCGCTGTTCAACCAGGCATTCCGCGAAAATCCCTACTCCGACGACGCCCGCGCCGGCCGCGACTTCTGCCGCCAGCACGGCGATCGCGCGCCCTAGTTCCAACGTTTGAGCTTGAGCGATGGGGTAGGCCCCACGTGCTCCGCCTAGAAGCTAGACCCGGGCTGAGCCAGGAATGCAAGTTCTTCCTCTGTGGACTGGCGCCCGAGCATTGCGTTGCGATGCGGGTAACGACCAAAGCGGTCGATGATGGCCTTGTGTCGAAGTTCGAAGTCGTAGTTGCTCTTCGGTCCGCTTTCCTTGAACAGACGCTCCGCAACCTCGTGGATCAACCTCGACTCGCTATGCATGTACGGCATGTACATGAAGACTCGCTCCGCCTCCGTGAGCGTGAGGTCCACCTTTGCCGCCACGGCCTCCTGGGCCAGTGCCAAGGCCAATGTGTCGGCTGCGAAGGCGAGCCGGTCGCCTCGGTACATGTTCCGGGAGAACTGATCGAGAACGATGACTTCAGCCAGTCGTCCTCTGGGTTCTGCGCGCCACTCGAACAACTCCGAGCGCGTTGCTCGACCATGGAGCTCAGAGAAGCGCTCCACGATCAGCCGATCAAACTCCGCGTCGA
The DNA here is from genome assembly GCA_016178705.1 of Deltaproteobacteria bacterium. Taxonomy (NCBI): domain Bacteria; kingdom Pseudomonadati; phylum Myxococcota; class Myxococcia; species Deltaproteobacteria bacterium. The sequence goes on along the minus strand of JACOST010000011.1, from coordinate 21,527 downwards.
CTTTCCACCACTGCGCAGGCGAAATCTCTTCGAACCAGAACTGAAGCACTGAGTGGGGCACGACTACCTCGCTGCGGGGGCGGGTGTTGGGCCTAGCGTCGCCCGCTTCAACCGCTTGTCAGCTGGTCTTCCCGGGTCATTTGACCTTCTCGAAGTCCGGTAGCTCCCATGTCTTGTTGAAGAACGGCTCCTTGGGGCCATAGAAGCGGAACCAGACGAACCATCCCTTCGATGCACTGGTATCTACCCAGTTGCTCTCCAAACCCGCCGGCGCCTTCGGGCCAAAGTAGAGGTCCGCTGAGCCATCGGCGTTAAAGGTGAGCTTGTCGTAGGAACTGATCGAGGCGTGGTTGGCCTTGTTCATCGTCATCGAACGAGTGAGGTTGTCATAGACGATGATGGCCCAGAACTCCTCGGCGGGCACGTTGGCCGGGACGTGCAGCTTGTAGTTTTTCGAGCCGTCCAGCCAGTTGCCGTCCTTGTCCTTGAAACTTTCCAGATACCGCTGGCCCTTGGAGGGAAACGGCAGGTTCATCGCTTCGGCTGGCCAAGTGCCGAGATAAAAATAGTTCAGGCGCTCGTCGAGCTGGCTGTAGTACTCGGATTCCTGCTCGGTTTTCTGCATGGTGTTGAGCACCAACACGTTCACCCAGTGCTTGCCGGGATAGGCCGGGGAAGCGGCCAGTCTTGATTCGTAGCTGGTCGTCTGCGCCATGGCATGACCGAGACGCGCACCTTCTTCCAGGATGCGCTGCTGGCGAGCATCCGGCGCAAACGCCCTGCCCTTCTCGATACCCAGCGGCTTGAGCATCGCCATGAAAAAGCGATCTCGCTCTGCCACCGGATTGTTGTTGATTACCTCCGACAACAGCTTCCAGTACGCGAGCCCCTCGGGTTCGTCCGTGTTGACGTATTTGCCCGTGACGCGAAGGACGCGGTTGGGCTTGGGATTGGCACGCTCACTATAGGGATAGAGGCGCGTCTTCGCGATCATGTCGGCGGCTCCTGCCACGTCCCCTTTGATCACAATGCCGCGAATGAAGAGGTTGGCATCCATCGTCTTGAAAGGCGTGATGAAATACCCTTTCGTCGGCAGCTCACCTTTGTAGCCCGGTGGAACGAGCAGGTACTTGCCGCCCTGGCCCTTGTCCGGACCGAGGCGTCCGACCCCCGATGTTTCGAACCAGAGATCAGCCAACACGCCTGCGGTGGGCCCGGCGGGGACCTCGACCACGACCGGCCCATCCTTGGCCAGGCCGATCTGGACCCCGGCGTAGATCGTCTGGTTATTTCCCGTGAGGTAGATGCTCTTGGTGTCGAGGAAGTCCTGGTAGAGAACGACGTCGTTGTAGGTCGCTCCCAGATCCCGGAACAAACCGGCCTTGATCGAGGCGAAACTCACGGCGGGGAATGACCACATGTAGGCTTGGCAGGCTCGCTGAAAATCCATTTCGTCATAGAGCTTCTGAGATGTTTCCTTGGTGGGGAAGCCGAACTCGTATTTCAGCTCTCCAATCCGGGTAGTGAGGGTCTCGGGCGTTTGTTCATCGGAGCGGGTTTGGGCGCTGGTGCGACCGGCGCCGAAGGCGAGCGCGGCAAGGAGCGCGGTAGCGATGAAATATTGTGTGCGGGTGGTTTTCATCGGTCCTCCATTCGGTTGCGTACCTAAGAAGCCGTTTCGTGCCGGCTAATACATCTATCCGTACCAATGCAGAGCCCGACCCACGCCGGGGCTCGCAGGGTATCACGCTGAATGAGCAACGGATGCAAGCGCACTTTCGTCATGACTCCGGGTCGTTCGCAAGCACTCCATGAGGCGCAACCCTGCTCTCTACAGCAGCATTGCCATGGTCCAAGAGAGACCGTCAAGGGTGCCGAGCAGCGCCGGTACTTCGGCGCGCGTCAACACGACAGGGAGCCGCTCGCCTCTTTGGCAAAGGAGGGTCAGGGTGGATTTGAGCGCGCATCGGAAAATCCCCTCAATGCCCCTTCTTCAAAGGGGGAGGTCCGCGTCGCGCGTCCTTCTTGTTTCCGGATTGGGGCTAGACCTCCACCACCAGCGCGTCGTTCGCGAGTTCCATCGTGATCTGCTCGCGGCGGGCGAGCACTTCGCGGCCGAGGTGGGTGAGGATCAGCCGGCGACAGCCAAAGCGATGGCGATGCTCGGCGAGCCGCGGGTAGTCGAGGTGATAGTCGACCCGCGTCTCGTAGTAGCAGCACTCGCAGATGAACAGGTCCGTGCCTTGCGACCACTCGACCAGGCCTTCCGTCCAGCCGGTGTCGCCCGAGTACAGAATCACCCGATCATCGATTCGCACCCGCAACGCGAGGGAGATGTCGTGCTCTTGGTGCGGAACCCGAAACGGTTCGACGGCGAAGGCGCCGACGCTGGTCGGAACGCCCGGAGCCAGTTCGACGAACTGCAACGAGAACGGCAGCGGACGCTTGGCGAGTTCCTTGTAGGCCGCGCGGTAGACCGCATCGACGCGCTCTTCGGTGCCCGGCGGTCCGGCGATGAGCAGCGGCCGTTGGCGCGGCGCCTCGTAGGTGTATTCGAGGAAGAGGTACGGCAACCCCGCGAAGTGATCGCCGTGCAGATGACTGAGCAGGATCACGTCAATGATCGCCGGATCGACGCGGTCGCGCTTCAGCGCCGTGAGCGTGGTGGCGCCGCAGTCGAGCAGCGCGGTTGCCCGCGATCCGCGCACGAGATAGCCGGCCTGGTGCCGGCCGCCGGCAGAGAATGCATCGCCGGCACCGAGGAAGTGGACCTGCAGCGCCATCAGCGGCCAACCAGTCTTTCGAGCTCGTGGACGACCACGACCATCCCGGAGAGCGTCGGTTGCCGCGCGCTGCGAATGTCATTGATGAGCCTGCCGAGCCGCTCCAAATGCGCGGCGTGCTGCTCGCGATACTCCAGGACGCAGCGTTGCACGGTCGTCCCTTCAGTGCGCTGCAGCAAGAGGTTGCGCGTCAATTGGCGCCGGATGGCGGCGAGCGCCTCGATCAGGCCATCGCTGGCGCGACGGTCCCAGCGGTCTTCGCCCGCCACCGCGAGGAGATTCTGGCGTATCCATTCGAAGTCGGCCAAATCGACCGCTCGATAGTACACTTCGGCGACCACTTCGAGGGGCGTCTCGATATCCATCGCGATCTGGTCAATCTCGAGCAAGTCGGCGGTACGGCGCAAGCGCACCAGCGCGTCTGCTTGCACGTCGGGAACGCCGGCGGTGACCAGGGCATCGCGGCCCGCCTGTTCGCGTTGCCGCTCGCCCGCTGACAGCAGCTCGCCCACGCCGGTTTGTAGCGCCCCCACTGACATCGAGAAGGCCTTGACCAGATCGCCGATGCCGAGGTCACGCCGCTGGGTGTCGATGATCCACTTGGTGGCGCGGTCGAGTGCGAGTTCGAGCACGGTCGCGCTTTGGATGTCGGCAGCGGCGGTCAATGGCGGAGTGCCGAGGAGCAACTGATCGATGACCTGTTCGGCTTCGCCGATGATCACGACCGCGGTCCACGCTTTGGCTACGGTGGCAAGGTCGGACGCGGTATCGCGCGCGATCCGCATCGCGAAGGTCATGCCCATCGCATCGATGAGGTAGTTGCCGAGGGTGACAGCAATGATTTCGCGCCGCAGCCGGTGTGCGCGCACGGCGTTGGCGAAGCGTTCGGTGACCGCATCTGGGAAGTAACGGCGCAGGTAGTGCTCTAGAAACGGATCGTCGGGCAGCGTCGATTGGAGCAGCGCTTGGTGGAGATGCAGCTTGCTGTACGCGAGCACGACGGCCAGCTCGGGCCGCGTCAAGCCGAGGAACGTTGCGCGCCGCGTGCGTAGCGTCTCCCGCTCGGGCAGGCGTTCGAGTTGCCGATCGAGTTGCGCTTCGGCTTCGAGCTGAACGACGAGATCGCGGAAGTCGTTGAGCCGCGTGCGGCTGCGCACCTGGTCGATGGTGAGGATGCGCGCTTGGCGTACGTTGTCGGCGAGAACACGGTTGCACACATCGGTGGTGAGCTGGGCGAGGAGATCGTTGCGCGTCTCGGACGTGATGATGCCGGTTTCGACCGGCCGGCCGAGCGCGATCTTCAGGTTCACTTCGTGATCGGAGAGATCGACACCGGCCGAGTTGTCGATCGCGTCGGTGTTGATCGCGCCACCGCTCAGGGCGTACTCGATGCGGGCGCGCTGGGTGAGCCCAAGGTTGCCGCCTTCGCCAACGACTCTGACTCGCAGATCGCGCGCGTCCACCCGAACGCCATCATTGGCGGTGTCGCCGACGGCGGCGTGCGGTTCGTCGTGGGCCTTGACGTAGGTGCCGATGCCGCCGTTCCACAGCAGATCGGCCTCCATGTGCAGCAGCGCGCGGATCAGTTCTTCCCCGTTCAATGTGTCGTGGTCGACGCCGAGCATCTGCCGTACGGAATCCGACAGCGCAATGGTCTTCGCTGCGCGCAGATGCACGCCGCCGCCGGCGCTGATCAGGTTGGCGGTGTAGTCGTTCCAGCCCGACCGGGGGAGGGCGAACAGCCGCTCTCGCTCGGCGAACGACGCGACGGGATCGGGGTCGGGATCGAGAAAGATGTGCTGGTGGTTGAACGCGGCCCGCAAGCGCAGGTGGCGTGAGCGCAGCAAGCCGTTGCCAAAGACGTCGCCGCTCATGTCGCCGATGCCGATCACCGCCAGCGGCTCGCTATCGGCGTCGCGGCCGAGTGCGCGGAAGTGCTGGCGTACCGATTCCCACGCGCCTTTCGCCGTGATGGCTTCCCGCTTGTGGTCGTAACCGAGACTCCCGCCGGAGGCGAAGGCATCGCCGAGCCAAAAGCCGTATTCGGCAGCGATCGCATTGGCGGTGTCGGAAAAGGTCGCCGTGCCTTTGTCGGCCGCCACCACCAAGTACGGATCGGATTCGTCGTAGAGCACGACGTTCGGTGGCGGGACCACGCTGCCGTGGACGATGTTGTCGGTGAGATCGAGCAGTCCGCCAATCAACGAGCGATAGGCGGCCGCGATCGCGGCGGGGGTGGCGCCGGCCGGGCTGCGCCGGTTGACCACGAAGCCGCCCTTGGCACCGGCGGGAATGATCACCGCGTTCTTCACCGTCTGCGTCTTCATCAAGCCGAGGACTTCAGTGCGGAAGTCGTCGGGGCGATCGCTCAGTCGGATGCCACCGCGGGCAACCCGGCTGCCGCGCAGATGAATGCCGCACATGTGGACGGCATGGACATAAATTTCGCACAGAGGGTGCGGGCGCGGCAAGTGCGGCAACTCGGCGGAGGCAATCTTGAGCGCGAGGGTGCCTCGGCCGGCCCGTGCGCGCTCGCTGGCGGGAGGAACGTAGAAGTTGGTGCGCACCGTGGCCGCTATCGTGGCCCACAGCGCGCGCAGAATGCGATCGTGCAGTACGCTCTCGACGGTGTCGAGACTCGCGAAGAATCGCCGCTCGATCTCGGGTAGCAGTCCGCTGGCGCGCTCACGCGCAGGCATGTTGAAGGCGGGATCGAACTTGGTGCGAAAGGCCTCGAAGAGTAGGGCGGCCGACGGCGGATGGCTCGTCAACGCCTCAATCAGCAGCTCGTGCGCGGCCACTTGGGCTTGTTGTGCGTGGCCGAGGTAGGCGCGCAGGACATCCACTTCGTTCCACAGCAAACCCGCGTGGAGCACCAGCGAGTTGAGTAAATCGTTCGCTACCAATCCCGCGCGCAGCGCTAGCATGGTGGCCGACAGCGGGCCGGCGACACGGTCGACGTCGAGCGTGTTTCCGGTGGCGTCTTGCACCAAGAACGTATGAATACGCACCTCACCGACTTCCGCGAGCGGGACGTCGAGGTGGTCTTCTTCGAACACCCGGAGCCCGAGGTTTTCGAGAATGGGGAGACAATCGCTCAGCACGAGTGTCACGTCGTGGGTGTAGAGCTTGATCGACGTGAAGCGCGGACTGCTGTCGGCGGGCTCGTTGAAGATGTCGACCTGCAGTGTGCGGGTCGTGCTCAGCACTTCGAGGCAACGAATGTCGCGCACGGCAAGCGGAGTATCAGTGGTTGCGCGATAGCGCGGCGAGAACGCCGACAAGTATTTCGCGGCCAGCTGATCGGCGGCGGTGCGGGGCATCTCGCCGCGCAGCTGCTCGATCAGGCGATCATCCCACGTCCGCAGCAAGCTGCCGAGCTCGCGTTCGAGCTGCTCGCCCGTTCCCGACGACAACACCTCGGGCGGCGTGCCGACATAGAAATGCAGCCGGGCGCGCTCGAAGTCGTCGAGCGCCGCGCGCTGGTGCAGCAGCTGACCTTTGAGCGCCTGCGCCAGTTTCTGCCCGACGCGGCGCTCGAGATCGGCGGCAAACCGATCGCTGGGCAAAATGACGACGACGAAGACGCCGCGCGCGATGGCATCGCTGCGACACAATACGCGGATGCCGTCGTGCCCTTCGGCGGCGCGAATCGCGGCGATTTCATCGGCGAGATCCGCCGCCGCCGATCCCAGCAGCTCCTCCTTTGGGATCGTGTCGAACAGGGCCGTGATGGCGAGGGAGTCATGCGATTCCGGCAGCGCTTCGGCGATCGCCAGGATGGCTTCCAACTTGCGCCGCAACAGCGGTACCTCGCTCGACGGCTCGGCGTAGGCCTTGCCGGTGAACAGGCCGAGGAATCGGCACTCGCCGTTGACGACGCCGGAGGCGTCGATCTGTTTGAGCCCGATGTAGTCCATCCGGTCGAGCCGATGGATGGGACTCTCGGCGTTGGTTTTCGACACCATCAGCAACGGCGGCTCGTTGAGACGGCGGCGCAGCCCCGGTGCGATCCGTTGCGAGGTGGCGTAGGTCGAGCGCGCTTCGTCGCGCAAGATGCCAAGTCCAGAGCCAGCGCGCAGCGCGGCGCGTCGCTCGCTGCCTTGTCCGGAGAATTCGTACTCGCGGTAGCCGAGAAACACGAAATGCTTCTGCGTCAGCCACTCGAGGAACGCCGCGACCTCTTCGGCGCCTTCGTTCCACGGCCGCGCCAAGGTGCGGGCGCGCAGCGCGTCGGCGTGCTTGGTGGCGATCGTGCGCATGGCCGCGTAGTCGTCGGTGGCCAGTTGTAGCGCCGCCAAGCGCCCGAGCAACGCGGCCTGCAATGCGGCCGGGTCGGCGACCCGCTCGATCTCGGCGTGCACGAACGACTCGTGTTGTCCGACGACTTCGGGGGTGCCAATCGAACGTAGCGCGCCGTGGCGATCGCGCTCGACCCCGAGGACGGGGTGCAGCAATCGGTGGAGCTTCCCGCCCGCGGCCTGCACGCCTTCGCGAATCGTGTCGATGATGAACGGCCGATCGGGCATGGTGGCTTGCACCACGGTGCTGGAGCCTTCCCACCCATCACGGGTCGCCTCGGGCATGAACACCCGCACGCGCGGCGCACCGGTACTCGGCTCGACGAAATAGCGGCAGGCGTTGACCGTGATGGCGGCCCACATCTGTACGTCACCCGTGCTCAGTTGATCGAGGCTACTTTTGCTGAATAGTTGACGCGCGAAGGCATCGGCGAACGGACGTTCGATCGGCGTCAGCAACGCGCGCATCCGGTCGAGGACCGAGCGCAGCGCCGGCGGATCGCTCGCTGCCGGTACTCGTTCTTCCATCAATCGCGCGATGGCTTTCGAGAACTCCGCCATGCCGTATCCTTCCTCTAGTGCCTGCTTACGCTTCGAGTGGCTCGCCGGTCGCTGCCTCGGGCAACGGTAGCTCGAAGAGACGACCGGCCGCGGCGGCGCCGGCGTGCGTGAGAAATTCCGCAGCGTCGGGGTCACGATCATCGCGGACTGCGCAGCGCAATCCGCTGCAAGCGCGCTTGCGGGCACGCTCGACGGCGAAGCGCAGCAACGCGCTGCTGATGCCATCGTGCTGCTCGCCCGGCGCTACGATCAACGTCGCGAGAGTCGCGATCGGCCGATCGGCCAGTTGGCGCGCGTAGGTGATGTGGGCGACGCCCGCGATTCGTTCATCGACCGTGGCCAAGTAGAAGTCGGTGCCGAGGTCGGCGACCAGATGGCGGAAGCGGCGCAGCGTTGCGCGATCGGGTGACGGCAGGGCGGCGTTGGTGGTGGCCAGCAGCGCCATCACCGCTGTAAAGTCTGTACGCCGCCCGCGGCGAATTCGAATCGGTCGCGGTACCATGACGGCTGACTGTACCAAACTCGCGTGGAGGCGTGAAACGCCCATTGCATCGCCCCTACAGTTTCTGCGGGTCCTCTAGTATGGCTGCACCATGGGTGATGCGGCGGTGCGGATTACCGGCTTGAGCTACGGACCTCACGCGATCGCACGGCGCGACGGCAAGGTGTTGTTCGTCCGTGCTGCGGTACCGGGGGACGAGGTCGAGGTGGCGATCCGTGAAGAGCGTCGCACCTTCGCGTATGCCGACGTGACTGCGGTCGTGCAGCCGTCGCCCGACCGGCGCGTGCCGCCTTGTCCCTATCTGCCGCGCTGCGGCGGCTGTCCGTGGCAGCACATCGACTACGCGGCGCAGTTGCGCGCGAAAGAAAAGAACGTGCGGGACCAGCTCACGCGCGCGGTCGATCTGACGCACACCGACTGGCGGTCTATTTCCGCCGCGCCGGCGGAGTTTGGCTATCGCCATCGCCTGAGTCTGCGCGTCGATCACCAGCAGGTCGGCTTCTTTGCCGGCGGTACCTACGAACTGGTGCCGGTAACGCGCTGCCTGCTCGGCGAGCCGCTGCTCGACGACGCGATTCCGGTCGCGGCCGAATGGACAGCGCAACTGCGTAGCGCCGTGAACCGGATCGAGATCTTCGCGGCGGCGGACGGTCAACGCTGGGTGTTCGCGGGCGAGGCCAGCGGGACGCTTGCCAGCGCCGACGACGCGGTGTGTGACGCATTCTTGCGTGCGCGGCCGCGCGTGGCCGGCCTGGTGCTGCGCGCCAAGCGCAGCCGCCGCGCCTGGGGTGACGAGCGCTGCGCGCTCGACCTTGAACCCGGTCTGCGCTGGATCGTGCGCGCCGGTACCTTCACGCAGGTGAGTCGCGCGGGCAATCGTTTGCTGCTGCAAGCGGTGCTGGATGCGGGCGCGTTCGAGCCCGATCAGCGTGTCCTTGAGTTGTTCGCGGGGGCTGGCAACCTCAGTTTCCCGATCTCCCGTCGCGTTGCGCGAGTGGTTGCCGTCGAGCAGAGCGAACTCGCGATCGAAGACGGCATCGCGAATGTCCGCGCGTTGCACGAGACGAATTGCGAGTTCCGTTCGGCGTCGGCGGCCGACGGCGTCGCCACGGCGCTGCGCCGGGGCGAGCGCTACGACGTCGTCGTGCTCGACCCGCCGCGTAGCGGCGCGGCGGAAGTGATGGCGGCGCTGCTCGAACTCGCACCGACGCGCATCGTCTATGTCTCCTGCGATCCGGCGACACTGGCGCGCGATCTGCGTGCGCTGGCCGCGCGTTACCACATCGCACGCGTGCAGCCCATCGATCTGTTTCCGCAAACCTATCACGTGGAAACCGTCGTGCTTGCGACTCTGAAAACTCTGGCTTGATAGGGACCCGGTGCTGGTGTAGCGTCGCCGCGGTGTGAGTCGGCGCGCGGGCATCATGCTTTGAACTCACGCGAGCGAGGTAGGCTGCCGTATGGCTAAGGAACAGAAATCCCTCAAACCGAAAGTCACAATCATCCCCGGCAAAGGGGTCGCTCAGACGATTAACTACCTGCTCGAAGATCGCGATGAGTTGGAGTGGCTGGTGGCGGTGGGCCGCAATAAGAACGGCGAGATCTTCTTCTATGACACCGGCGGGGACATCGTCGAAGACCTCGGCACGCTCGAGTACCTCAAGGAGCGTATCGTTCGCGCTCACTTCGGCGACGAGCCGGAGTGAGCTTGGGAATTGCTTTGCGCAAGCGGTGACCCCTCGATACGCAGCCCTTCGATACGAAGCCTTCGGTTTCTACTCTGGACCGCTACTCGGGGAAGCGGTTGTTTCATCTATTTTCACAATCCGTTTGCCCGAGTAGATCGCGAAGCGATCGTATCGAGGGCCGTCACTATCCTGGTTGTCGTCGCAAATCGTCTGAAATCGCATCGGGCGGACAGGTAGCCCGCACGTCGTCGCCGACGATCTCGAGCGGTACGCGAATCAAAACCTTGCCGAGCGGCGGGCCGCCGACACACTCGCCGGTCGCCGGTTCGTAGCAGGCGCCGTGAGTCGCGCACTGGATGTACTGGCCATCGTCGGTGAGAAACTGATTTTCGATCCAGTCCATCGTCATCGGCACGTGGCGGCAGCGGTTGATCCACGCATGCAGCGCGCCCGCGTGATTGATGACGAAGCATTCGATCGTGAAGCCGTCGCAATCGAGGAAGAATTTTTTGGTCTCGCCGGGCGCCAACTCATCGCGCCGAGCGATGGTGACGGTAATGGCGCCGGTGCTCACGCGTCGAGTTCGCGCAGCGTTTGCCGCGCGGCGTTGATGTGGTGATTGACGTCGAACTCGGCGTGGATCACGTTGCGAATGATCCCGTGCTTGTCGATGACAAAGGTGACGCGCTTGGCCAACAACCAGCCGCCCAAACGCAGGACGTCGTAGGCGCGGCCGATCTCTTTGGACGGGTCGCCGATCATCGGGAACTCGGCCCCCTGGGCTTTGGCGAACTCGGCCTGCTTCGCCGGCGTGTCGAGACTCACGCCGATGACCTCGGCACCCAGATCGCGCAGATCCGCGTACTGATCGCGGAAGGTGCACGTCTCGCGCGTGCACCCCGGGGTGAAGGCCTTGGGAAAGAAGTACAGCACGACGTGGCGTTGGCCGCGAAAGTCGCGCAAGCGGACGACGCGTCCGTCCGCGAGCGTGGCGCTGAAGTCAGGGGCGACATCTCCAGGAGCCAGCATGGAGTCGCCTACTTGCTCGGCGGCGGGCCGAACAGATCGTTGAGCGAGGTTTGCTGTGCGGTACTCGGCAGCTCGAAATCGCCGTCGCTGACGTCGGCTTTGGTGATGCTGCGAACCTCGCGCGTGTAGCTGCCGGCGATGTGATAGACGGTGGTCTTGAGCGGGAAGCCCGACTGCATCAGCGTCAGATACTCGGGGCTGCGATAGAGGGCGTTGAAGCTCGGCGCCGCTGCGCCGCGCATCATCGCAGAGAGCTTGAGCTGGTATTCGTTGTAGCGCTTGGGATCGAGATCGTCCTTCATATTGATCGCGTCGGTCATCCAGATTTCTTGGAAGCGCTTCCCGTTGCTGTCGATCTGGTAGAGCGTGGTGTCGTAGCCGGCGATTTTCGCGTGCTCGTCGAACTTGCGGATCGTGATCTTGGGAAGATTGGCGACATCGAGCGGTGACTTTCGCGGTCGCTTGGCTGGCGCAGCATTCTTCTGTTCTTTCTTCGTCACGTTCGCGCTGGGCTTGGCTGGGTGGCGGTCGGCGCCGATCTCGGCGACGTACTCGTCCACCGTTCCGCTCCAGTAGGTGTTGCGGTCAGTCACGAAGATGGTGAAGCGCTGCTTGACCTGGTCCTGCACGGTGATGGTGCTCGGCTGGGTGATGCGCATGCGTCCTTGTGAGATGCGCGTGGTTGCCGGTTCGGCCGGGCCGGGCTCGCCCTTCGGCCTGGTCGTAATGTTGGATTCCTCGATCACCCACCCCGCGTGCGCCGCCGATGCCCCCAGCAACGCGATCATTCCGAACACGACGCCGAACACCACGCCGAACACCACGCCGACCACCACATGTTTCAAAGCCATGCCTGCGATTCCTCTCCGCTGAAGTGAGGCCGGAGTCTAATGACCGGTGCCGGTGAAGTCAATTTTCTTGCCGGGAAATTGTCTTGCAGATCGTTCGCGGGCGTGCGCCTTATGTGCCGGGACCTCGCGTCATGATCGTGTCGTTGAGCCCATGCGGCCCGTCCCGAGGCTGATGCGCAATGCACTGGGATGCCAATCCAGGTCGAGGGAGGTTTTATCCACGTGCGGTCAACGCCAGCATCGCGCTGGCTGCACTGCTGCTTGCGCCACCCGTCGGCGGCCAAGTCAGCATGCTGACGCATCACAACGACAACGCGCGCACGGGACAAAACCTCGTCGAGGCGGTGCTCACGCCGGAGAATGTGAACGTGGCCGATTTCGGCCGCCTGTTCCGTTACTCAGTCGATGGCGCCGTCTACGCGCAGCCGCTGTACGTTCCTGACATGCTCATTCCCGAGGTCGGCGCGCGCAACGTCGTCTATGTCGCCACGCAACATGACAGCGTCTACGCGTTCGATGCCGATAGCGCCGACGCTGCCAGCGTCCCGCTGTGGCACAACAGCTTCCTCGATCCAGCCGCGGGAATCACCACGATTCCCAACGCCGACGTAGGCGGCAGCCCAGATATCTCGCCTGAAATCGGCATCACGGGGACGCCGGTCATCGATGCGATGACCGAGACGCTGTACGTAGTCTCTAGAACCAAGGAGCCTGGCGGCTACGCGCAGCGCCTCCACGCGTTGGACTTGGCGACCGGCGCGGAGAAGTTCGGCGGACCGGTGACGATCGCGGCTGAGATTCCCAGCACCGGCCCGGACAACGTCGGCGGCATCCTGAGCTTCAACCCGCTCCGTGAGAATCAACGGGCGGGTCTGCTATTGCATGACGGCGCTGTGTACATCGCGTGGGCGTCACACGGCGACGCCAAGCCGTTTCACGGATGGATCATCGGCTACGACGCGATGACGCTGGAGCAAGTCGCCGTATTCAACGCCACTCCTGACGGAAAAGCCGGCGGGATCTGGCAGAGCGGCGCCGGCCTGTCGACCGATGCCGACGGCTATCTTTATGGGGCAACCGGCAACGGCACGTTCGACGCCGCCACCGACGGACGCGACTTCGGTGACAGCTTGCTCAAGCTGAACACCAGTGGCGGTCTGCAACTGATCGACTACTTCACACCGTTCAATCAAGCGGCACTAAGCGCGAGCGACCTGGATTTTGGCTCCACCGGAGTGTTGCTGCTGCCGGATCAGCCCGGACTGCATCCCCATCTCGCGGTTGCCGCGGGCAAGGAAGGCACCGTCTATCTTGTGGATCGTGACAATCTCGGTCACTTCAACAGCAGCGATGACTCCCAGATTGTGCAGTCGCTCTCAAAGATCCTGGGCCCCACCTTCGGCATGCCGGCCTACTGGAACGGCACGGTGTACTACTGGGCAGCCTCGGATGTGCTGAAGGCGTTTCGGCTCACTGACGGACGGTTGTCGACTGAACCGGTCTCACAGGCGTCAGCTTCCTCGCGATTTCCCGGCGCCTCGCCGAGCGTCTCGGCGAACGGATCGCGCGATGCCATTGTCTGGGCAGTGCAGACCGACGCATTCGGGCGCAACGGCCCGGCGGTGCTGCGTGCATACGACGCCAACGACTTGTCGATTGAGCTGTACAACAGCAGTCAGTTGAGTGGCGGCCGCGACGACGCCAGTCCGGCGGTCAAGTTCGTCTCGCCGACGATCGCCAACGGCAGGGTTTACGTCGGAGGGAACAAGAGTGTCACCGTCTTCGGTCTACGCCAGGTGCTCCGCACACCGAGCGCGACCACCATCCCGACAGTGACGACGACACCGACTCTCTCGCCGAGTGCAGCCATCACTCAAACGGCGACGGTGCGAACGGCGATGGTGACGCCGAATCTTTCCCCGACGCCGAGTGCGACCATCATCGAGATGTTGACGGCGACGCCGACTCACACCACCACACAAACGGGGGCGGTGATGACCATCGCGGTAGCGACCGCTACAGCGAGCGGGTCGCCAAGCCCAACGACAACTCCGAGCCCTCCGGCCTGTCCCGGCGACTGCAATCGGGACCACACGGTGACCATCGACGAGCTGGTGATCGGGCTGAACATCGCTCTTGGTGCCACACCCATCAATCGATGCCCGCCGTTCGCTTGCAACGACGACGGTAACGTGACCGTCGACTGCCTCCTCAAGGCGATCAATGCGGCGTTGCACGACTGTGCGGGTGCGTAAGCGATCCTCGCGTCGCGGTTGATCGTGCGAGCGCAGGTGACGATTCTACGCCTGCACTGCGCTCGCGCTGCCGATGAGCGTTTTGGTCGCGTCGGCCTTCTCGCTCCAGACATCGAGATGGACGCGGGTCGCCGTGCCTTCGCCGTTGCGCTCGCGGATCTTGCCGTGCGTGGTCACGGTGTCGTTTCCCCACACGACGTTGACGAGATTGACGCTCAACTTGCCGCCGAGGAACCAGCCTTCGCCGAAGGCTTTGGTCATGATCTCGGAGACGAAACAGATCGACATCATCCCCTGCACGACGACGTCGGGGAAGCCGAGCATGCGCGCCATGTCGCGGTCGGTGTGGTAGTTCTTCTCGGGTCCGGAAAACGCCTCGCACATCGCCAGCGTGATCGCGCGGGTCGCCGGCGCGATCGCTTCGCCCGGCCCCTCGCCGATGTCGAAGCGGCGATCGCTGCGCTTCTCGCGTTGCTTGTCGACCACGTCGAGGTTTGGATCGATCGGTTCTTGCACCAGGAAGCTCTGGTGCGTTCGGCTGCGTTGCAGCCAGCGTCCGTCGCTGTCGGTGATCAGCACCTCGTTGACGATGTAGTCGCGATTGCGCTTGCGATAGCGCTCGACCACCGTTGAGCGCGTGCGCACGCTGTTGCCAACCAGCATCGGGGCGAAGAACTCCCACTCCTGCCGTGCGTGCAGATTGCCGATCAGGTTCGGCAGATACCAGCTCAGACGCCGATACACTTCGGAGTGAAACAGTAGGGCCGGCGCGACGGGCCCACCGAACGGCGACGCGTCGTGGTACCAGGGATGGCGATCGCCCGTGCCGGCTTCGTAGGTGGCGATCAGTTCGGGTGTGATGACACACTCGCGCCCGCCCACATCCTTGCCGACATACACGTCGTGATGATCGTACCGCATAGATCCTCCGCGCAAATCGCCGATCGCGTATAGCAGCCCGTTGAAGAACCCGCATGCTTCGAGACGCGCCTGTCGGCGCTCCTCAGCATGAGCGGTTCTCCCCTTTTTGCCACAACGTTTTCCCGCTCGTCCTGAGGAGGCGCGAGGCGCCGTCTCGAAGGGCGCGCCGCACTTTGTCAACGGACGTATAGCACATCGCCAGGACAGAAATGGACCGACGTGGCGCAAGAGGGAATACGCGATCGGCGATCGTCACACAATTTGCCACCTCATCAAAAGGTGCTATGGCTGGCCGCGATCTATTGCCATGTCGACGCGGCCACTCACAGAGTTGCTGGGGCATCCTGCCGACGCGCGGTTGCTGATCATCAATGCCGACGACTTCGGCATGTGCCATGCCGAAAACGCCGCGACCGTCGCCGGCTTGGAACAGGGCGCGTTCTGCTCGGCCACCATCATGGTGCCGTGTCCGTGGTTCGCCGAAGCCGTCGAGTTTGGGCACCGTCGCCGCGATGCGGATCTGGGAGTGCACGTCACCCACACCAGCGAGTGGGAACGCTACAAGTGGGGTCCGCTGCTTGGGCGTTCGGCCGTGCCGTCGATGGTTGATAGCGGCGGGCACCTGCATCGCACCACTGAAGCCGTTTACGCGCACGCGCGACTCGACGAAGTGGAAGCCGAGACGCGCGCGCAAATCAATGCTGCGTTGGCGGCTGGTGTCGACGTCACGCACCTCGATTCGCACATGGGCACGTTGCAGCTCGACGTGAACTATCACGCCCTCTACGTCCGCCTGGCGGCGGAGTACCAGTTGCCGATTCGGATGGTGCGCGGCGAGCGACTGCGCGACATGGGCTTCGGAGCGATCGTCGATCAGGCGGATCATCTGGGGGTGCTGCGCCCGGATTACTTCTACGTCGGCGGACCGCCGCGGCCCGAGGCCACGCCGAGCTTCTGGACAAAGTTGCTCAAGCAACTCCGCCCGGGGGTGAGCGAACTCTACATTCACGCGGCCTACGACGCCCCCGAGATGCAAGCGATGAGTGACTCCTGGCGCCAGCGCCGCGCCGATTTTGATTTCTTTACCGCTCCTGCCACCAAGTCACTTCTGGCTGATCTTGGCATCACACTGATCGGCTACCGGGCTCTGCGCGAAGTGCAGCGCCGCCTGACCCCATGCTGAGCGCGTTGCTCGCAACCGTGCTGGTGTTCGCCGGCGTCGGTGTGCTGCTCTACCTCGTCGCGGTGCTGTACAACGCGGTGCGGGCGAGCCTGGCTACGAGTGCGCGCGCCTCGTCGCGCGCGCCGACCCGCTTGCCCGTCAACGGCGGTGTGATCGCCAACCTCGAGCGCTGGCGCATCAATCGCTACGTCGAGCGCGCGCGTCGCGGCGATGTGCTGCGCGAGCGCGGCGACCTCGACGGTGCGCTGCGCGAGTTTCAGGCGGCGTTCTTCTTGTCCCCTATCCGCAGCCGCAGCCTCGCCAGCATGGTGGTGAACCATCACACCGGATTGTTGAGCCGCTTGCTGGCGGTCACCGAGGACGTGCAAGGCGGCACCGTGCGCCTGTTCTCGCTCGCGAAGGTGGACCGCCTGCTCAACGAACGCAGCGACCTGCAGCGCCGTTACTTCGTCAGCCGCAACGCCGGCGACCGCCGTCATCGCGAGCTGGCGCAACAGCTCACGCAGAACCGCCGTGAGCTGCACGCCGCGCTACGCCAACTCATCGTCGAGATCCAATCGTCGCGGCAGCCGACGCGGATGCAGTGATGGCGGCGTGAAGCGTGAGACGTGAAGGGTGAAGCGTGATCGGTGAGTCGTGATCCTCCTTGTGAGCGTTCAATCGAGTCACGAGTCACGAACTCACGTCGTTGTCCGCCAGAACCGAAGGTGGTAGGAGCCGCAAGTCCATCGCCGATACGCACTGAGGGAGACACAGGAAATGGCCAAGGCTTCGCGGCTTGCGCACAGCCGCCGCATCGATCCGCAACCCATCGACGCGTCGCTGTCGCTGACCGACCTCGTCGATCGCACGTTTCTCGCTTACAACGCGGCGCGTCTGCGCGAAGCCTGCCAGCTCTTCGCGCGCAAGATGTTGGAGCCGGACGTGACCATCGGCGTGAGTCTCACCGGCGCGCTCACCCCCGCCGGGCTGGGCATCGCGGCGATCATTCCGTTGATCGAGGCCGGCATGATCGACTGGATCGTCAGCACCGGCGCCAATCTCTATCACGACACCCACTTCGGCATTGGCCTGGCGATGCATGTGGGTACGCCCTTCGTCAACGACGTCACGTTGCGCGAAGAAGGTGTCGTCCGCATCTACGATATTTTCTTCGACTACACGGTGCTGCTCGAAACCGACGCGTTCTATCGACAAGTGATCGCAGCGCCGGAGTTCCAGCGGGCGATGAGCACGGCGGAGTTTCACTATCGCGTCGGTGCTTACGTGCGCGAACGCGAACGCGTGCTCGGCGTTGGCAACAAGTCGTTGCTGGCGGCGGCGCACGAACACGGCGTGCCGATCTACACATCGTCGCCGGGCGACAGCTCGATCGGGATGAACGTCGCCGCGCTGGCGCTCGCGGGAAACCAGTTGGCCTTTGACGTCTCGCGCGACGTGAACGAGACCGCGGCGATTGTGTTGGAGGCAAAGCGGAGTAGTGGCCGCAGCGGCGTACTGATGCTCGGTGGCGGCTCGCCGAAGAATTTTGTGTTGCAGACCGAGCCGCAGATTCAGGAAGTGCTTGGCATCGAAGAGAAGGGTCACGACTTCTTCATCCAAATCACCGACGCCCGGCCCGACACTGGCGGGTTGTCGGGCGCGACGCCGGGCGAAGCGGTGAGTTGGGGCAAGATCGATCCCAACGCGTTGCCCGATACGGTTGTCTGTTACCTCGACACCACGGTTGCGCTGCCGATCCTCACCGCCTACGCGCTCGCCAACCACGCGCCGCGTCCGCCGCGGCGTTTGTACGATCGGCGCGACCAATTGTTGGCGAACCTGACGCGCGAGTACGAAGCCGCGCGCGCGGCGAAGTGATGCCCCGCCGCGAACTCGAAGTCGCGGTCGCGGCCGCGCGCGCCGCCGGCGCCGTGATCCGCGCGATCTACGACACGCCCTTCGAAGTGCGCTCGAAGGGGCACGACAATCCCGTCACTGAAGCGGACCTGCAGGCCAACGAACGTGTCCAGACGATCATCCACGCCGCGTTTCCCGGCGACGGCTGGTTGTCGGAGGAGACCCGCGACAATCCGCAGCGCCTGAGTCAGTCGCGCGTGTGGATTGTCGATCCGCTCGATGGCACCAAGGAGTTCGTGCAGCATGTGCCGGAGTTCTGCGTCTGCATCTCGCTGGTCGAACAGGGCGAGCCGATCGTTGCTGTCAGCTACGATCCGATTCGCGACGAAGTATTCGCCGCGGAGCGCGGCGGCGGCACGAGCGTGAACGGCGAGCGCGTGCGGGTCAGCACCGAAGCGAACTTGAACAACGCCCGCGTGCTCGCCAGCCGCTCTGAAGACAAACGCGGCGAATGGGACGCGTTCAAACCGCACATGCGAGTGGCACTCACCGGCAGCGTCGCGTTCAAGCTCGCGCTCGTGGCAGCGGGACGCGCCGACGCGACCTTCAGCCTCACCCCCAAGAACGAGTGGGACATCTGCGCCGGCACGTTGCTGATCACCGAAGCCGGCGGCCGCATGACCGATCGCGACGGCCAGCCCCTGCGCTTCAATCAGCGGGAGACGATTCGCTCAGGTTTGATCGCGAGCAATGGTGTGCTGCACACTCCACTGATGGCATTGATCGCCCGTCTGTCGCTGTAGGACCACGTACTCAATCGCAGAGCGGGCGCGGTGCCCAATCCGGGCGATCGGCGCTAGTGGCAGAAGAGGTTTCCAGTCGTTTGGGCCCCGCGCGCTACCGGTGCTATGTTGCGAGCCCTGCAACGGTGGCCGCATTACACAGACCGGTCAAGTACATGCTAGGTCCGATGAGGAAGCCAGTAATGGGAGTGTTTCAGACTGGGTTTGCCACGCCGATCCTCAAGAGGAAATCGGAAGCGGGATGCAGACCCAGTTGCTTCGAAGTGCTGCGTGGAACCAATGGGGTTAGGGCCCAAGGCTACCAACCGTCAGAAGTCAGGGATGTCTGATGGCAAAGCGTCCACTTGCCTTGCGAATCGCAGGCCTCCAGTATCGGTTCGTGCGCGAAATGAACGATGTGCACATCTTTCTCAACCAAGTCCTGCCGCTGCTAAAGGACGCGAAAGAGGACTACGAGCATTCCACGCATCGCAAGGATCGGCGCTACTACGTCCCCGCGGTCGACCGAGTCAAATTTGCGAAGCGAACAGACCAGGAGCTGAAGAACATATATCACCGGTTCATGAACGGATCGCTTTACGAAGCATTTCTAGTCATGGCAGTCTCGCGGTTTGAGTCTCTCATTGCGGAGGTTCTGAAGCTCGTATTTGTGGAGTATCCGCAGAAGTTGGGCATTGCCGTGCACGGGGTCGCACCATGCAAGACGGTTCCCACCGAACTTCTTCTCAGGGCTGACAGTATCGAAGACGCACTGCAAAAGGCCATAGACGGGCATCTGAACTCAGTAATGTACGGTGCACCGCATGCGTACCTCGCCTACGTGGGGGAAGTTGTCGGCGTTGATACAACTGCGCCGGAGTTCGAAAGATACATTGAGATCAAGGCGACTCGCGACCTGTTGGTCCACAGCACTGGAATTGTCAATCTCATCTACCTGGCGAAGGCTGGGTCGAAACGTCGCGGACAGGTGGGCGATCCAATCGGAGTCGATCGCAAGTACTTCGATCGGGCTCTGGCTACGCTCAAGAGATTGTCTGGCATCATCAAACGAGACACAGCCAATTCATTCCCGGTTTCGCGAAGACCTACCCCGATGGATGCGGACGCGAAGGGAACGCGCGGCTCATCTCCAAGCCGTTGAACGTGCCACGGATGAAGCAATCTCTCGGTTTGGTCTCACTCGTCGTTCGCGACTACGACGAAGCGCTCGACTTCTTTGTTGGCAAGCTGGGATTCCTTTTTGTCGAAGACTAATTCGTCTCCGAGCAAAGGAAGCAATGGGTTGTCATCACGCCCCCGGGTGCGAGTGAGTCTCGCCTTGTGCTTGCGAAGGCGTCAACTCCAGAGCAGGAGTCACGTATCGGCGCACAAACGGGCGGTCGGGTGTTCCTATTCCTCTACACGGACAGCTTCTGGAGGGACTACGAGCACTACAAGGCGCAGGGTATCGTCTTCGTTCGCGAGCCGAAGAACGAGCCGTATGGCACGCTCGCCGTGTTCAAAGATCTGTATGGCAACCTCTGGGATTTGCTCGAACCGAAGAGCCAGAGTGGCGCGGCGCGGGAGGATTTGGGAGTGGATGCTCGCTTTGAGGCGATCGTAGTCAGCGCAATGGAATTGCCCGAGCAAGAGCGTGTTCGCCTTGCGCGAGAACTCATCGCGAGCTTGGACGAGGAGATCAATCCGGACGTCGAGGCACTCTGGCTCGCCGAGCAGGGCGTCGCCTCGAAGAACTGCGGTCGGGCAAGGCCCGGGGGGTGCCGGCGGAAGAAGCCTTCGCGAGAGTACGCACAGCTCTTCGTCGATGAAGGTCGTCTTCCATGAGGGCCGGCGACCGGGCTACTGGTTGAAGCGTGTTCGCGCGTGATCCATCCCGCGCAATGATGTGCGGTGAGAACGGCGAGCCCCAGTCGGCTCCGATTGTCAGGCAGCGGCCCGGCGCGCGCGCAGTTCGACCACGAGTTCCAAACCGAGCGCGGCGGCGATTCGGTGCAGCGTGGCAAGACTCGGGGTACTACCTCCTGATTCGAGGCGCGCCACTGCCGGCTGCGTACTGCCGATGCGGGCGGCTAGCTCCGCCTGCGTGATACCGAGGCGTTCGCGCGCCTGCCTCACCCGTTCCGCCAATTCGAAAGCTTCCTTGGCTTGCCGATAACCGACGCGCCGTTGTGCACTGCCAGCTCTCGTGCGTTTGATCTTCGCCCAACTACGCCGTTTCGTCACGGTCTTCTGCGCCATGCCTCTCCTCTATACACCGTTGCATTGCCTGATGTGCCCGTTCGATCTCCGCCCGCTCGTGCCGCCGCTGCTTGCGAAACACTGTCAACAGGATGATCCGTCGTCCCCCTGCAATGTAGTAGGACAACCGCATCGCCTCGCCGCGGGGGCCGAGATAGAAGCGCAGCTCTCGCAGTTTGCCCCGCAGTTGCCGCGTATAGGGTTGATCCAGCAACGGTCCCCGGTCTGCCAATAGGTCGATGTAGAACTCCGCACGACCAAACTCCGCAGCAGAAAGCGCCTCGATCCATTCCGCCACCTCCGCTTCCAGCTCAACGCTTCCCCATGGCATCCGAGTCCCGACATACCACATGTGGTATGTCAACGAAACACCCTGCGGGAGCCCCGACCGTCTCAATGTCGCTGGTGGCCGCGCCGGAGATCTACGGCGTTCGTTGAGGCTGTAGAAAAACTCCGCACGTCCTGTAGAATCAGTGTTACCGAGCAGCGTCTCGATGCGGAGGCGGCTGAGGGGATGGGGCGGGGCGGATGGCGCGGTACAAACCGTACAACCTGAAGCAGGACAAGTTCATC